>JANWLS010000212.1 GCA_025450765.1 Vicinamibacterales bacterium | reverse complement strand
GGCACGCCGGCCGTCATCTGCATCGCGACCGGGGTCGTCGGCAGGCGTCCCTCCGAATCCGGCAGCACCGGGTGCTCGCGGGCGAAGGCGAGCACCTTGTTCCCGTACTGCGGATCGTTCGCCGACCAGATGTAGAACGCGTCGACGAACGGATTCGTGCGGAGCCCTTCGCGGAACATCGGTTCGACCGCGGCGACGTTGATCGGCTCCATCTCGCTCTGTCCGATGCGCAGGAGCACGTCGAGGTGCGGCCGTTTGAGGTCCTCCTGGACCGTCTTGACGAGCTGATTGGCGGTCGACGAGCTGAGCTGATGGAGGACGACCGTGGAGGCGCGTTCGAGGTCGGAGAGCGAGCGGAACTGGAAGTAGAAGAGGACGCCGACCGGAATCGCGACCGCCACCGCGAGGCCCACGGCGAGCCGCAGCCCGCGATCGCGGGCCAGCTGGCCGAGCGAGAGGCTCACGCCGCGCCGAACCGGTGGCTGTGGCGGCAGTGCTGGCATGATGGCGATCCTGTATGAATCTTAGCAGGATCGTCGGCCTTGAGCCTTGAGCCTTGGGCCTCAGGCCTCAGGCATCTCCCGGCTGATGCGCGCCTCGAGCTGGTCGCCTCCCGGCAGCCCCGGATGTTCGCGCCGCAGCGCCGTCACGATCTCCCAGGCCTCGGCCCAGAGGTCCGCGCGCTCCTCGTCGGAGGCTCCCGCCGTGAATCGCTCCAGGTCCCGCAGCGCCCCGTCCGGGTCCCCGTTGGCGAACCGCACCAGCCCCAGGCGACAGCCCTGGCGGCGGTTCCCGGTCGGGTCGCGCCGCTGGCCATCCTCGTAGGCGACGACCGCCTCCGCGTACTCGCCACGCAGGAACAGCGTGTGCCCGAGATTGTAGTAGCCGAAGGGAAAGGTCGGGTTGAGGGCGATGACGCGCCGGAACGCCGCTTCCGACTCCTCGAGATGCCCCTTCTCCCGCGCGAGGACGCCCAGGTTGTTGAGGACGTGGAAGCCGTTCGGATCGTGGAGCAGCGCCTGCTTGAAGGCGGCGGCCGCGGCATCGATGTCGTCGAGTTCGCCGAGCGCCGCGCCGAGGTTGCTGTGGGCCGCGGCGAAGGTCGGCATCAGCTCGGCCGCGCGGCGGAACGCATCGCGCGCGCGCTCGAGATCGTGATGGTCCAGCCACGCCTTGCCGCGCTCGTAGTGCGCCGCTTCCCAGTCGGGCGCGAGACGAACGGCGGTTTCGATGGCGTGGCGCGCTTCGTCGAGCCGATCGTGCTCGCGGCAGGCGCCGCCGAGCGTGAGGTGCGCGGCGGCCCAATCGGGACGCAGCGCGACGGCGCGCCGGCACACTTCGAGGCGCAGCGCGGGGGAGTCGGTGTGATAGGCCACCCGCAGCAGCGCGTCGGCATCGAGGCCGTCGAGCGAGGAGGGCCCGGCGGTCTGGTGGCCGTTCAGGCCGCCGTCCATCGCGCCGGGGAGCTGCACTAGGCGGACGCGCCACCAGGGACCCCGCCCGGCGAAGGCCTCGCCGGCGACCTCGCCGAGGCGGTGCTCGTCGGCGGTCGCGACGAAGAGCGCCCGGGGGAACTGATCGAGCAGATCGAGCCGCCGCTGCACCAGGTAACTCGACTGGGTGAGCACCAGGCGCGCGCCGCCGACCTCGCGATTGGGAAACGCCAGCTCGAGATCGTGGACGAGCAGTACCGGCTGCGCGTGTGCGGCGAGCGGCGGCGTGGTGAGCAGGCGGAACGGCCAACCGGCCGGATCGTCGTCGCAGAGCGCGAGGGCGCGCGGCGATCGCTCGAGCCACTCGTACACCAGGCGCAGGGCCGCCTCGATGCGGGCTTCGCGCGTGGCCCCGGTGATGAGCACGCCTGCGGTCGATCCGCTCTCGGGATCACCGACGGGGATGAGGGGCGTCGTGCGGGCGCGCTGGCCGTACGCGGCGAAGTGCGCGTCCAACTCCTCGACCGTCTGGCAGATGTGAATGGGTCGTGGGTTCGAAAAATCCACGTGCCGGACGATGGTAACTCATTCGCCCGATCGGCGCGTGCCTCCGCGCGCAACGTCTGCGTGTCTGACGGCCTCTAATGTAATTAATTGTCGTCTTTCGGGCGGGTGTCTGGCGGCATCTGATAAGATCGCCGCAACAGGGGTGGTTTTTTTCCTTCCGGCAGTGGGTCATGTCTGAGCAGAATCAGGATAACGGGATCGATCGCCGCGGGCTTTTTCGGTGGGTCATCAACGGCGTGACGGGCGCGATTGGCGCGGTGGTCGCCGTCGTGGCCGGCGTCGCCATCGCCGCTCCCAGCTTCAAGAAGGACTCGACGCAGTGGCTGCCCGCCGGCCGCGTGCTCGGCCTGCAGCCCCAGAATCCCAAGCCAGTCACGCTGCGCGTCGTGCACAAGCAAGGCTATTACGAGGCGGTCGACCATGAGGTCGTCTTCCTGGTGCGCGGTACGGACAACGAGGTGCGGGCGATTTCGTCGGTCTGCACGCATCTGGGCTGTCACGTGCATTGGGATCCGGAGGCTCGGCTGTTCCAGTGCCCCTGCCACGGCGGCCAATACGACATCACCGGCAAGGTGATTGGTGGCCCGCCGCCGCGGCCGCTGGCGACCTATGCGACGCGCACCGACAGCAGTAACCAAATTTTCATAGAGCTCTGATGGAAACCCGAGGCAACAGCGTGAAGGACGTGCCGGAGCCGCACGCCCGAGGCCGCGTGTCCCAATGGTGTCACGACCGGACCGGCTATCAGACGGCGCTCAAGGTCCTGCTCGACGAGCCGCTGCCGAGCGGCACCGGATGGTGGTTCACGCTCGGCAGCATCCTGCTCGCCCTCATCAGCATCCAGTTCGTCACTGGCTTCGTGCTGATGATGTATTACGTGCCGACGCCGGCCTACGCCTACGACAGCGTGCAGTACATCATGCACGGGCTGACGTTCGGGCACATCCTGCGCGGGCTGCACTTCTACGGCGCCAGCTTCATCGTCATCGCGGCCGTCGTCCACATGCTGCGCGTGATCTTCTTCGGCTCCTACAAGCAGCCGCGCGAGGTCACCTGGTTGTCGGGCGTTTTCCTGCTGCTGCTCATCCTGGGCTTCGCGCTGACCGGTTATCTGCTGCCGTGGGATCAGCGCGCCTACTGGGCGACGGTCGTCACGACGAACATCGCGAAGACGGCGCCGTTTGCCGGATCGTACGTCTCCGCGCTGATGAAGGGCGGGCCTGATGTTGGCGCGATGACGTTGAGCCGCTGGTATGCGATGCACGTCATCCTGCTGCCGGCGGGGCTCGTCGCCTTCATCCTCCTGCACCTGTTCCTGATGCGCCGTCACGGCATCTCCGGCCCGGTGCGGCCGCGCGCCGGGCGGATGCACCCGTTCTATCCGGACCACGCCATCAAGGACACCCTCGGGGTGGCGGCGGTCTTCGCGGCGCTCTTCTGCTTCGCCGTGTATGGCCACGCGACGCTTGCAGCCCCGGCCAATCCCGCCGATGCGTCGTACGTGCCGCGCCCGGAGTGGTACTTCCTGAGCCTCTTCCAGATGCTCAAGTACTTTCACGGCGCGCTCGAACCGGTCGCGACCATCGGCATCCCGACGCTGGTCGTCGTCGTGCTGCTGCTCCTGCCGTTCTTCGATCGCAAGCCGGAGCGGCGTCCGTTGAAGCGGCCCGTCGTGATCGGCGTGACGGTGCTGGCGATCGGGGCGGTGGCCACGCTCACCTCGCTCGGGCTGCGCGACACGCCGACCGAGCCGGCTCTCGCCACCTGGAGCCCCGCGGCCATCGCCGGTCAGACGATCGCCGCGTCCTCGCCGTGCACCTCCTGCCACACCGACGGCGGCGCGGCGGCGGTGCTCGGGACGGCGAAGCTGACGCACGACGATTTCTGGATCAAAGGACACTTGAGCGATCCGGAGATGATCGCACCCGGGCTGCGGACGCCGCCCGCCGGCGCGCTCAACACGCTCCAGGTGAACGCCGTGCTCGCCTACGCCAAGAAACTGCGGGAGGACATCCCGCCGCCGACGGTGGACGCCCAGACGCGCGAGGCGAGCGTGGTGCTCGGGACGCGCTGCATGGGGTGCCATACGCTCGCGGGCGATGGCCTCGCCTCCAACGGCGCGCCCGACCTCTCGCACGAAGGCACCAAGCGCACCGCCGACTGGATGCACAAGTGGATTACCGATCCCGGCTCGATTGATGAGAACGCGATGATGCCGGCCTTTGGCGGGGTCCTGACCGACCAGCAAATCAAGGATGTCGCCAATTACCTGGCGACGCTGAAGTAACGGGTCGGCGGTAGGCGACCGCCTACCGCCTCGTCTCTTCTTCTCTTACATGCCAGGCGCCGCGCTCGGCGGCAACCGCTTCGGCTCGGTCGCGCCGTTGTGGCAGGTGTAGCAGCTGACGCGGCCCTTGATCGGGTCGGCGTTGGCCGTCTCGGCGCCATTCCGGCGGGGGAAGTACTTCGCGTTGATGTCCTTCACCATCGTCATCATCTTGCGGGCGGTCGCCTTCTGCGGCTTCTCGTCGCTGGCGAAGTTGCCGGCGACGTGGCAGAAGGTGCACTGCACCCCAAGCGACTGCGAGACGATCTGCATGTCGGCCCGGATGTCCTTCAGGGACATTCCGGTCAGTACCTGAACGTTCTTGGGCGCAGGCGGCGTCTGTCCCGCCGCGAGCAGCCCGGGGCCGGCGAAGGTCAGGGCCAGGACGGCCGTCCCGAAGATGAATGATCGCGCGTTCCGCATGGGTCCTCCTGTCAGTACACCTGCCGGCCGCCGCCGTGGCCGCACGGCCGACAGCGGAATTCCGCCGGATCGATCCCAGAGACTGTATCAGAACACGAGGAATTCGTGTGTGTGAACGGAGCGGAGCGAGCTGGAGCGCGAGCGCAGCGGAGTGAGCCGGGGTTCGGGGCAGAGCCCCGCCTTAAGAATGCCCACTTGCGGCGAGATTTTAAGCCGTGGTATATTCGTTGGGTTTTCCTGAGGCTAGGACACCCTATCTAGCTTCGACCGCCGGACCAGCCAACCCCGGCGGCTGAGACGATGCTCAGGACAGGCGCCCCGGCACGAGCAGGGGCTCCAGCGAGACCGCGTCGGTTCTCGCCACTACATCTCCTTTAGGGTCACCGTTTCGGGCGCCAAGCCGGCAACGGCTTTTAGGCCTGAAGCACTCGAACTGGCCACCGCGTGTCGCGGGCGTTGTCCCTGCGTGGCGGCGGCCGTGACGGCTTTGTGGGGCTGTTCCAGGTAAGGGCTTAGCTACTGTGCCGACTATCAGCCAGCTCGTTCGACGCGGACGCCGGAAGATCGAGACGAAAACGAAGAGTCCCGCGCTCCAGGACAGTCCGCAGAAGCGCGGCGTCTGCGTGCGCGTGTTCACCCAGACGCCCAAGAAGCCGAACTCGGCGCTGCGCAAGGTCGCGCGCGTGCGGCTCACCAACGGCATCGAGGTGACGACCTACATTCCCGGCGTCGGGCACAACCTTCAGGAGCACTCGCTCGTGCTCATCCGCGGCGGCCGTGTGAAGGATCTGCCGGGCGT
>JANWLS010000211.1 GCA_025450765.1 Vicinamibacterales bacterium | reverse complement strand
CGCACGCGCAACTCCTTGAGAATGATCGGTAGGCGCCCGGGTGGGCGCATCGAGGATAGCTGGAAACTGCTCAGCCGGTCAATGGTTTGCAGATCAGATGCAGATCAGGCGCCGTACCCGTACGGCGTGCCGGCCCCGCGCAATCTGGCCGCCACGTGGTCGGGCACCAGGTTTCTCTGGATGGCATGGAGCCGGTTGGTCGTGCGCGGCAGGCCCTGCCACTCGCGCAGAAAATCAGCCGACCCTACGATGGCGCCGATCGGATCGTCGGACGGCTCGCCGCTCGAGAGCGCCTCGACGCGCACGGTCACGCTGGCCGCGCGCGCGCACAGCGCATTCCACTTGATCCAGTAGTCGGCCCACTGTTCTTCGTCCGAGTCGCCCTCTGGCTCGATCCAGTACCTGATGAACTCGCACAGCTCGTGTGAGCACGACAGGGGCAGCCGCAGGTGCAGCAGAGAGTTGACGGTGTCGACGGGATCCCGAACGAGGTGGATCGAGGCCACACCGGCGTCGGCGAGAAACGGCGCGGCGAACAGCGAGACGTCGTTGGCGGGCGCGCTCCGGTAGGCGCGTCGATCATCTTCGTCGAACCCGCGGCGCGACGCCGTGAAGAAGGTCTCGTGCGAGGCCTCGATCCCCAGACGCCGCAGCACACGCCAGAAGTGCGCCGTTCCACAGCGCCCGGTGCCGGTCACGACGAAATCGGCCATGGCCGCTATAATAGCCGAGCGCTCCCCATGGCCATCACTTCCGCCGGCTTGATGATGCTCGACGCTGAGACGGCGTCGCGCTTTCCCGACCTTGCCGCCCAGGGCCAGCCGCTCGTGGTGACGGGCGCGATGGAGCAGTGGCCGGCACTGCGGCTGTGGGACTACGCGTACCTCCGCGACGCGGAAGTGAAGAACGGCTCACCGCTGCCGGTATTCCATGCCCCGCGGCGCGGGATGCCGATGCGCCCCCTCGAGCAGTGGCTGCCGCTCTCGGAGATCGTCGAGCGGCTGTGGAACACGCGGCCGGCCGATCCGTTTCCGGAGGGCTCGCTCTTCTACGCCAAGCAACGAGGCCTGCAGGATTTTCCAGGCCTGCTCCGGGACGTCCGCCGTCCGCTGTTCTATCCGGATCACCTGGTGGAAGTGAATCTCTGGCTCGGAGGCGCCGGTTGCTCGTCACCGCTGCACTTCGATTACGTGGACAACCTGATGTGCCAGGTGCGCGGCGAGCGCCGCGTCCTACTCTATGCGCCCGGGCAGGGACGCGCCCTGTATCCGGCGTACGCGCTTCGGGAGCCGACCGACGAGTCGACGCCGCCCCACTTCTCGCTCGTCGGCAACCCGCACACCGCGGATCCGGCCGCCTTCCCTCGATTCGCCGACGTCCGCCCCGCTCACGATCTGCGGCTGGGCCCGGGCGAGATGCTCTACATCCCGCCGTACTGGTGGCATCACGTCGAGATCACGGACGGTCCCGCCGTCCAGGTGAACTTCTGGTACTCGCTTCAATACGGCGCCCTGATGACCGCCGACGACCACCGGGCCGAAACCGAGGTGATGGAGCACCTGCGCGTCCTGCTCGATCGGGCGTCGCCCGCGCGCCGGTCCGGGCTGGGCGCCGTCATCACGTCACTCTGCGAAGCCACCGGCCAGCACCCGGTGTAGGACGGCCTCCATGCGCGCCGATCTCGCCCTCGCGGCCACGCTCATCGCGAACCTGCTGATTCCAGTGTTCCTGGCGGTATGGGTGGCAGTGTCTCGCGCGCACACCCGCCTCGAAGCTGCCCTCGTGGCCCTCGTGGCCGGGACCTGCATCCTGTATCTGTCGCGCGCCGGGACGGTCTGGTCCTGGGTGGGTAACGAGTGGCCGTACGTCTTCGCGGCCCTGTACGTGGCGGCGCTCGTCGTGCTCATCCTTCGCGTGCGGCAGGCGCCGTGGTGGCCGAGCGGCCGGCCCGGCGCGTGGACGCAGATCGCCGTCCTGGCGTTCGTCGTACTGATCTTCGGGATCCAGAACGTGGCCGTGGCGCGTGCCCGATCAGTCTCCGGACCCGGCGTCGAGCTCACGTTTCCGCTCCGGGGCGGACGCTTCGAGATCGTGCAGGGCGGCAACAGCAGGCTGCTCAACCATCACTACGGCGAGCCCGGGCAGCGCTTCGCCCTGGACATCGTGGCGTTGGGACCGCGCGGGTTCCGGGCGCACGGGCTGCGGCCGGCCGCCCTGGATCAGTATCAGGTCTTCGACATGCCCGTGTTCGCGCCGTGCGCCGGCCAGGTGATCGACCTCCACGATGGCATCCCGGACAGCCTGCAGCCCGAAGACAACCCCGAACGACTCGCCGGCAATTACGTCACGCTGTTCTGTGATGGCCACACGATCCTGCTGGCGCATCTGAAGGAAGGCACGGTCGCCGTCACGCGCGGCGCCCATGTCGCAGACGGGCAGATCGTGGGCCACGCCGGCAGCAGCGGCAACGCGTCCGAACCGCACCTCCACATTCAGGCAGACGAGGGGCTCGTCACCGATCACCAAACGCTCATCACCACGGCAGTCGGCGTGCCGATGCGCTTCCACCATCGTTTCCTGGTCCGCAACGAAATTGTCAGGAACTGAGCCAGACCCGGGCCACACCGCGAACGAAGCGAGCCTCTCCGACGTCCTGCGCGACTGCGCGCCGTCGTTCACGCCCGACCTGGCCGGCGGCGACGCCTGGACGGCACTGGATGCGGCCTGCCGGCGGCTGCCGGCGACGCTGTCGACCTTCTGGGGCGTGGAGACGCGTCTTGGTGACGATCGTCCCGAGCTCGACGTGCTGGTGGAGATCAAGCGCGGCGCGCCCGGTCATGCGTTGCTCGCCGGATCCAGCGCCGCCATCGACCGCCTCTGTGCGACCGCCGAGACATGGCGGGCGCTGCGCCAATTCGCGATGACCTGGGGCGATCGCGCCCACGCGCTGCACGGACTCGTGCGGAATCTCTGGCTCGAGTTCGACCTGGTGGCGGCGCGCGCCTCCGCCGCCGACGCCCTCGCCGTGCCGTGCGTGTTCTGGGGACCCGAGCGCGCGCCGATCACGAGCGGTCCGGCGCTGATGGATCTGCTCGAAGCCGTTGGGCGCGCGTTCGCGCCGTACCCTCGGCACCTCCCTCGCGATCTCCTCGATCCCCTCGTCCGGGAGCTGCCGCCCGGCGCCCGCGCGTTCCAGGTCGGGGCGATGCGGCTGCGCGGTGATGTCGTCCTGCGCGTGTGCATCAACGCGATCGCATCGAACGCCGTGCCGGCATGGCTCGGGTCGGCCGGATGGTCCGGCGATCTCGATGCGCTGCGCGAGGAGCTTCGCGCGCTCGATGGGCTCGTGCGCGCGATCGCCGTCGATGTCGACGTCACGGCCGCGGGGCTCGGGCCCAAGCTCGGGATCGAGTGCTATCTGGATTGGACGAACGCGTCGAGCGACCAGTGGATTCCGCTGCTCGATTTCCTGGGCGGGGCGCGAGGCCTGTGCCGTCCGGCCAAGCGCCGGGCCATCGCGCGCTTTCCTCAGCGAACGGATTTCTCAATCTCGGAGCAGCTCTCGGTGAGCCGGAGCGGATTCCTCTCGCCGGTGCTCTTTCGAAACATCCACCACGTGAAGCTGGCGTTCGTGGACGATCGCTTCACCGAAGCGAAGGCCTATCTTGGTGTGGCTCGTCCCGGGGTGAGCATCGGGCAGTTTCTGGATCCGAACGCACCAGCCGCCATGGAAGACGGCTGGTACGCCCCGTAAGCGCGGATCTATCCGGCAGCCGACATTTCCTGCGACGACCCGGCGAGCAACTCGACGTCCGGGATCTCCACCGAGAGCTCGTCGAGGAATCCTTCGTCGAACAGGCTCTTGATGGCCGCAACCACCTGCATCGGGTTGAACCGGTGCGCACCGATCAGCTCGTCGCAGACCTCGTCGTAGGTCATCGTTCCGCGCGCGATCAGCTCGCCGAGAGGTGCGTAGACCGGATCCTGCGCGCAGTGGTGCACCTGGTTCGGAGAGACGAGCCGGAAGCCTTCCGCCTTCGGGCGGTAGGCCAGATCGTCCCGGAAGCGCATGGGCATCGCGGGATACGGCTCGAAGACCATCTTCCGATCGATCATGTCGCCGATGACCCTGTCGAAATCTTCGACGTCGGCGAACGTCGCCTCGTCGAAGGTGCGGTAGCCGTACGGGTACTGGCGCGAGGAATAGCACGGCGAGATGAGCTTCACGGTGCGATCGAGCAGATTGACCAGGAAGCCCGACACGCACGCGATCGATCCCTGCGGGACGAACAGGTCGGCCGGACGATGGTCGACGTCTTCGAGCTTGCGCAGATCGGTGTAGGTCTCGAGCTGGTTCAGCATCCGGTCGCGCCCGCCGGGCACTTTCGTCCGCAGGTCCTCGCTGTCCTTCTGCTGCATCAGCATGATCATGTCGCGCGCCTCCTCCGGCGTGAAGCGCTTGTGCAGGCGATACATGATGCTGCGCGTCAGCACGCTGATCCGGGGCCACGGCAGCGTCTGCCGCCGATAGAACGCGATGAGATCCGCCACCCACTCGTCATTGGCCCGCGCCGTGGCGGTGCAGAGCGTGGCGCCGGTGATCTCTTCGTAGTCCCGCAGGAAGTCGATGTAGTGCGGGTTGTCGGCCGGCTCGGTGCTCCAGTACAGGAGCGCGTGCCCGGCGGACCAGCCGAGTCGATCGCGGAACACGCCCGCCACGCCGCGGAAGAGGGCGCGGTTCTCCGGCACGGTGTAGTCGAAGAGCCGGGCCAGCTTCTTGGCGTCGAAGGCGCAGAAATAGCAGCCGACCGAACACCCCACGGCGAGCTCGATCGCGAGCTGTGGATGGTCGATGTTGTAGCCGTACATGCCGAGCTCGCTGCGCACGGCCGCCAACCGCCGGCGGCGCCAGGCGGTGTAGCGAGGTGAGCTCGAAGGCTGATGGGTGCAGAAGTGCCGCTGCGCCCGGTACATCTCCGCCTTCTTCATGACGAAGCGGGCCCAGAGATTCAACAGCGGACTGCGCGCCAGCAGGTCGGTGACATCCTTGGGATCCGACTCCTCCGGATTCATCAGCGCGTCTTCGAAGACCCGCTTGTCCTTCCACAACGGCGAGAGCTCGTCGACGTCGAAGGTAATGCCGATCTCACGCAGCAGCGCGAGCTGCTCGGCGGTCGCCATCCCCGCTTCGAGGTTCGTACGGAGCTCCCGGTCCCCTTCGTAACACTCGAAGAAGCGCTTCAACTGCGGGATCAGCCGCAACTCCTCCGGCTCGAATCCCTCGAAGAGGTCTGAGTAGCGCTGCACCGAAATCGGCCGGCCCGAACGGAATGCCTCGGTCATAGTCGTCCCCTCTCCAGTTCAAAACAGCCTGGCGTTGAAGCGCAGTGACGGCGCCAGCACCTTCACGACGGGAATCCCGAGCGCGGGATCCGTGAGGTCGAATCGCACGAGCCGATCGTGTCCGGCGCGCGTCAGCTCCGCCACCACGCGCCCTTCCTGCCTCTCGAGGTCCGCCTCGATCGGCAGCGTGGCGAAACCATCCAGCTCCGGCCATCTCGTCGAGGGCCGCAGGCCATCGAAGTAGCGGAACGCGCGGCTCTCGCCCGGCTGCTGCCGCGCGTGGTACACCTCTTTGGTCAGCAAATCTTCGCGCGCGCCGTGGATGAAGACCAGGCGCGACTGCGCCGCCTCGGTCAGCGCCCGCGACGCCGCGATCCGCTTGTCGACGTGCGTGCCCCAGCCGATGTTGAGCGTGGACACGGAGGCCAGCGGCCGCCGGTTCAGGAGCACCGCCCAGAAGGTGTGGAGCCCGATGGCACTCGGCAGCCACATCAGCACGGCGTGCGTCTCGGCCCGTTCGATGCGTTCGAACAGCGTTCGCAGCGGGGAATCGTCGACGCTGGCCGGATCGACCACGCGGGCCCGGTCGCGAATCTGCATCTGGCCGTCGACGCTGAGCCGTGATGCGGCATCGCGCTCGATGAGCTCGTACAGCGCGTGCAGCGTCGCCTCCGCTCGATGATTCCCGCTCGCGAGGCCGTTGGTCGACGTGTTGAACAACCCCGGCGTGCAGAAGAAATAGACCGCACTCGCCGGCGCCCAGACCGTTCGGCCATCCGTGAGGCTCTCCCCGGCCGTCCAGTCGCAGACGAAGCGCTCGCCGAAATAGCCGCCGCGGAAGCCTTCGAGATCGGCAGGCGGCAGCACGGCGGCCCCCTCGGCCCTGAGCTGCGCCAGGCTCGTCCGCCGCAGGCGCTCGGGCGCCGGGTGTTCGGCGTGGTGCAGCTCGATGGCTTCCATCAACGCCGACACGCGGGCGGCGACGTCCGTGATCCCCTTGCCGTTGGAAACCTGCAGAAGCAGCCCGCCCGGTCGGATGGCGCAGTAGGTCGGAATCCCCAGCGAGTCCAGCCCGGTGACGGACGTGCATCTGGTGATGCCGCAGACAGGCAGGTGCGGGGTCACCCGCGCGAGCGTCTCTTCGGGCGGCACGATCCGGCGTGTGCCGACGCTATACTGCGCGAGCGCCGGCATCGGCTGGCCTCCCCGCCCACTGCGCGATGTCGCCCTGTATTTGCAGCTCGCGGATGCAGGCCACGTCGGGCGACCACAGATCGAATCCGAAAAAGCCCGGCCCCTGATCGAGCAGCCGCTCATCGAGCGTGCGGCACGAGGTCGTCGGTGGTGGCTCGATGCCGCGTGTGAGGGCCCACGCCTCCAGAAATGAACACGCCAGGTCGAACGCTGCCGGTCCTTCGGCGTCCAGCCACGCCTCCGCGGCCCGCGCCGCCAACTCCTCGTGGAGCTCGCCCGCCGTCAGCCCGTTCGCCGCCAACCAGCCCTTCGTCCCGTCGAAACCCGAGCGCCGCCGCCATGCCGCCGCGAATCGCTCCGTCGTGCGCGCGGGCGGTTCAATGCCGGCCGTGCGCAGCCAGTCCTGGAGGAATACGCGCCGAGCCGAGGCGCGAACCGTGCGCTCCGCCCACGGGCGATCCTCTGCAGCCCGCACCAGCAGATCGCGCAGCGACACCAGATCGCCATCGGACATCGGCACACCCCGGAGGAGCACCTCGTCGGGTCGCGCGATGCGCCGGCGCGAGGCCGTCCTATCGGCGGCCGGGCGATCAGCCGCGGCCTCGATGAGCAGGCGATCCAGCGAGACCGCCACCCACTCGAGCGCGGCCCGCGCATCCCGCGCCTTCAGGCTCTCGCCGCCAGCGACCACGATGTCGCGGATCGCGGCCTGCGCCGCCGCCGGCAGCTCCGTGAAGGCCTCGCTCGCGAACAGCGCCGGATAACTCCGACGCGTGTGGTCCAGGGCCTTCATTCCGGCCGCCAGCCGCGCCTCCTGCGCGGTCGTGATCACACCCTCGTCCGCCGCGCGCGCGAGCACCTCGCGAATGTTCACCAGCGGCTCGCTCAGGGCGCGATAGCCGAATTCCTCCTGGGCGTGCATCAGCGCCACTTCATCGTCGCCTTCGATGCGACCGGTGCGGTACCAGTCGACAATGGTGCCGCAGCCGATCATGCCGAACGGCTCGAGCTCGAGGGCGCGCAGCGCGCCCATGCTCGACGCGCCGACGACGGTGAGGCCGTTGTCGAGCGCCGCGAGGATCTCGCGCGGCCAGACCGGTGCGGTGTGGTGAAACACGCCGTCGATGATAACCACCACGCGGACCCCGCACGTCATCAGCCGATAGAGATCACCCATCCGGGCCGGCGGATAGTAGTTGGCAGGCAGGATGGACCAGGCCGTCCCGCGATCGAGCGACGGACCGAGAAACACCGCCACCGGGAGCGACGGATCGTATTTCATGCCGGCACCGTTCCCGGCATGAGCCCCGCCGCCCTCAGCACGTCGGCGCCGTAGTGCCGGGCGCGCTCCTCGACCCACGCTCGACCGACATCCGCCAGCAGATCGCGGCGATCGGCGCCCGCGTTGCTGTGGATCGGTCCGGTGAGGCGGTCCACTGGAAGGCCCATGAATGCCGCGATCGCCGCGCGCTGGGCCGACAGCTCCTCGGTCCGGACGATGAGCGCGCGATCGCGCGGCAGGAGGTTCAGCACGCGACGATTCGCCTCCGCCCAGTGACGTACGAAGATGTCCGCCAGATGGTGCGCGCTCCGCTGAATCGAACTGGTGGACGCGACCCAGGCCCAGGAGAACTCCCCGAACAGCATCGTGCCGTAGCCCGCCATCCACTCCGGCACCTCGGCGCCGGCCGCGGTGAATCGCTGGTGCCAGCCCAACAACATCTTGAGATACGAATTCGCCCACTCGTACGGCGCACGCACGGTGAAGATGAATTTCGTCTCCGGCCGGTGCGCGATCAGGAGATCGAGGACAAGGTGATGGAAGCTGGCCGAATCCATCTCCAGGCCGCCTTCCACATCCCTGCGGCGCAGGAACATCTCGAGCTGCGATGTCGTGAGATCTCCTCGCGTGCGATCGACGCAGTGCCCGATCGTCTCGCGCTCCATGAATTCGTTGCCGGTTCGAAACTGTTCGAACAGCGTATAGAGCGACGTCGTCCCCGTCCGAGGCAGGCCAACCGTGCAGACGTGAAATCGCCGCGCCGGCAGCGTGTGCCGAAACGCGCGCGGCGCCGCCTGGCTGGTCTCACGAGCCAGGAGCGACGACAGGGCCGGCGTCTGAACATCGATCGGCACGGCCCGCCAGGACTCGATGTCAGCCCTGAGCTCCGACTGGAACAGCGCCGCCGCTTCGGGCCGCAGCGCGGCGAGCGCCCGGTACACATCCAGCGCGACCGCGTACCAGAGCGTCGTCTCGCACCGCCCCTGCGCCAGGATCGGCTCGGCGCGCTCGAGAAAACCGGCCGTATCGCCCGACACGCATGCCGTCTTGGTCACACCCCAGTCGTAGAATTCGCCGAGCACGGGATGGCTCCGAAAACGCTGCCAGCCCGGAATCCGTCCGAGCAGCGCCCGGGCCTCGTCCTGATCGGCATCGGCGAGCACGGCCCCAACCTCGCTCGCGACGCGCGCGACCATCGCCACGCGAAGCGCCTCCGGCACCGCCGCGGCCCGCTCCGCACTCCAGCCCTGCCCGATCGACAACGCGGGTCGCGATCCGGCGACGTAGTCGATGATTTCCTGCGCGAGGTCGATCGCCGCCGCGCGATCGCCGGCCTGCGCCTCCGTGCGGAGCCACAGGTGGACCGTATGCACGCGGCCAATGTGGAACACGTCGTAGCCGAACTGGTCTTCGAGCGCCGCGTCGGCTGCCATCGCCGCCGACAAGTGCGAACGCGCCCCCGGCCAGTCACGGAGGCGCGCGGCCAGGTACGCGCGGGCTTGTTCGATCCAGGACTCCGACAGGAGACGCGGCTCGTCCGGGAGGGACGCGTCAGCGAGGTGCGTTTCAGCGCGCGCGAAGAGGCGTTCGGCGGCTTGAAGACCGTCGCCGCGGGCCGAGGCGACCGCCTGCCGCGACCAGTCGCGGATCGCCGTGTACTCCCGATAATGTGCGTGCGAGAGACGCGTCTGGATGTGTGCCTGCGCCAGCGAGCGGAACAGGGCGCCGGAAGGACCGTCGGACATCGCAATCGGCCGCGCGCGACCGACGCGATAGGCGCAGATCGCCCGACCGAACCACGTGCTCAACGGAAGCGGAGCGCCCATCGCCTGACAGAAAAGAGCGTCCGCCGGCAGGCGCTCCGCGAGGAGCCCCGGCGGACGCTGTTCAGCTTACCAACCGCCCGACGTGGTGGTCGAGGTGACGGCCGCGCCAGCCGCGACGACACCGGCGGCCGCGCCGACGACAGCAGCCGCCACGGCCGTCGCAAACCCGCCCGCGACCGACGAAAGCTCGGCTTCGGAGAGCTCACCAGACGGCGACATCTGCTTGGCGAGCGACTCCATGTCGCGTTCGTCGAACTGAAAGCCCAGAGTCTTGGCATACGCCGCCTGCCCCTTGACGTTCGCCAGGCCGATTTCCTTGGCGCGCTTGCCAACCTTCGGATCCTTTGCCGCCATTGCTCCGTAGTTCTTCAA
This sequence comes from Vicinamibacterales bacterium, assembly GCA_025450765.1. Taxonomy (GTDB): domain Bacteria; phylum Acidobacteriota; class Vicinamibacteria; order Vicinamibacterales; family CAVVIG01; genus JAGWRA01. Next base: position 14,841 of record JANWLS010000211.1, on the reverse strand, counting down.
ATCCTGAACGCTCATAGAGTCGCGCCTCCAAAGGAATCTTGTCGTCACTGGTTGAGGCTGAGATGCTAGCACTCGCCTCTACTGCTCGTCTACTGACGATTTCCGCGCCTACCAGCCACCCGAGGAGGTCGTGGATGTGACCGCCGTCGCCGCCGCCCCGACGCCGACTGCCGCACCGACTACGGCGGCCGCCACGGAGGTCGCAAAGCCCCCCGCCACGGATGACAACTCGGACTCGGAGAGCTCGCCCGAGGGCGTCATCTCCTTGGCCAGCGCCTCCATGTCCCGTTCATCGAACTGAAAGCCCAGCGTCTTCGCGTAAGCCGCCTGGCCTTTGACATTGGCCAGGCCGATTTCCTTAGCCCGGCGGCCCACCTTCGGATCCTGCACCGCCATGGTCCCGTACCGCTTCAGATCCTGAACGCTCATGCGCGCTCCTTACTTGATCGACCTGGTCGCCTGACTTGGTCGCTTGGTCGGATTCTTTCGCCGGCTGAGGTCGTCATGCTAGCATCCGCTCACGGTCGCGTCCACGGAATTCAGCGCGCGCCTCAGTCGTCCTGCACGATCCATGACTGTGAACGACCAGCCGCTTTCGGATTACGGAAAGCTCTACACGACCTGGGATCCATATGACGTCTGCCAGCCCGCCTCGACCGCTGAGGTTCAGGCGGCCGTTCGGCAGGCCCGGGCCGAGGGACGAGCCATCCGCGTGCGGGGCAGCGCCCACACCTTCAGCGGCGCCACCGTGCCGCGTGCTGGCGAACTCCTCATTCGGACCAGCCGGCTCGATGGTTTCTCCTTCGAGGCCCCCGGAACAATCAGGGCTGGAGCCGGGGCGCTCGTCTGGGACGTGCGGGATTTCGTCGCCACGCACGGCCTCCAGATGCCGGTCTACCACGGCGGTTGGGCGGGACCGACCGTCGGCGGGTACGTCTGTGCTGGCGGCATGGGCTTGCGCGTGCCGCCGGATGATCGCGAACGGTGGCTCGCGATGTCCACTGAGGCGCGCCCCCCACTCGCCTCGATTTCAGAGGTGCACGGCGGATTCTGGGAACACGTCCGCGCGATCACGTTCGTCGATGGTACGGGTGCCGTCCGACACATCGACGACTCAGACGAAACGTTTCCCTGGCTCTTTGGCTGCTTCGGGCAGTTCGGGGTGATCGTCGACGTCACGCTCGCGCTCCTTCCCGCAGACCCGGCGACACCGTATCCGCTTGGGCTGAGCGGTCGCATCCCCCGTCTCCAGACGGACGACCCGGCTGTGAACGATGGACCGCCCTCCGCTGCCGGCGAACGCATCCTCTGCTGGTTCAGTTATCTCGTCCAGCCGGAGCAGGAAGACGAAGCGTGGCACGCACTCGGCCAGTGGGTCCGCGACCATGCCTCCGTCCTTCAACCTCAGGGGGGCTGGGTCGGTCCGATCGTCAACGGCGAGCCGATTGGCTATCGATACGAGGTTCGCTTTCGCCGCTTCAATCCCCCGCTCCTCTACGATCGCCAGGCCAGCTTCGTACTCATGGGATTGATGGCGACCTTCACCGGAATCGGCACACCGGCCGGGGACGATCGCCTGCTCGACGCGGAACGCGGGTTCCTGGCCACCGCCCGGCGCCAGGGCCTCCGCCTGTATCCTCAAGCGGAGAATATCGGCCGGCGCCTGGATTACGAGGCCTACTACGGCCGGGACGTCTTCGACGCCTTCGCACGTCTCAAGGCGCGCTTCGACCCGGACCACGTGATCAATCCCGGCGTCGTCTTTCCGTCGGAGACGCCGCCACCAGCGCGGAGCTCGTTGGGGCGGCTGGCGGCCACCACCTTCGCACGGCTCTTCGGAGAAGATCGATGAATCGATACGACTTGGTCGTCGTCGGCGCCGGGCCGGCCGGCGCCACGCTGGCGACTGTTGTCGCGCTCGAGGGGTATCGCGTGCTGCTCCTCGATCGCCAGGCGTCGCCGCGTTACAAGATCGGCGAGTCGCTGCTGCCAGCGACCGTCCGGCAACTCGCCGATGTGCTCGGCATTCGCGAGCGAATCCGGACCGCCGGGTTCGTCGTGAAGCGCGGCGCCACGTTTTCGTGGGGAATCCGACCCGACGATCTATGGACGATGAATTTCGGACGCGTGGCGCCGGGCCAGAGGGAGCTGCCGCCGAACGCGCCGACGTCGTTCAACGTGCCACGCCACGAATTCGATCAGATGTTTCTCGAGAACGCGGTCGAACGCGGCGTCGAGGTCCGCGAGCGCTGCACGGTGACCGCGGTGCGAGAGCAGGCGGGCACGGTCGGTGGCGTGCGCTACGAGGACGAGCGGGGCGTCGCGCACGAGGTTGACGCGCGCATCGTGGCGCTCGCCACCGGGCAGGGCGCGCTCTCAGCACAGATGGGAGGCACGCGCGAGTATTCGACATTCTTCCGGAAGATCGGAATCTTCGGCTATTTCGAAGGTGCCGGACGGCTGCAGGCCCCGCTCGACGGCAACACCTTTTTCGAAACGTCCGATCGCGCGTGGCTCTGGCACATTCCCTTGTCCGACCGCCTGACGAGCATCGGCGCCGTCGTCGATGCCGCCGATGCCGCACGCGTGCAGCGGGGCGCCCGCCAGGCGCTCGCCCACTGCATCGACCAGTGCCCGATGGTGGCCGGGATGCTCAGCCAGGCGACGCCGTGCACGACCCCTCCCTTCGACGAGGTCCGTACACGCAGTGAATATTCGTACTGCCAGACCCGCTTCTGGGCGCCGGGCATCGTGCGCGTGGGCGACGCCGCCTGTTTCGTCGACGTCCTGTTGTCCTCGGGCGTGCACCTCGCGACCTATGGAGCCCTGCTCGCGGCACGTTCGGTCAACGCCGTGCTCGGCGGACGACTCTCCGAAGAGCTGGCGATGAACGAATTCGAGACGAGGCTCCGGCTGGAATACGCGTTGTTCTACCGCGGATTACTCGGCCTGTACGACACCGGGCGCGATAGCCAGAGCTACGTGGAGTTCCTGCGGCGGCTGCTGCAAAACACCAATGGCGTCTTCATCGAGTGGCGCGAGCAGCCGCGTGCGATCGAGCCCACCATCGAGGCCACGTCCGATCTGCTGGCGCGCAGCCGGTCCAATGTAGAAAGCCTCCGCGCCTACAACACCCGGCAGGTGCGCTACGGCGGCGGCGCGGGCTTCGATGTCGACGAGCCGCCCCCCGCCATTGCGCACACGTTCGTCGCCTCGACCGACGGGCGCCACTGGGCCGCGGCGAGTCCGGCTGGAGTCGCAGCCACCGTCTCGCGCTGAGCCGATCGCCCGTTCACTCCGACATCGCCGCCGCGATCCGCTCGACTCGGCCGTCGGCCAGAAACCGATAGCGATGACCGCGCCAGGTCATGTCGCGCCCGAAAAAGCCCCCGATCCAGCACGCGGCGCTCACGACATCCTGCAGCGGCAGGAGCGGCCACCATCGCCGCGTCAGCGGATCGTGCAGGACCGAACCGGCCGTGGCCCACGCGGCCGCCGCCCGGACGACAAGCGCCGCGACGGCCAGCGGCCACCACGCCGGCCGCACGGCCCAGAGCAGCAGGGCCACCGGCACCGGGTAGGTGAACACCTGGCCGACGTAGCCCCACGGCCGGGAACAGCGCGTGCTCCGTGCCCAGCGGAGGCGGTGCCGCAGGCTCTCCCGGACGCCGGGCGCATCGATGCGATGCTCGACGATCGCCGCCGACAGGCACACCTGCCACCCGGCGGCCGCGACGAGCTGCCCGAGCCGGAAGTCGTCGGCGTGATACGCGCCGAGCACGTCGAGGCCACCGATCTGCCGGACGACCTCGCGCCGCACGGCCATGATGGGGCCGAGCGCGAATCGCATCCCTTCGATCAAGCGCGCGACGAGCACGCCGCCCACGAACTCCGTATTGAGCCCGAGCGCCTCGACGCGCGCCCAGACGCTGCGCCCCGGCACCACGCGCGACGCGCACGTCGACAGGCCGACGCCGGGTGCCGAGAGCTCCGCGGCCAGCGAGTGCAGGAGGGTTGGCGGCACGCGCACATCGCTGTCGCTGATCACCAGCAGGTCGCCCGTGGCGATCGCCTCGAGCCGAGCGATGCTGTGCACCTTGGGGCTGGGATACGGCGGCTCCCCGACGACGAGCAGGTGAGACGACACCTCCGGAAACGCGCGCCGGACACGCTCCACGACCGCCACCGCCGGATCGTTCGCGCCGCCGACCGCGCAGAGGATCTCAAAGGCGGGATAGGCCTGCGCGAAGAAGCTCGCGAGATTGTCTTCGAGACCTTCGTCGACGCCGGCGAGCGGCTTCAACACGCTGACGCGCGGCCATGCCGCGGGCAGGGCCACGCGGGGGACCTGGCGATAGCGCCACGATGCGACCAGGACGAGCGCGCAGTAGCCGATCGAGCAGATCGCCAGCACCGCGAGCGCGGTCGCGACGGCCGTCACGAGCGACCCCCGGTGCTACAATGCGGCCAGCCTGATGCGCCGGCGGCGATACGCGCCGCCGTTCCGATACGCCGCCGATGCCTACTTCGTCCGCCCCGTTCCGCCGCCGCGTCCACCTGCTCACCCTGACCGCCGCGCTGCTCTGCCTGCTGCCCGCGCTTGCCGCCGCGCAGACAGACGAGATCCAGGTGTACGACGCCTCGATCGCGCCGCAGGGCGTCTTCAACCTGACGTGGCACAACAACTTCATCGCTGACGGGAGCGAGACACCGGCGTTTCCGGGTGCGCTGGTGCCCAACCACTCGTTCAATGGCGTCACGGAGTGGGCCTACGGCGTGAAGCCCTGGTTCGAGGCGGGACTGTATCTGCCGCTCTACAGCATCTCGCAGGGGCGCGGCGCCACCTACAACGGCTTCAAGCTCCGCGCGCTGTTCGTCGTGCCGCACGCGGCGGATCGGCACTTCGTCTACGGTGCCAACTTCGAGTTCAGCGTCAACACGAACCACTGGGAGCCGAAACGGTACACCTCGGAGGTGCGGCCAATCATCGGCTGGCACCTGCACCCGGTCGACATCATCATCAATCCGATCCTGGACACGTCGTACGACGGACTCAGAAACCTCGACTTCGCACCGTCCACGCGCGTCGCCTGGAACCTGTCGCCCATCTGGGCGGTGGCCGCGGAGGAGTACGATGATTTCGGGCCGATTCACGAGTTCAACCCCGTCAGGAACCAGGGCCACCAGCTCTATGCCGTCGTGGACCGGGATTCCAAGCTGCTCTCCATCGAAGCGGGTATCGGCTTCGGCCTCAACGCCGGCTCGGACCCGGTGACGCTGAAGCTGATTCTGTCGCGCGATCTGAACTGAGCGGCTCGTTCATCAGCACGGTCTTTCCGCCGCTCCGCGCCAGCACCCACGTGCGGCCGGCCGGCAGCCGCTGGCGAGCGGCCGCCTGCTTGTCTTCGGGCACGACCAGGAAGACACGCGGCTTCCCCTGCCACACGGACGGAAACGTCTGGTCATCGAAAAAGATCTTGGGCGCGTCCGGATACCGCGATCCATACGCCAGGCCGTTGTAGCGCCCGTTGTACACGAGCGCCTGCTGGTTGGTGTAGAACCCGACGCTGCAGGCGGCCTCGAACTCACCGTACACCGCCAGTCGATCGCCGGGCCGCCAGACCGCGTCGATCGCGCGAGCGAGCGCCACGGAGGACATCTGCGGCGAAAACGCCGCAAACGCCGTGTTCGCCGCCTGCACGAAGACGACCATCGCCAGCGCGACCGCGAGGCTCGCCGCCAGGCCGTGGCGCCCGCGCCTCAGCCACCACGCGAGTCCGAACCCGATGAGCAGCGCGAGCGCGGCTGCAAGCGCCGGCCCGCGCAGGATCGCGAAGGTCTCCGGCGTCAAATCGAAAAAGGTCGCCATCGCCACGCGATAGAAGCCCGGCGGATGGTGGCCCAGCAGCCCCGCGATGCCGGCGCTCGATGAGATGCCTCGGGACATCCAGAGCATCGTGCCGAGCAGCACGGCGATCCCGGCGCCCACGATCGCGAGCGCGCCTTGCAGGCGCGGCAGCCAGACGCTCCTCGAGGCTTCCGCGCGCGCCAATCCCCCGCCGATGAGCAGCGCGACGGCGGGCCACGCGCTGAAGGCGTAGTACTCCATCCGCGAGCCCGTCACCGCACTGAAGAAGAAGAAGATGAACGCCGCCCAGATCGTCACGAACAGCCGGGCCGTGTCGCGATCCGACATCCGCGTCCGCCAGCTCCGCGGCGCAGGACAGGCCGGCCACGCCAGCGGGACGAACAGCGTCCACGGGAAGAACCACGCGAGATGCTCGCCCCACCAGAGCGCGAGCGGCACCGCCGTGTAGTCGTGCGGAATCCGCCGCCCGAGCGCGCGCAGCACCTGCTCGTTGATGAAGTAGAACCAGGTGAAGCCGGGTGTCGTGAGCGCGGCGACCAGGTGCCACGGCAGCGCGATCGCGAAGAACACGAGCATGCCGGCGATCCACGGGATGCGCCGGAAACGATCGTGGTTCACGTGCGTCCGGCGCCAGCCCCCCACGCCGAGCAGGAACAGGAAGATGATGGCGGCCGGGAAGGCGACCCCGATCGCTGCGCGCGTGATGATCGCGAGCCCCACCATCACGGCACAGCCCAGATACCCGATCCGCGGCGAGAGGCTCCCCGTCCAGGCACGCAGGAACAGGTAGAAGGCGATCGTGAACTGCAGCGCGTAGATCGCCTCCGGGATCATGATCCGCGTGAACAGGAACACGCCGAAGCTCGTCCCGATCGCGAGCCCTGCGTAGAATCCGGCGCGCGCGTCGAAGAAGCGGCGGCCGAACTCGTAGAGCATCAGCATCAGGCCGATCGCCGCGAGCGCATCGGGCAGCCGCGTCGCAAACGCATTCGGACCGAAGACGGCGTAGCTGGCGGCCACGAGCCAATAGTGAAACGGCGGCTTCTCCAGCCAGCGGATTCCATTGATGTGCAGCACGGCCCAGTCGCCATGTTCGAGCATCGCCCGCGAGGCCAGCGCATGGCAGCTGTCCGCATCGTCCAGAAGCGGCGGGCGGGCAGCGGTCATGATGAAGATGGCAACGCCGATGGCGGCGAGCAGCAGGACGGCGCTGCGACGCGGGAGGAGCCGGGAGGAGGATGTGCCGGTCATGAGCGCACGGCCGGACGCGCAGCGCCGGCGACCGGAATCAGGCGGCCGCGGTCGAGGGTGAAGCGGCGTCCCCGCCAGTCGATCTCATTCCCGAAAAGACTGGTCACCCAGACGCCGAACCCCAGCGCATCCGCGAGCGGGACGAGCCAGAGGTCCTTCGCCAGCGCCCGGTCGCCGAGGCCGCGCACCGCGACCGTCCACGCCAGCGTGAGCCGCAGCACGACGTACGCACCAGCATAGGTGCCTGCCAGCCCGCCCGACGGCGCGGCCAGCACCGCCGCCGCCGTCCACGGCAGCCCTTGCGTCAGCACGAGCCCCCAATGTCCGCCCGGCCGGCTGTGACGACGCGTGATGGCCCATCGGAGGGAGTGGCGGATGAAATCGCCGACCGTCGCGACGCACTCGGACTCCACGGGGCTGGCGGCGAGCTCGACGCGCCACCCCTGCTCGGCGACTCGACGGCCGAGCTCGAAATCCTCCGCGCAGTAATCCACCAGGGCCTCGAAGCCGCCGACCGCGTCGAGCGCGGCACGCCTGATCGCGAGGCTGGCGCCGAGCGCGAAGCGGACACCTTCGACGCGCCAGGCGACGAGCACGCTCGGCATGAACTCGGTCTCGATCGCGAGCGACTCGAGCACCGACCCGAGCGTCCCCTCGCGCCGCCCCGTGTACATCGACGTCACGAGGCCGACGCGCGGATCCGAGAAGTGCTCGACAAGGCTGCGCAGGTAGGAGCGATCCACGCGGATGTCGCTGTCACTGATGACGAGGAGGTCGTGGTGAGCCTCGCGGACCAGGCGACAGAGCTTGTTCACCTTGCTGCTCTCACCGAGCACGGGTGCACCGACGAGGAGCCGCATCGGACGCGCCGGGCAGGCTTCGATGACGCGCCGGATGATCGAGATCGCCGGATCGTCCTCGTCGGCCACCGCGAAGATCACTTCGTACTCGGGATAGTCGAGGTCCCCGAACCGAAGGAAGTTGCCGTACGAATCGCGATCGAGGCCGCGCACGGGCTTGAGGATGCTCACCGGCGGCAGGGACCGTGGATCGGCCTCGCCGCTCGCCTCTCCGCGCGACGCGAAGAACCGCCGTCCGCTCGCGATCGCGACGGCGTAGTACGCCAACGGCAGCACGGCGCCCGCGAGAATCGCAGTACGGAATGACATCGAGGCCCGCTATCCGAGACACACCAGCGCCACGCCGGCGCAGACCAGCGCGACACCGAGCCACCGCAGCCCGTTCACCTGCTCGCCGAGGAACACGCGCGCGCCGAAGGCGCCGACCACGTAGCTGAGCGCGGTCACCGGGATCGCGAAGCTCACCTCGGTCCACGACAGGACGGCGAGCAGTGCGAAGAACGCCGCCGCCATCAGCGCGATCCCGATCCACAGCGAGGGGAGCCTGGCCGCGCGCGTGATCGCGCGCAGGATCGTCCGCGCGTTGAGCGTCGTCACCTCGCCCACGCGCTTCATCGCGTGGCTGACGGCGATCTCGCCGCCGGTTCCCGCCAGGACCACGATGGCGATGCCGAAGGCCAACCGGGCCATCAGCGGCCCTCCTCCTCGTCGAGCATCGGCACCGGGGCGGTCGTGCGTGGCGGCGTGCCGCTCACCAGGCCGACGCCGACGCAGATCACCGCGATACCGACCCATCGCAGCGGCGAGACCTGCTCGCCGAGCAGGCCCCACCCGAGCAGCGGCACCAGCACGTAGCCGAACGCGGTCACCGGCGAGACAAAGCTGTAGTCGGCCCAGGAGAGGAGGAGGAGATAGGCGATGAAGAACAGGAGGAGGCTGCCGATGCCCAGCCAGACGGCCGGCGAGATCGCGGCCGCGGCGCCGGCAGCCGCGAGGGCGCCCAACGACCGGATGTCCACGGCCCCGACGTGCTTCATGCCGACGCTGAGCAGCACGTTCCCGACGGCGCTCAGCAGGACGACCAGCACGAGCAGCACGAACGTCTTCGACCGGAGTGATCGTCCGGCGAGCGGCGGTGAGGAAGGCACGAAGGATTCGATGACTACACGCCGGCCCCGGTTCCGGCGAGCGGCGGGTCGCCGGCGTACTTCCGCCGTTCGGCGCGCAGTCGCAGGAATTCGACCGCCTCCTGATAAAGCCGCTTGCGCTCGTGACCGTCCCAGAGCGCCTCGCGAACGATCCGCCAGACGACTCGCGGGCGGAAGTAGTACGAATCGTAGAACCGGTTGACGGCGGCCATCATCTCCTCGCGCCCGAGATCCGCATACTCGTGCTGCGGCAGTTGATGGCCCCGCTCATCGGTCATCGGCGTCGCCGTCAACGAGCCGGTACGCTGGAGATGCTCGTAGAGCTCCGTGCCCGGATAGGCGTGAGCGATCGACACCTGGATCGTCTCGCAGTCGAGCTCCTTGGCGAAGTCGATGGTCTTCTCGATCGTCTCCCGCGTCTCGCCGGGCAGGCCGATGATGAAGTCGCCGTGGATGCGGATGCCGACGTCCTTGCAGTGCCGCACGAACCGCCGGGCCATCTCGACCGTCGCACCCTTCTTGATGTTCTTCAGGATCCGATCGTCGCCCGATTCGAAGCCGACGATGAAGAGGCGGGCGCCGGCATCGGCCATCGCGGCGAGCGTCTCGCGATCGCTGTGCACGCGGGCGGTGCAGGACCACCGGATCTTCAGCGGCTTGAGCTTCGCCGACAGCTCCAGCACCCGATCCTTCCGGATGTTGAAGGTGTCATCGTCGAAGAAGTATTCCTTCACCTGCGGAAACAGCTCGACGGCGCGCGCCATCTCCCGGGCCACGTTGTCAGCCGAGCGGACCCGCCATTGATGGCCGGAGAGGGTCTGCGGCCACTGGCAGAACGTGCAGAGCGCCGGGCAGCCGCGCGCGCTGTAGAGTGAGACGAACGGATGCAGGAGAAAGGGCACGGTGTAGCGCTCGACGGCGAGGTCGCGCTTGTAGACTTCCGTGACGGCAGGCAGCGCGTCCAGCTCGGGCGTCTGGAGCATCGGCCGCGGCGGGTTGTGCACGATGCGCCCATCACGGCGATAGCTGATGCCGGCGATCGATTCGAGCGGGCGGCCTTCCGCGAACTCGACGACCGCCTGATCGAATTCGCCGCGGACGACGAAATCGATGTCCTCGCTCGCGGCCAGGCTCTCGCTTGGCTGCACCTGCACCTGCGGCCCGACGAATCCCACCTTGAGCGAGGGCCGCTGCTCCTTCATGAGCCGCGTCAGCTTGAGATCGCTCGCGAATCCGGCCGTCGAGGTAAAGAGCACGACCAGCTCGTAGTCGCGCGCGATCTCGGCCGTCTGCTGCGCGGAGATCCCGTGCGGACATGCGTCGAGCAAACGACTGCCCGGCAGCAGGCCGGCGGGATACGCCAGCCAGACTGGATACCAGTACGACTCGATCTCGCGCGTCGCCGGCCAACGCGATCCCGCGCCCCCGTCGTAGCCATCGAAGCTCGGGGGGTTGAGCAGGAGCGTCCTCATCACCGCTGTCGCCAAGTCTCTTCTCCGTTCAGTGCGCAAGCTGGTCGATCTGGCCCGTCAACACCCACAGCGCCAGGCGCGCCTGGTCGGCCGCCAGCGCCACGTCGAGCTGGGCCACGTGGGTCTCGCCCGCCTTCAACTGTGCGCGCGCGGCGTCGCGCTGGTTCGCCAGCCCGGCCTGCGCGCGCGCCGTGGTCTCGCGCGCCGTCTCCGTGGCCAGACTGGCCTGGAGCCGGGCGACGTCGAGCGCAGCCGTCGACGCCGTCACATCCTGCGCCCGGTCGCGCACGTTCGTGATGAGCGCCTGACGTGCCTGGGCGACCGCGGCCTCGGCTTCGGCCAGCTGGCTCGCGGCCAGCGCCGCGGCAGCCGAGGTCTGCGCGCTGAAGATCGGCACCTGCACCTCAACTCCGACGTTCACGTTGTTGCGCTGGAAGCGTTGAAAGAATTGATCGTAGTTGTTGAAGCGGCCGAACAGACCGTATTGGCCGACCACATCCACCGAGGGCAGCGACGCGCCTTTCGCCCCTCCCAGCGCCGCCTGCCGTGCCTGCCGCTCCTGTTCCGCCTGCCGCAGGGCCGGACTGGCCTCGACGGCACGAGCCACGAGCGCGTCGACCGAGGCGGGCGGCGGCTCAGGCAGGGCCGTCGTCTCGACGACGAGAGGCTGGCTTTCGGACGATCCGATCAGCGTCCGCAGCCGTTCTTCCACTATACCTTTGCGGCCTTGAAGTTGCACGAGGCTCTGCCGCACCTGCGCCGCTTCGAGTTGCGCGCGAATCGTTTCGGCCGGAAGCTCGCGGCCGGCCCGTACGCGCGCCTCGGTGATGGCCACGATCTGCGCCGCGCGGTCCGCCGCCGATTGCCGCGCCGCGATCGCCTGGCCGACCGTCGCGAGCTCCAGGTACGCGGAGGCGGTTGCCGCAATCACCTCACGCCGCACCTGCTCGATCCCGGCATCCTGCCCGGCGAGGCGCGCTTCGGCCGCCCGCAGGGCGCCCCGCGAGGAGGCGTTGAAGACGGTCTGCATATACGACAGGTTCACGATGGACGGGGTGTTGCCGCCCGGCACCTGCGGAAAGCCATAGGTGTAGATGGCGCCCGTGCCGGTGTAGAGGTTCGGACCGAACTGGGCTCGCGCCGTGCCCACCTCGCCGACGCCGACACGGCGCTGTGCTTCGGCGGCGACGAGATCGGGGCTGTGCTGAAGGGCGAGCGCCACCGCCTGCGACAGCGACAGCGCGCTCGCCGCAGCGGTCGTGCCCTGGCCGGCCGCGGGTGATGGAGGGACGCCCGCACGCGCGAGAGGCGCGCCGAGCAGGCAGGCGGCAGCAAGCGCAACACAGCGGATCGTCATCGTCGTCAGCCTCGCGTTGGTTATTCGTGGCGCAGGGATTCCACGGGCTGTAGTCCCGCCGCGCGCCGGGCTGGCAGGTAGCCGAAGAGGACGCCGGTCGCCGCCGAAGCCCCGAGCGCCACCACGACCGACACCCAGGAAATCGGGACGGTGAGATGGCTGGGCAGCAGCGGCTGGACCAGCACGGAGATGCTGATCGCCCCCAGGATGCCGAGCAGCGCGCCTGAGCCACTGATGAGCAGGGACTCGAGCAGGAACTGCTGCAGGATTTCGCGCCGCCGCGCCCCGACCGCCATGCGGACGCCGATCTCGCGCGTCCGTTCGGTGACGGTGACGAGCATGATGTTCATGATACCGATGCCGCTGATGACGAGCGCGATCACGGCCACGATGAGGAGCGTGATCGTGAGCGCCGATGAAATGCGCTTGGCGGCGTTGAGGATCGAGGTGAGGTTCTGGACCCGGTAGCGGGCGCCCTCGCGGTGCCGGGAGCTGAGTACGCGGGCCACTTCGCCGGTGACGAGTGGAACGGCTTCAGGTCCGTCGGCCTGGGCGTAGAGCGTCTTGATGTAGGTGGCGCCCGTGTAGTACTGCAGGAGTGAAAACGGAATCAGCACCGATTCCTGCTGGATCTCCGACTGCCCGAACGTCGCGACGCGCTCCTGGAAGACGCCGATCACCGTGAAGCTGAGCTCGCCCAGCCGCGCGACCTGGCCGACGGCCCCGCCGCCGGGAAACATCAGCGCGGCGAGGTCCTTGGTGAGCAGGCAGACCTTGCTGTGCGAGGCCATGTCCGCGTCATCGAAGAACCGGCCGTCGAGCACGTCGAGGTTGCGGATCTGCTGGAACTGCTGGGTGACGCCGACGAGCGTGATCGCGCGCTGATCGCCGCCGACGATCACCGTCATCGGAATGTCGTGCGTGCCGGCGGCCGCGACCACCTGCGGGACCTCCGCCTTGACCGCGGCCAGATCCCCGAGCGTGATCTCGTCGCCGAGCGTGCTCGCCTGATCGGTCGACGGGTTGATATGGTCGGCGTAGACGAGGTTGGCGCCCACCGCTTCGATCTGCGCGATGATGTACTGCCGGCCGGTCAGCGCCACCGTGACGACGAGCACGATGCACCCGGTGCCGATCACGACCCCGAGCATCGCCAGCAGCGCGCGCAGCTTGTTCTGCCGCAGTGCCTCGAGGGCGACCCGCCAGGTTTCGCGTGAGAACATCTATTCCACGCGTTCGAGCGCCTCGGCGACGTTCCGGAAATGTTCGAGCCGCGGATCGTCCGGGGCGACCGCCGCCGCCTGAGCCACGACGGCCCGCAGCTTCGGCGCGTCCTTGTGGCGTGCGTAGAATTCCGCCGCCTCGAAGTAGGGATCCGGCTCGGCCGGCTTCATCGCCAGCGCGCGTTCGTACGCGGCCGCCGCCGCGGCCGTGTGGCCATCCTTCTCGGCGCACGCCGCGTGGGCCAGGGCCCCTTCCAGCGGATCCAGGGCCGCGATCGCCTTCGCCTCGTCGCGCGCCTTGTCGTGATCGCCGCCGACGATCCAGGGCGCTTCGAGGTAGTACTCCATCGCATCGCGCCGCGCGGCGACGTTGCCCGGCTCGAGCTCGATGGCCTTTTCGAATTCGCCCTTCACCTTCCGCGCGGTGAAGAAGCTGCGCGTCCGATCGGCAAGAGCGCCGTAGGCCCGCCCGAGCCAGCGGTGATATTCCGAGCGGTTCGGATCGAGCTCGACCGCCTGCCTCGCATGATCCACGGCCTGCTCGTCGTGTCCGAGTTCCAGGTCGCAGCGCGACAGCCAGTGATAGAGCACCGCATCGTCGCCACGACTCTCGAGGGCCCGCTCGAACAACTCCGCCGCGTCGGCATAATGGCCCGCCTTGAACGCCGCCACCGCGCCGGCGGGCGGCAGCGCCGCGGTGTGCACGGCGGCGACGGGCGCCGGCGGCTGCGCCGCGAGCGCCGATCGCACCGGAGCCGCACCAGCCAGCATCGTGCCCGCGCAGACCATCGCCATCCAGTTCTTCACGTACATCCCTGACAACTTGCTCTCCTGCTCCGACGGCCCGTTCCTCAGGACTGCGCCTGCGGCAGCACGGTGACCGGCATGCCGTCCTGCATTTCGACGTCGGCTGACACCGCCACCTGCTCGCCGTCGCTGACGCCGCTCAAGACCTCGTACTGCGTCAGGCTCGCCGTCCCGACTTGAATCGACTGCCGCTTCAAATGGCCATCGCGCACGAGGTACAGGTAGCGGTCGCGGCCCTCGCCGTGTACGGCGCCACGAGGCACGAGCAGCACGCCATTCCGCTCGGCCACGCGAATCCGGACGTTCACGCTCACGTTGGGCAGCAGCTGCGGCGTCCGGTCGTTGGTGACCGTGCAGAGCACCTTCCCCACGTTGCGGTTGCCCCGCGGCACGATCGCCTTGGGCAACCGTTCGGTCCGCCCGCGCCACGTCTGGTCCGGCGCGGCGTCCCACGTGATCTCGGCCGGCTGGCCGATGGCGAGCTTGCCGACATCGGGCTCGTCGACGTACGCCTCGACCTGCATGTCGTGCAAATCGGCCAGATCCGCGAGCTCTTGACCAACCTGCACGAAGCTGCCCGCCCGCACCGGCACCAGGTACACCGTGCCATCGATCGGCGCCCGGATATCCGAGGCGCTCACCTGCGCGTCGAGCGCCTGGATGCTGGCCTGCGCCTGATCCACGCGGAGCTGTGCGGCCCGGACGTCCGTCGTGTTGGACTGCTTGAGGGCGGCGCGCTTGGCCTGGAGCGCCCGCTCGCTCGCCTCGGCGCGCGCGATCGCGAGCTCGTTCTGGTCCAGTTCGTCGCGCGTCGCCGCCTGCTGCCGCACGAGCGACTCGAGCGCGTCGTGGCT
>JANWLS010000210.1 GCA_025450765.1 Vicinamibacterales bacterium | reverse complement strand
CGGGGCGCACGTGGAAGCGGAGGCTGGCGATCACGCGTCCCGCCCAGAAGGCGCTCACGAGGCCGGCGACCGCGCCGATCGCGACCGGCCGCAGGCCTTCGCGCAAGACGAGGCGGGCGACGCTCGAAGGCTGGGCGCCCAGTGCCAGCCGGATGCCGAGCTCGCCCGAGCGACGCGTCACCCAGTAGGAAATCACGCCGTACAACCCGAGTGCCGCCAGCGCGAGCGCCACACCGGCGAAGAGCAGCGTGAGCCACATCTCGAACCGCCGCTCCGCCACCGACACGTCCACCACCTCGGTCATCGTGGTGAACTGCGGCGCGGGAATATCCGCGTTCAGGCTCCAGATCGCCTGCTTCACCGTGCTGGCCATCGAGTCCGGGCTGGTGCCCGTCCGGATGGCGAGCGTGGCGACGCGCCGGGGCTCGAGCCAATAAGGGAGATAGACGACCGGATCCGAGGCCTTGTCGAGCTCGGCGGGGACGTTCCCGGCGACGCCGATGATCCGGAGCGGCTTGCCGTCGTTGCGGCTGAAGACCTGATCGAGCGGCGAGTGATCGGGCCAGAGCTGCTCGGCGGCCCGCTCGGAGACGATGGCGAGCGCGCCATCTCCGCCCTGGTCGGCGGCCGTGAAGTCGCGCCCGCGCTTGATGGGTATCCCGAGCGTCGCGAAGTAGCCGGGGCTCACGAAGCGGTATTGCGCCATCGGCCGCTGCGCCATCGGCCGCGGATCGCCGGGCTGTGAGACGACATCGAACCACGAGTTGCCGGTGACCGGCAGCGCGCTGACCGTGCTGGCCTGCTCGACGCCCGGCAGCGTGCGGAGCTTCGCGAGCGCCTCATCGAAGAAGCGATTGATGGCCGCAGGGGTCGGGTAGGCGGTGTCCGGCAGCCGGACGTCCGCGGTGAGCACGTGATCGGCACTGAACCCGGTCGGCATCCGCAGCAGGCGCACGAAGCTGGTGGCGAGCAGCGCCGCCAGCATCAGCAGCACCACGCTCACGGCCGCCTCGATCCCGATGAGCGTGTTACCCAGGCGCCGCGCCCGCGGGCCGTCGGAACTGCTGCGGCCGCCGGCCTGGAGCGAATCCTGCGGCGAGGTGCGGCTCAATTTCCAGGCCGGGAACACGCCGAAGAAGATGCCGCTCACCATCGTCAGCAGCACGGCCACGGTGATGACCGTGCCGTCGATGTGCACGCCGGCCGCGCGCGGCAGGCCGGCCGGCGCCGCCGCCAGCAGCGCGCGCACGCCGCCGACCGCGAGCAGGATGCCCAGTACGCCGCCCACGACGGCCAGCACCAGGTGCTCGGCGAGCACGCCCCAGAGCAGTCGGCCGCGGCCGGCGCCGAGCGCCGCCCGCACCGCCGTCTCCCGCGTGCGCCCCGTCGCGCGCGCCAGCGCCAGGTTCGCCAGGTTGATGCAGGCGATCAGGAGCACGGCGAGGATCGCGCCGAGCAGCAGCAGCAGGCCGGTGTGCACCGTCTCCGTCATCGTGTCCTGCAGCGGCTGCAGCACGGCCCACATCTGCATCGGTGCTTTCGACTCGCGCACGATGTTCTGCTCGATGGCATTCAGCTGCGCGAGCGCCTGCGCCGGTGCGACGCCAGGCGTGAGCCGTGCGAGGACGTCGAAGTTGAAGTCGCTCATGAGCGGCACCTTCGACGTGTCGAGCGCGAGCGGGCGATAGAGATCCGGATCGCCGGTGAGGGCCGATCGCGATCCGAAGAGCGCGCCCTTGGTGACCGGCCAGCGGAACGATGCCGGGAGGACGCCGACAATCGTCAGCGGTGCGCCGTTCACCAGGATGGGACGGCCGACGACCTGCGGGTTGCCGCCGAAGCGCCGCTCCCAGATCGCGTGGCTCAGGATGGCCACCGAGCTCTGGCCGGTGCGGTCGTCATTCGCGGTGAACCGGCGCCCGAGCAGCGGCGTGACGCCCAGCAGCGAGAACAGGCCGGCGGAGACGTTGGCCATCCGCACCATCTCCGGCTCACGGGCGCCGCCGGTGACGGTGGCCGGCACTTCGGCGCTGATCGCCATGTCGCTGAAGGCGTGCGCCCCTGCGCGCCAGCGCTGGTAGTGAATCGGGTTGGCGGGCACCCACGGATAGCCGAGGCGCTGAGCCGCCGAGAGGCCCTCGCGGACGATGTAGAGCTGCTGCGGCTGGTCGAGATCGAGCGGCTGCAGCAGCACGCCGTTGACGATCGTGAAGACGGCGGTAGTGGCCCCGATGCCGAGGGCCACGACGGCGATCGTGATCAGGCTGAAGGCGCGCGCTTTCAGCAGCGCGCGGACCGCCAGTCGCAGCTCCGGCATGAGCGGATTCTACGCCCGGGCCAACCCGGCCGGAAGCGAAAAAGAGGGGGGGCCGACGCCGGCCGGCCCCTGGTTGCACAAGGAGTGGGCCGGCTGGCTAGTGTGCGCCGACCGGCTGCATCGCGTCGGTGTTGACGCTGCGCGAAATTTCCGTGAGCTTCCGATCGGCCGCTTCTTCTTCCTTCAGCGTCTGCTGCAGGAGAGTGGTCGCCTCGCGGTGACCCATGTCCTTGGCGTACGCGATGAGCGTCCCGTAGGCCGCCATCTCGTAGTGCTCGACGCGCTGCGCGCTGGCGATGATGCCGGCGTCGCGGACGGCCGGTTCGGCATCCTTCTCCAGCAGCTCCTTGCCTTCGTCGATGATGCCTTCCATCCCGGGGCAGTGCTGGCCGCGGGCCTTCGACTCGACCGATTCGAACACCCGCTCGAGCCGCTCCACGTGACCGCGCGTCTCCTCCAGGTGCTCCTCGAGCGCCCGCTTGAGCTGCGCGTTCTCCGCTTCCTTGATCATCTTCGGGAGCGCTTTGATAATCTGCTTTTCGGAGTCGTACATGTCCTTGAGCTGCTCGAGAAACAGATCGTGCAACCCTTCAAGCTTCGCCATCCTCTCACCTCCATCACATCGGACCGCCAGTGCGGCGACCCGAGACCGGGGGACCTGCAATTCTGAATCCACGCACACGATGACGGCTGATGCCGACGGGAGAATTTCATGACGACCCCGGCCGATTCCTCTCGACCGCATCCGCCATCTGGCGATCAGTTCGAGATCCGCTCCGGCGCGCATGCGGCCACCATCGTCGAAGTGGGCGGCGGCCTGCGCGAATGCCGCCTGTCGGGATCCGAGGTTCTCGACGGATACGGCCTCGATGAGCGGTGTACCGGCGCGCGTGGGTTGCCGCTGATCCCGTGGCCGAATCGGCTCGAAGATGGGAAATACCGGTTCGACGGTGCCGAGTACCAGGTGCCGCTCACCGAGCCGGCGAAGCACAATGCGATTCACGGCTTCCTTCGATGGCGGAACTGGACGTGTCGTGAGCGGAGCCAGGATCGCGTCGTGATGGGCACGGTGCTGCATCCGCTCAAGGGGTATCCCTTCACGCTGGACGTCTCGGTCGAGTATCACCTCGGCGCAGAGGGTCTGACGGTGACGACGAGGTCGACCAACGTCGGCCGACAGCCTTGTCCGTATGCATCCGGACAGCATCCGTATGTAACGGTCGGGACGCCCACGATCGATGCCTGCCGGCTGGAGATCGATGCCGCCGCCTGGCTGCCGACTGATGAGCGGGGGTTGCCGACAGGACGGCGGGCGGTGGCCGGGTCACCGTACGATTTCCGCCAGGGGCGCGAGATCGGATCGCAGGAGGTCGACTATGCGTTCGTGGATCTGCGGCGCGACGGAGAGGGGCGCGCCTGGGTGCATGTGACAGGGCCGGACGGCCGGCGTGTCAGCGTCTGGGTGGACGGCCGATACCCGTTCGTCGAGATCTACACCGCCCACACACAGCCGGCGCCACACTGGCGCACGGGCCTCGGCATCGAGCCGATGACCTGCGCGCCGAACGGCTTCCGCAGCGGCGACGGCCTGATCACGCTGGAGCCAGGAGAGACCACGACGGCCGCCTGGGGGCTGCGCGCGTCCTGACTCACGCCTTGTGGTAATAATTGTCGTGCGCGTGCGTCCGGATGGGCGACTCGCGGTAGAGGGCGGCTGTCGTGCCGAGCACCGCCACGATGATCCCAACCACGATATCGTTCGTGCGGGACGCCGCAAATCCGAAGTACGACACGACCGACAAGGCCGCGCCGACGCACGTCCACAGACCCGCGGCCGCGACGATCCAGCTCAGTGCCGCGTTCCGGCGGCGCCGCGCCGCGTGCCACGCGAACACTGCGGTGATGACGCCGAGCACGAACTCTTCGGTCATCACGCTTCCGCCGCCGGCCGAAAGCGTGAAGGCCGCGGTGATCAGCCAGATGCCGAGGGCGAAGTTCACCCAGTTCAAACCCTTCATGAAAACCTCCGATTCGTGCGGATGCATCAGCGCTGCCAGCGCGGACGGAATGCGACAGGAGAATGTCTCATGAGCAAGGTTGTGCGGCCCATCCCGGAGGGGTATCACACCGTCACGCCGTATCTGATCGTCAAGGGAGCCGCGCGCGCGATCGAGTTCTACACGCGCGCGCTCGGCGCCACGGAGCTGTATCGCATGAGTGATGGCGAGCGCATCGGGCATGCCGAGCTCCAGATCGGCGACTCGCGGGTGATGCTCGCTGATGAGTACCCGGAGCGCGGCATCCACGCGGCGGCGCCTGGCAAGGGCGGGTGCAGCATGCTTCTGTACGTCGAGGACGTCGACGCGGTGGTGGATCGCGCCGTCCAGGCCGGGGCGACGCTCGAGCGGAAGCCCGAAGATCAGTTTTACGGGGATCGCAGCGGCGGATTTGTGGACCCGTTCGGCCACCGCTGGTACGTCGCCACGCACGTGGAGGATGTGTCGCCGGACGAGCTCGAACGGCGCGCCAAGGCGCAGGCCGGCGCATAATCCACCGCTCGCCTCCGGATGGAGCGCTGCGGCGTCAGCGGCTGCGGGCGTTCACCGCCTGATCCATGCAGTCCGCCAGTTCCGTATCGCTCGTGACGCACATGCTGAGATCGCGCAGCAGGCCGTCCTGCAGCCCGTAAATCCAGCCGTGAATCGCGAGCGGCTGCCCGCGGCTCCACGCATCCCGCACGATCGTTGTCTGGCTCGCGTTGGCGACCTGCTCGATGACGTTCAGCTCGCACAGCCGCTTGTGGCGATCGGCCTCGGTGGGGAGCGCATCGATCTGCGCCTGGTGCCGGCGCCGGACTTCCTGCACGTGCCGCAGCCAGTTGTCGATGAGGCCGAGGTGGTCGTCGCGGAGCGCCGCGCGCACACCGCCGCACCCATAGTGGCCGCAGATGATCACGTGGCCGACCTTGAGCACGTCGACGGCGAACTGCAAGGTCGAGAGGCAGTTCAAGTCCGTGTGGACGACAAGGTTCGAGACGTTGCGGTGGACGAACATCTCGCCTGGCAGGAGGCCGGTGATCTGGTTGGCGGGCACGCGGCTGTCCGCGCACCCGATCCAGAGATATTGCGGCGCCTGCTGGCGCGAGAGCCGCTCGAAGAACTCCGGATCCTGCCGGGTCATCTCCGCGGCCCACGCGCGGTTGTTGGCGAAGAGCTGACTGAGGACTCGCATCGAGCGCGAGTTTACATCCCGGCGACCGTAAAGGGAACCGTCGCCATGTTCTTGTCCCACGCGATCATGAGCGTGCCGCCGTTCGACGTCATGTCCGTGAAGGCCCAGGTGAGCTCGTCGATCGACATCGACAGCGTGGTGAGCGTCATCGGCGCCCGGACGACGTCGTGCTCCGGCGTGTAGCCGAACGCGCCCCAGATCGCGTCCTTGTTCTTCGGCTCGTAGCGGGTCTGCACCGGCCAGGTGGAGACGATCAAGGTCCAGTGCTCCGGCTTCAGATCGATGAACAGGTCGTAGGTGCCCGGCGCGATCGTCTTGCCGTTGATGACGAGCGGCACCTCGGTGTGGAGCTGCGTCGTGACGTTCGCGCCCGCGCGCCAGACGGGTGCGCCGAGCAGGAGGTCCTTCCCGTAGTTCTCGCCGCTGCCGAACAGGTCCCGTCCGCGCTTGATCGGACGGCTGTAGGTGATCTCGATCCACTTGCCGCCCTGATAGACCGGTTGATCAGCGCCGGGCGGATTCGTGTAGTGGCCGCCGACCTGCGTCGCGGCCGTTCCCGGCGGGCTGGCGGGCCGGCGCGCCTGCGCGAGCGCGAGCGCGCTGAGAGCCACGGTGAGCGTGGCGGTGGCAAGGAGCTGACGGGTCATCGCGTGTCCTCCGGGACGTGTCCACGGGCCACGGGCTGCAGGCCACGGGCGCGGGCACGGTGCAGCCCATTGTTGTCCGGACGGGGTGGGAAAGAAAACCGACGCGCGGATCGCCCCTCGGTGGACGGGCGGTGCGGTTGTGGTGTGGTATGATTTTCGTTCGTGCGCCCGTAGCTCAGTTGGATAGAGCGCCGGGCTTCGAACCCGTAGGTCGGGGGTTCAAATCCCTCCGGGCGCGCCATTCGACTCGCCGGCGGCAGTCGGGATCGCCGGCTCGCTCATGGCGGGCCACCAGGCTCGTGCGGGAACGATTCGAGCACGACGCAGGCGCCCGTAGCTCAGCTGGATAGAGCGTTGGCCTCCGGAGCCAAAGGCCGCAGGTTCGAATCCTGCCGGGCGCGCCAGCCTTCGCCCTCCGTAGCTCGCGTCCTGCGAGCGGAGGAGGGCTCCGGCTGGCAGGCCAGTACCATCCCCCTCGTGGGCCAGTAGCTCAATTGGCAGAGCAGCAGACTCT
>JANWLS010000209.1 GCA_025450765.1 Vicinamibacterales bacterium | reverse complement strand
GACACCGAAACGATCGTGCACCTGTACGAGGAGTACGGCACCGAGTGCGTGTCGCACCTCCGGGGCATGTTCGCCTTCGCCCTCTGGGACGAGACGCGCCGCCAGCTGATGCTGGCGCGCGACCGGCTCGGCATCAAGCCGCTGTTCTACGGCATCTTCGAAGGCCGCCTGATCTTCGCCTCGGAGCTGAAGGCGCTGCTCGAGCTGCCGGAAGTCGAGCGCCAGATCAACTGGCGATCGCTCAGCCACCTGGTCACCTTCCTCCATACGCCGCGCGACGAAAGCATCATCGAAGGCATCCACAAGCTCGAGCCGGGCCACCGCCTGATGATGCTCCCCGGGCGGATGCCACGCGTAGAACGGTACTGGCGGCTGGCGTTCGATCCGCTCCAGGGCTGGTCGGCCGACGATCTCGCCGTGCGCCTCCGCGAGATCATCGACGAGAGCGTCCGTCTGCACATGGTGAGCGACGTCCCGGTCGGCGCCTTCCTGAGCGGCGGGATCGACTCGAGTGCCGTCGTCGCCAGCATGGCGCAGCAGAGCAACCGGCCGGTGCTGACCTTCTCGGTCGGCTTCCGTGAATCGACGTTCAACGAGCTTCCGTACGCGCGCACCGTCGCCCGCCGTTTCGAGACGATGCACCACGAAGAGGTCGTGGAGCCGAACGTCCTCGACATCCTCGACGATCTCGTCTGGCACCTCGATGAGCCGTTCGGCGACTCCTCGGCCATCCCGACGTACGTCGTCTCGCGCCTGGCGGCGGAGCGGGTCACCGTGGTCCTCTCCGGCGACGGCGGCGACGAGCTGTTCGGCGGCTACGACAAGTATCGCGTCGAGATGCGGGAGCGGCCGTTCGATCGGCTGCCGGCGCTGGTGCACGCGGGGCTCGGCGCCATCGCCGCGGCCATGCCCGATCAGATGACCGGGCGCGGCCTCCTCCGCCACTTCTCGATGACCGGCTGGCGGCGATACCTCGATGCGTCCACGCTCTTCCCGATCGACGCCCGTCGGCGGCTGTTCCAGCGCGAGGCGTTCGAACGGCTCCGGCAGGTCGATCCCTGGCAGGAGTCGCTGGCGCAGCTCGAGAGCTGTACCGGCAGCCGGCTGTCGGCGCTGCAGGCCCTGGATATCGAGACCTATCTGCCGCTCGACATCCTGACGAAGGTCGACCGCATGAGCATGGCGCATTCGATCGAAGCGCGCGTGCCGCTGCTCGATCACGAGGTCGTCGAGTTCGCGGCGCGGATTCCCTCGACGATGCAGATGGCCAACGGCGCCGGCAAGCTGCTCTTCAAGCAGGCGCTGCGCGGACGAGTGCCCGACGAAACCCTGGACCGGCCCAAGCAGGGGTTTGCGATCCCGCTCGGCCGCTGGTTCAAGGGCGAACTGGGCGGCTTCCTGCGCGACACGCTGGTGTCGTCGCGCACCAGGCAGCGCGGCATCCTCGACCTCCACTACGTGGAGCGGCTGCTCGACTGGCACGCCGCGGGCCGCCCGCTCGACCTGAATCTCTGGACGCTCGTCTCCTTCGAGCTGTGGTGCCGCCGGTTCCTCGACCAGCCGGCGCAGCGGTCGCTCGCCGCGCCGCCGTCCATCAACAACGAAGCCGCGCCGGAACCGATCGCCGCGGGCGCTGGCGGCGGGCGGTAGGGGTTGTGCCGATGCCCGTCCAACCGACTGCTCAACCGGCGCTCTACCGTTCCCGCGCGTCACTCGTGTCCCGTAAAGCGCCGCGGCCCGGACGCCGGCGGCTGCGTGTCGCGATCGTCGCTCCGAGCCTGGCGATTCTCGGCGGCCAGGGAGTGCAGGCGCACATCCTCATCGAACACCTGCGCGCGGACGGCTTCCAGGTCGACCTGCTTCCGATCAACCCGGTGTTTCCGCCGGCCCTCTCGGGGCTCCGCCAGGTGCCGTATTTGCGCACGGTGCTCAACGAGGCGATCTACATCCCGCGGCTCTCGGCCGTGCGCCGCGCGGACGTCGTGCACGTCTTCTCCGCCTCCTACTGGTCCTTTCTCCTGGCGCCGGTGCCGGCGCTCATCGCCGCACGACTGGCGGGCCGGCCGGTGGTGCTCCACTACCACAGCGGGGAGGCCGACGACCATCTCACGCACTGGGGCCCGCTCGTGCACCCGTGGCTCCGCCTGGTTGATGAAATCGTGGTGCCCTCGGTGTACCTGCAGGAAGTCTTCGCGAAGCACGGCTATCCATCCCGCGTGATCCGCAACGCGCTCGATGTGTCGGCCTTTCCCTATCGAGAACGGATCGCGCTGCAGCCGCGGCTGCTCTCGGTGCGGAACCTCGAGCAGATGTACGGCGTGGATCAGACGTTGCGGGCCTTTGCGTATGTGAAGGCGAAATGGCCGCACGCCACGCTGACGATCGCCGGTTACGGCTCCGAGGAACGCCGGCTCCGGGATCTCGCCGCCACGCTGCGGCTGGACGGCGTGCGGTTCGTCGGGCGCGTCGAGCCGGCGAAGCTGCCGCGCCTCTACGACGAAGCCGACATCTTCCTGAACTCGTCGACCATCGACAACCAGCCGGTCTCGATCCTGGAGGCGCTCGCCTGCGGACTGCCAATCGTGTCGACGCCGATCGGCGACATTCCCGCCATGCTGCGCCACGGCCACGCGGGCATCCTCGTGCCGCCGGGCGATCCGGAAGCGATGGCCGCCGCGGTCGATACCCTGCTGACGCACCCCGGGCGCGTCCGGGCGGTCACGCGCGCCGGGATCGACGAAGTCGAGCGCTACAACTGGATGAACGTTCGAGACGACTGGACGACGCTCTATCACGCCATGGCCACATCAGCGGCGCGCCTCGCGGTGGCTGCGCCCGTGCCGGTCGCGAATGCGGCGGCATGCACGACTCCGCGGAATCCCGGGATGGAGTCCACCGATCGTGGCTGAGCCCCTGCGCGAGACCGACTCCGTACTCCCCGACGCACCCGTCTCCGCACCGGCCGCGCCGCCGTCCCAGGATTCCCTGGCCCGGCACGTGTCGGTGCTGATGCTCGGCAAGACGGCGGCGGTCCTCTTCACCTTCGCCCTGCCGCTCATCCTGGTCCGCCGCCTCGCGCAGGTCGAGTTCGGCCTCTACAAGCAGGCGTTCCTGCTGATCAGCACGGCCATCGCGATCCTGCCGCTCGGGCTCGCGATGAGCGCGTTCTACTTCCTGCCGCGCGTCGGGCGGGATCGACGAGGAGCGGTCGCGTCCAACATCCTGCTGATCTACATCCTGATCGGCACCTGCACCGGCCTGCTGATCTACCTCGAGCCGTCCGTCGTCGTCGCCATCTTCAACGGACCCGACCTCGTGCCGTACGCGCCGCGCATCGGTCTCGCGCTGGCGCTGCTCGTGGCGGGTTCGTTCCTCGAGTACGTGATGATCGCCTGCCAGGACACGCAGTACGCGGCCCTGTTCATCACCGCCACGCAGTTCTCGAAAGCCGCGCTCCTCATCGCGGCGGCCATCTGGATCTCGACGATTGATGCGCTGCTGGACGCGGCGGCCCTGCAGGGGTGCCTGCAGCTGGTCTGGGTGCTCGTCTACATGCGGCGGCGGTTCGGCCGGATCGTGCAGGTGGACTGGGCGTTGCTGCGAGCCCAGCTCGCCTATGGCTTTCCGCTCGGCATGGCGGCGCTGCTCTACTGGTTTCAGACGCAGCTTCACCTGTATTTCGTCGCCCATCGCTTCGGTCCGGCCGAATACGCCATTTACGCCGTCGGCTGCTTCGAGCTGCCGTTGATGACGATCCTCAGCGAATCGGTGGCCTCCGTGCTGATTCAGCGGACGAACGATTTGCACAGCCGCAATCAACACGGCGAGCTGGCGAGCCTCGTCGTCGAGTCGGTGCGCAACCTGAGCTGGTTCTACCTGCCACTCTTTGCGTTCCTGTTACTGGGGGCCAGGGACATCATCCTGCTGCTCTTCACGAAGAAATATCTGCCGAGCCTGCCGATCTTCATCATCGACTGCGGCCTGATCCCGCTGATGATCCCGTCGGTGGCCTGCGACGTGCTGGTGCGTGCCTACGCCAGCTACCGGTTCTTCCTGCTGAAGGTGCGCGCCGTGCTGGCCGTGGCGCTCATCAGCCTGATGTGGCTGGCCATCGCGCACATGGGGCCGATCGGCGCCATCTCGGTGGTCGTCGTCATCGCGGCCGCCGAGCGGACCAGCGTGAGCTGGCGGCTCGCCCGCGACCTGCACGTGCTGCGCGGGCAGCGAGCCGTCCTGATGGATATCGTGCGGATTGCCGGCGCGAGCGCAGCGGCCGCCCTCGTCACCATTCCCGTCCTGCAGGCGATGGCAGGACGTTCACCACTCCTCGTGCTGCTCGCGTCGGGCACGACGTTCAGCGTCGCCTATCTGATCTTCAGCCGCCCCTGGCGCATGTTCGATTGCCAGGGCCTGGTCGTCCAACTCGGTTGGGGGCGCCTCATGTGGTGGCGCCGGCCGGCGAGCATCGCGGCCTCGGAGCATTCCTAATCGTGCCTCAAGAACCTCTGCATCCTCCAGTCGTTCCGGCGTGTCGGCGAACGCCGGTCTCGCGGCTGCTGCAGATGAGCGTCCCCGAAGTGGCGGGACGCGCCCGGCAGCAGGCGTCCAAATGGCTCGACCGGGCCACCGCGACCGGTCCCGATGCGCGGATCCGTCCGCTGGCGACCGACGACCTGTCGCCGGAGGCGCAGACGATCGCCGGCCGGCACGGCGCGATCCGGCAGCGGCTCTCGAGCGCGCAGTTGAACGCGTTGCTCGATCAGTTCCGGCGGCAGCCGCCTTCGCACTTCTTCGAAGGTGCGCTCGAAACCGACACGCCCGACCTGATCGCGCGATTGCTGCCGGAGGCACGGAGCGCCGTGCTCGACGCGGCGGATCAATTGCGCCGCCGGCAGTTCGATCTCCTGGGCTATCGCGGGCTGTCGTTCGGCTCGCCGATCGACTGGCACCTGGACCCGGTGTCCGGCACGCGCATTCCGCTGCGGCACTGGACGCGTCTCAATCCACTCGAGACCGAGGTGGCCGGGGACAGCAAGGTGGTCTGGGAGCTCAATCGGCACCAGTGGCTGGTGCGGCTCGCGCAGGCGTACCGGTTCACGCAGGACGAATCGTACGCGGAGGTGTGCGCGCGGACGCTCAGCGAGTGGATCGATGCGAATCCCCCCGGGCTGGGCATCAACTGGACGAGCAGCCTCGAGATGGCCTTCCGGCTGATCGCCTGGGCGTGGACACTCGTGCTCATCCGCCGTTCACGGGCGCTGACACCGGAGCTCTTCGGGCGCCTGCTCGTCTCCGTGCGCCAGCAGGCGTCACACGTCGCGCGGTATCTCTCGTTCTATTTTTCGCCGAACACCCACCTCACCGGCGAGGCGCTCGGCCTGTTCTACGCCGGGATCGCCTTCCCGCAGCTTCGGCAGGCCCCACGCTGGCGGGCGCTCGGCGCACGCATCCTGATCGAAGAGAGCGACCGGCAGGTGCTGCCCGACGGCGTCTACTTCGAACAGTCGACCGGGTATCAGCGCTACACCCTGGAGTTCTACCTGCATCTGCTCATGCTCGCGGATCGCGCCGGCGTTCAGATTCCTGCGTCGGTCGAAGATCGCGTCAACCGGATGCTCGATTTCCTGCTGGCGGTACGCCGGCCCGATGGCTCGATTCCGGCCATGGGCGATTGGGACGATGGACAGTTGCTGCCCCTGGGGGTGCGTGCGGCCGACGATTACCGGGGCGTCTTCTCCACGGCCGCCGTGGTCCTCGGCCGGAGCGACTGTGCGTGGGCGGGCGAAGGGCCGACGATCGAATCGCTCTGGCTGGCGGGACGCTCCGGCCTCGATCGCCTCCGCCGCCTGGTCCCGGCACCGCCGGCGACGTCCTCGCCGCGCATCTTCCCCGACGGCGGCTACGTGGTGATGCGCACGGGCTGGGGACGAGGCGCCCACCATCTGATCTTCGATGTCGGGCCGCTCGGCTGCCCGGTTACCTCAGGACACGGCCACGCCGACCTGCTCAGCATCCAGTGCTCCGCCTTCGGCGAGCCCTTCATCGTCGATCCGGGCACGGGCTGCTACACGGCTGATGCCGCCCGGCGCGCGTATTT
Organism: Vicinamibacterales bacterium; assembly: GCA_025450765.1. Classification (GTDB taxonomy): domain Bacteria; phylum Acidobacteriota; class Vicinamibacteria; order Vicinamibacterales; family CAVVIG01; genus JAGWRA01. The sequence goes on along the minus strand of JANWLS010000209.1, from coordinate 1,534 downwards.
CCGTGGAACCTCCGCGCACAGCACGGTGGCGATCGATGACGTCGGCCAGGCCGTGCCGGACGGGCCGTTCACGTGGCACCAGCGGCCGCGCGCGCGCCTCACGGGCGCGACGTCCGGCAAGGGGATTGAGCTCGTCGAAGGCCTTCACGAGGGCTATCACCGCCTCGGCGAGCCGGTCACGCATCGCCGCCGGATCGCCTTCGTGCGGTCGCGCTACTGGGTCGTGATCGACGACCTGCTCGGCCATGAGCGGCACGCGATCGACGTGCGATTCCAGTTTGCGCGCCTGCCCGTCGAGCTCGATTCGGATCGCGTCTGGGCCCGCGCCCGTGGACAGACCGGCCGGGCCCTCCTCGTCCGCTCCTTTTCGGCCGCACCGCTCGTCGCCGCCGTGCTGCAGGGCCAGACGGATCCGCTCGCCGGCTGGGTCTCCACCGGCTACGGCCGATGGGTGCCGGCGCCGGTGCTGATCTATTCCACGACGACCGAGTTGCCGTGCCGGATCGTGACCCTCATCTGGCCCGCCGAGCACGTGCGCGAACCCCCACCGCGCGTCCTCGCCCGCGTCGGCCCCGACTCCCAGTTGTCGACGCTCGCCTGGGCCAACACACGCGAGGCGCTGTCGTTCGACGACGATGGCGTCCGGCTCATGTCGCACTGACAATTGCCTGGTCAACGAAGGAACCCCAACATGACATCTCAATCCCTTATCGATCGTCTGCACGCGCGCGACGCCCACCTGGGCGTCATCGGTCTTGGATACGTGGGTCTTCCCCTCGCCGTGGAATTCGCCAAAGCCGGGTTCACGGTCACCGGCATCGACCTCGATCGTCGCAAGGTCGACAGCTTGAACAAGGGCGAGTCGTACATCCTCGACGTCTCGTCCGAGGATCTCGGCGCCGCGGTGAAGGCCGGGCGCTTCCAGGCGACGACCGACTTCAGCGCGCTCGCCAAGCTCGACACCGTGGACATCTGCGTCCCCACCCCGCTCCGCAAGACGAAGGACCCTGACATGTCCTACATCGTCTCGGCGGTCGAGCAGGTGGCGAAGTACCTCCATCGCGGGCAGCTCGTCGTCCTCGAGTCGACGACATATCCCGGAACGACCGACGAAGTGCTGCAGCCGATGCTGGAAGCGGGCGGGCTGAAGGCCGGGACCGATTTCTTCCTGGCGTTCTCGCCCGAGCGCGTCGACCCGGGCAATCCGAAGTGGCACACCGGGAACATTCCGAAGGTCGTGGGTGGGTTGAACGAGGCGTCCACCGCCGCCGCGTGCGCGCTCTACGAGCAGGTGGTCGGCTCGACGGTGGCGGTCTCCTCCACGCGCGTCGCCGAGATGGTGAAGCTGCTCGAGAACACCTTCCGCGCGGTGAACATCGGCATGGTGAACGAGCTCGCGTTGATGTGCCACGAGATGAACATCAACGTATGGGAAGTGCTCGACGCGGCGAAGAGCAAGCCGTTCGGCTTCATGCCGTTCTATCCGGGCCCGGGCCTCGGCGGCCACTGCATCCCGATCGATCCGTTCTACCTG
>JANWLS010000208.1 GCA_025450765.1 Vicinamibacterales bacterium | reverse complement strand
GGTCGCGCACGCGCGAGGCACCGACGCCGACGAACATCTCGACGAAATCCGAGCCGCTGATCGAGAAGAAGGGAACATTCGCCTCGCCCGCGACCGCGCGCGCCAGCAGCGTCTTGCCGGTTCCCGGAGGGCCCATCAGGAGCACGCCCTTGGGGATGCGGCCGCCGAGCTTCTGGAATTTCTGCGGCTCGCGCAGGAACTCGATGATTTCCTGCAGCTCCTCCTTCGCCTCGTCGACACCGGCGACGTCCTTGAAAGTGACCTTCTTCTGCGAGCTCGACGACAGCTTCGCCTTGCTCTTGCCAAACGAGAGGGCTTTGTTGCCGCCCGTCTGCATCTGGCGCATGAAGAAGATCCAGAAGCCGATGATCAGGAGGATAGGCGCCCACGTATAAAGAAAGGACGCCCACGGGCTGGTGGAGGGCTCCTTCGCCTGGACGACCACGTTGTGGTCGATCAGCTTATTGGCGAGCGCGTCGTACTGCGTCGGCGCGTAGGTCTGGAAGCTCTCGTTGCCCTTGGTGAAGCCCGAGATGTCGTTGCCGGTGATGGTGACCCGGGCGACCTGGCCGGAGTCGACCCAGGTCATGAACTCGCTGAAGCTCACCGTCCGGTCGTGTTCCTGGAACCGGGTCGAAAAATTCCAGATCATGACCCCGACGACGACGAGCACCATCCAGAACAACAAGCTCTTCAGCGTCGTGTTCACGCTCTGCCTCCACAAGCCTCAAGCTTCAAGATTACCATGCCTGCTGTTTGGTCGGTCACACGAAACTCTTCGGCCAGCCGGTGTCCGGCGACCCAGATAATGCGGTTTTCCGCGTCAACAACGAGGGGTACCTGATCACGATTCTGTCGAGCCACTTTCCGGTTCACCAGGAAGTCCTGCAGCTTCTGGTGCCCCTGCAGCCCTGCCGGCCTGAAACGATCGCCGCGCTGCCGGCTGCGGACGAGCAGTCCATCGCCGACAACCTCACGGTCGATGAGCGCCGCTGCGCCGCCGCCAGACAAGGCGCCCGGCAGATATCCTTCCGCGCCGGAGATCGCCAGCGACGCTGAGACGCGCCAGCCCGCTTCCGGCCACGCCACCTCGCCGGGCACCGGGAGCGGCTCGGCAAAACCCGCGGCCGTCGCCTGCAACGCGCGGGCCGACCCGGCCGGCCTATGCATTAAGACGACTTCCCGGCCGATCCGTTCCGCAAATTGTCCAGGCAGGTCGACGCGTCCGGCTTCGGCGCATACGCGGAGGACCGCATCGACATGCTCGAACCCGATAAACCGCTCCCCCGCCAGCTCGACGAGGAGATCCCGTAACACCCGCCTGGCCAGCGGCCGAGGCGTCTCGAGCACGGCCGCCGCCGGAACCCGGTAACCGCCCGGCACCGGCGCGGTCAACTGAGGCCGGACCTCGGCGGCGAGTTGCTCGAGGTACGCGGCATCCTCGCGGGCGACGATCGCCTCGCGCGCCAGCGTGGCGTCCAGCGAGGGATTGAACTCGCGGCGCAGGAGCGGCAGGACCTCGTGCCGCAGGCGATTGCGCGTGATCCGGCGATCCGCATTGGAGAGGTCCTCACAATACGTTAGACCCCGATTGGCGAGAAAGTGCTGCAACTCGCCCCGGCTGCAGTCGAGGAGCGGCCGGATCACGGAGCCGACACGCGGATGAATCGCCGCGAGGCCGCGCGTGCCGGCGCCCCGAATCATGCGGAGGAGGAACGTTTCGGCCTGGTCCTCGCGGGTGTGCCCGACGGCCATCCGGTCGGCCCCGAACCGGGCGCGCACCGTGTCCAGAAATGCGTAGCGTGCCTGCCGGGCGGCGTCCTCGAGCGAGAGATGACGGCTGCGTGCCAGCTCCCGCACATCTCCGCGGCCAATCTCAATCGGAAGGCCGAACCGCGCCGCCAGGTCCGCGCAAAAGCGGGCATCGGCGGCGGCCGCCTCGCCGCGAAGCCCGTGATCGAAATGGGCGAGGGCCACCAGGCGCAGTTCACCGGCTTCGTCGGCCTCGCGCAGCAGGGCCGCCAGGGCGACGGAATCGGACCCGCCCGAGACGGCGGCGACCACCGAAGCCCCACGCGACGCCAGCTCGTGCTGCCGGATGGTGCCGATCACCCGCGACAGGAGGGGTGTCATGCCTGACGGCGCCCGAGGCGCCGTTAAAGTTGGTGCCGGTGCAGGGACTTGAACCCCGGACAACGCGGATATGAGCCGCGTGCTCTAACCAACTGAGCTACACCGGCGTGAACCTTGAATTATAGCAAAGTGAACGGTGGAAAATGGCCAAATGCGGAAACAGGGAATCAGGGGTGGGAGCGCCCGCTATGCCGGGCCGAGGACAAGCGAATCCGAGGCGCGGCATCCGCGAAGCGACGTGGCGGGGGTGGGGCCCCGCCGCAACTGAATAATGCTGACAGATCAGCCGGCCTTCTCAATAACCGCCGCGGCTAGTAAAGGGATCATGATCTCGTGGTGGCCGACGAGGGAGTAACCGTGGCCGCCGTCCGCCACGGGCCGTGCGACCACGTTGGTCTGAGGCCGGTACAGCCGCACGAAATCCAGGTTCACGGTTGTCAGGCCGTCGAAGCGCGTGCCGCGATTGCGGGCGAGCGCGACGGCCTTGAGGAAGACCTCGGGCAGCACGACGGCCGACCCGCAATTGAGATACACGCCGCGCGACAGGCGCGCGACGTTCGACGCGAAAAAGCGGAAGTCCCGCAGGCTCCCCTCGCCGAGCGCCGCGCCCGAGGCGTCAGGGTGCATGTGAATGATGTCGGTCCCGATCGCCACGTGCACCGTGACCGGCACGCCAAGCCGATGCGCCTGGGCCAGTACGCTGTAGCGCGCGTACTGCGGCTGCCGCCGATCGAGAAACCCGGCGACCGCCTGTCCAAGGCCGAGCCCCTCGGCCACGCCCTCGTTGATCGCCCGGTTGAGCAGCCGGCCGGTCTCCTCCGCCATCCCGAACCGGCCTGGCGCAAGCGCTTCGTCGACGTCTTCAGACGTGCCGCCCGCCAGGGCCACTTCGAAATCGTGAATGACGGTCGCACCATTCATCGCCAGCGCCGACACGAACCCGCGCTCCATCAAGTCGATCAGGATCGGCGCGAGCCCCGTCTTGATGACGTGCGCACCGATGCCCCACAGCACGCCCCCGTCCGTCGCGCGGGCTTCGACGACCGCCTGCACGACGCGGCGAAACTCGCCGGCAGCGAGCACGTCGGGCCACGAGTCCACGAGCGCGGCGACGCCTGCGCCGCGTGCCAGCGGTCGCGCGAACACATCCACGTGCACCTTGCTGGCCCGGGATTTCAGCGGATAGGTGTGAAGTCCGGAGAGGTCGAACGGTTCGTACGGAAAGGGCACGCGCGGATTATGCCACGGCCGCCGCGAGGTCGGATTCCTGCAACACGCGTCCGAGCTCCCTCACGGTGAACGGCTTCGCCACGACCCCGCGGAATCCGAAGCGCTGGTACTCCGCCATGACGGGATCGTCCGCATAGCCGCTCGAGACGACGGCGTGCACCTCGGGATCGATCTGTCGCAGCGCAGCCACGGCGTCCTTTCCGCCCATGCCGCCCGGCACCGTGAGGTCCGTGATCACCGCGTCGAACTTGCGCCCGGCCGCCATCGCTTCCTGATACGTCCGGATCGCGTCGCGGCCGTCACCGACGGCCACCACCTCGTAGCCCAGGTGCGCCAGCATCTCTGCCGCCACCTCGCGCACCATCTCCTCGTCGTCCATCAGCAGGACGCGGCCCTTCCCGCGGATGACCCGCTCGGGCGCGGCGGCACTCACGGTCTCGTGCTGGTTCTCCGAGGCTGGCAGGTAGATGTGGAACGTCGTGCCGACGCCGACCTCCGATTCGAGCGCCAGGAACCCATCGTGCTTCGCGACGATCGAATATGACGATGCCAGGCCGAGGCCGCTGCCCTTGGACTTCGTCGTGAAGTACGGATCGAAAATGCGCCGGCGAATCTCCTCGGGAATGCCGATCCCCTGGTCCGCGATCGACAACCGGATGTACCGGCCATCGGGCTGATCGAAAGCCGCCGGCCGGTTCTCGGGGCCGATCTCGACGTTTTCGGCACTGAGCACCACTTCGCCGCCATCCGGCATCGCCTGCTTGGCGTTCAGCACGATGTTGTGAATCACCTGATTCATCTGGCCTTCGTCGGCATCGACCAGCCAGAGATTGGTCGGGATGGCCGTCGTGCATTTCACGTTCGAGCCACGCAGGGCGAACTGCGACGAATCCTCGAAGAGGCTCCCGATCCCCATCGTCCGGCGAACCGGCGCACCACCCTTCGAGAAGGTGAGCAACTGCTGCGTGAGGCTGCGCGCGCGGACGCAGGCCTTCTCCGCCTCCGACAGCCGCTTCGCGGTCTTCTCGTCGGTCACCGCCATACCGGCGAGCGAGAGATTGCCGACGACGGCCATCAGGATGTTGGTGAAGTCGTGGGCGATGCCACCCGCCAGGATACCGAGCGATTCGAGCTTGCTCGCCTTGAGCCGCTCGGCCTCGAGCGCCATCTGGTCGGTGATGTCGCGGAAGACGAGCACGAGGCCGACCACGCCGTCCTTGTCGTGGAGGGGCGTGGCGCTCTGCTCGATGAAATGCTCCGATCCGTCGCGCGCGCGCAGGAGCGCCCGCGGGCGGCTTTCGGTCGGCCGCTCGCCCTTCATCAGCGCGAGCACGGGCAGGTCGCGCCATTCGCGCGTCTGCGGATCGAACACGTTGAAGATCGCACCCACGGGCTGTCCGGCGGCCTCCTGCTGGGACCACCCGGTGAGCACTTCGGCCATCTTGTTCAACATCAGCACCTGGCCGACCGTGTCGATCGAGATGACGCCGTCACCGATGCTCCGCAGCGTAATCGCGAGCCGCTCCTTCTCGGAGGCGAGCGCCTTCTCCGATCGCTGCGCCAGCTGCAGCGCCTCCATCGTCGCCCAGTGCAGTTCCTTGACCTGCTCGACGTGGCGCTGCTCGTCCTCCATGCGGCCCAGATAGATCTGGTACGTCCGGTGGGTCAGGTACACCGGCGCGGCAGCCAGCAGCGCAAACCACTGGCCGGTGTGGTCGATGATGAGGCCGAGCACGGCCGCGGTGCCCGCGCCGACGAAATAGCTCGGGCCGGTCCAGAGGAAGTTCTCGTACCAGACCTTCCAGATCGGCTGGATCGTCGAGAGCGCGATGGCGAGCGCGACCAGCGCCGTGTTGGCGAGGAAGTAGACGGCGGCGGCGCCGACGAGCGGCCTCGCGAAATTGCCGGTGAGGTCGATGTGGCCGAACGTGCCGCCAATCAACGAGAACGCATAGCCGGCGGCCTGCACGGTGACGACCAGGCTCGCCATGCTGAAGAGCGTGCGCGAGAGCGGATTCTTCCGCCTGGCGTGGAACGCGCACTGCGCCCAGGCGCTGACCATCGAAATGAGCATGGTCTCGCGCGGGCCGATGAGGAGCATCGCCGTGAAGTCGGCCGCGTACGAGACCGACATCGTCGAGCCGCCCTTGCTGATCGGCAGGTTGATCTTGAAACCAGAGGCTGCCGACGAGACGATCAGGAAGAGGACGAACAGCGTGGGGCGGGCGAAGTGATACGGAAAGCGCGTGACGAGCAGGACGAGCCCGAGCAGGATGACTGCGCCGACATACACCTGGACCGCACGTGGCGTCGGAGGCGCAGCGGCTTCCGGACGCTCGCGGGTTACCGCCGGTGAGGCTTCGACTGTTGCGCTCGCGGCGTTCATGGGCTCGTCGGGGCGATTACCGAGCGACCCCGTGATACGTCAGAGGAGGGGAGCCCGGCACGTGTGGCCGGCCCCTCCCCTCCCCTGATGACAGGCTTCGCTCAACCGTCAGTGAATCGACGGGTGTCCCCAGACCGTCTTGGCCTGCTGCCATTCGTCGTCCAGAATGGCCCAGAGCACCTGGTCCAGGTACTCGCCCCGGCGCAGGAACGAGCGCCGCAGCACTCCCTCCTGAACCGCTCCGAGCTTGCGCAACGCCCCATTACCACGGCCGTTGCGCACAGCGGCGCGAGCCTCCAGACGGTGGACACCCAACGTCTCAAAGGCAAAATCGACAACTTCGCGCGCGCCATCAATGAACATTCCCGTGCCCCAGAATGCGGACCCGAGAATGAAGCCCCATTCCGCCGTCCCGAACCCCGGCTCCAGCGACCGGACCTGGAACAGGCCGACCGCCGTTTCCATCCCATGGGGCACGACCGCAAAGCAGACATAGCGGCCGGCCGCCTGTTCCCGGTGGGTCCACGCAATGAAGCGGCGGAACCCATCCAGGGTCGTCGGGGGGGGCGAAATGAAGCGGGTCACCTCTTCGGTAGTCAACATGGTCAAGAGCGATTCAGCATCGTCCAGACGAAGGGCCCGAAGCGTGACCTGCTGCCCGTTCAAGACGGGCAGCTTGTCGCGCCAGTCCGAGGAGACGGTCGGTGTCGTCGCCGGCGCCAGGGCCGGTGCGACGAACTCGACCTCCATCTCGGGCTGGTAAGGCATGACCTCCATATATGCCTCCATCACCTCGAGATTGGACTAGAGCCCCCACACGATGTTGTTGCCCCAGACGATGTTGTTGCCCCAGACGATGTTGTTACCCCAGACGATGTTGTTGCCCCAGACGATGTTGTTGCCCCAGACGATGTTGTTGCCCCACACGATGTTGTTGCCCCAGACGATATTGTTGCCCCACACGATGTTGTTCGCCCAGGCGTCCGAATTGGAGTAGACCGAGTTGCCCCAGACGATGTTGTTGCCCCACACGATGTTCTGGGACCACGTGATCGTCTGACCGTCGATATTCGTCGATGGCGTGACGGCCGACATCAGCCAGTTGTTACCCACGGCCGCGTTCGTGTCGATCGCCCCGGCCAGCGCCACGGCGCCCGCCGCGTTGATTTCGCCCGTGCCCTGCGTGAGGTTGTCGTACGCCTGGCCGGTCGAGGGATCCGTGAGGCTGCTCGAGGTGAACTCGAGGATCGCCTTCACCGCGTGGGCCGAGAGCTGCGGCGCGGCCGGCTGCGCCGCCAGGTGCGCCTGCAGAATCAGGGCGACGGTGCCGGTCGTGACGCCGGCCGCCATGCTGGTGCCGCACAGCTTGATGTAGTCCGGGCCGAGCAGATCCTTCAGGAGCCCGAGCCCGGTCAGCTCATCGACCAGGTAGGATCCCGACGCGGAGTCGGACACGAGATTGTGGCCCGGCGCGATGACGTCCGGCTTGGCGACGCCGTCGTACCACGTGGGTCCGCGCGAGCTGTAGGGCGCCACGAGGTCGTCGGTGCGCTGCGGCGAATCCTGCGTCATCGCCGCACCCACCGTGATCGCGTCCGGCGCATTGCCCGGGGTCGCGATGCCGGCGTAGCCGATCTGACCAGTATTCGGGTTCGTCCCGTAGTTGCCGGCAGACGTCACGACGATGAGGCCGGCCTGAACGGCCTGTTCCACCGCGATGTCGAGCGGATCGGTCGACGCATCCTCGAACGGCGGATGGCCGAGCGACATGTTCACGACCTGGACGCCCAGCGCGTCCTTGTTGGCCGTGATGAACTCGAGCGCGCTGATGACGTTGGAGGTGTCGCCTTGCCCGTTGCTGTCGAGCACCTTGGCGACCACGAAGTGCACGCCAGGCGCCACGCCCGCGTACTGGCCACTCGAGAGCGCGCCGGTGCCGCCGATGAGGCCCGCGACGTGCGTGCCGTGGCCGAAGCCGTCGGACGGCGTGGCGAGAATCCCGCCCTGCGTGAAGTCGTAGAAGGCGGTGATGCGCGACGCGTCGACGTCGGCCGACGGCGCCAGGCCTGAGTCGATCAGCGCGACGCCGATCCCCGTTCCGACGATGCTGCCGAAGCTACCGTTCGCGTCGACCTGCGACAACCCGAGGTCTGCCCTGAGGGTGTCGGTGGTGTCGCCGCCGCCGAGCAGCCCGCCGAGCAGGCTGGTCGCCGAAATCGGCGCGTCGTCGGACACGTTCGTGACGTCCGTGTTGTCATCCAGCTTCACCAGCTCGCCGTTCTTCACGCTGATGGCGAACCCATGCAGCTTCGGATAGTAATGGAGCACCTGCACGCCCTTGTTGAGGAGCTGCTGGTACACGACGTAATCCGAGCCCGATTTGACCCGGATGATGACGCGATGCTGGCTGCCGCCGTGGCTGGAGTCGTTCATCTCCTGCCGAAGCTGGCGGTCGAACTTCCTGAAGCGCGAGTTGCTGTTCTTCTGGCCGTGTCCCGGGCTGGCGAACGCGCCGGGTGCCCCGACGCTAAGTGCCAGCGTGAAGGCGATGAGCAATGGAAGGCGTTTCACAGCGTCTCTCCCTGTTGTGAGTTAAGTGCGACGAATAAAGGAGCCGACCCTTGCACGTCTTCGATTTGTCCCAGCACCGCTGGCAGGCTGGCTGTCCACCCCCGGCGCCCGAAACAAGCCTTAGAAGCACGCGACATGACAGAGCAGTATCCTTTCGCGGTGAAGCTAAGCAAGGCCATGTCCAACTCGGCTGAAGCCGAAACAAATCGAAGTAAACAGCTAACTATCAGTTACTTACTGACGTAATCCCATACCAGGCCAAGTGCGGCAGGCTTGCGCCCGTGTGCGGCTCCGGCCGCCCATTTCACCTAGAAAATGCAAGCTAAGTTGTTAATTTTGTTTCAGTTACCGACACGACAGCGACCGAGACCGCGAGCGCACGCGCGCACATGACTCAAAGGCACAACATGGCATCTCCGTAACTGTAGAAGCGATATTTGTGGTCAATCGCCCAATGATAAGCGCCCAGCACCCGCTGCCGACCCGCGAACGCTGACACCAGCATCAGCAGCGAGGAACACGGGAGGTGAAAGTTGGTGATCAACCCACCGAGCACCTGGAACCGGAAACCCGGATAAATGAACAGCCCTGTCTCCCCGCGCCCGGCCACGATGCGTCCGCCGTTGACGGCCGCCACCCCCTCGAGCGTGCGCGTGGTGGTCGTGCCGACGGCGATGACCCGCCGCCCCTCGTCGACGGCGCGATTGATCACCGCCGCCGCGCGCTCGTCGATCTCGTACCGCTCCGGCTCCACGCGATGCTCCTCCACCTGGGTCACGCGCACCGGTTGGAACGTCCCGTAGCCGACGTGCAGCGTGATCTCCACCCGCTCGACGCCCCGCCCGGCCATCGCGCGCAGGAGCGGCTCCGTGAAATGGAGCCCCGCCGTCGGCGCCGCCACCGATCCCTGCTGGCGCGCATACACGGTCTGGTATCGCTCGCGATCCGCCGCCAGATCCGCGCGATGTATGTAGGGCGGTAGCGGCACGTGCCCGATCGCCTCGATCACCGCCTCCACCCCGCGCTCATCGTCCGTCCACAACCGCACCCGCCGCCGGCCGTAGAACAAGCGATCGAGCACTTCCCCGTGAAGCGCCGGCGCATCGCCGAGCCGCAGACGCGCACCGGGTTTCAACTTCTGTCCGGGATGCACCAGCGCTTCCCAGACGTCCCCATCGACGCGGCGGATGAGGAGGCACTCCACGCGACCACCGCTCGGCACACGATGCCCAAGCAGCCGCGCCGGAAACACACGCGTGTTGTTCACGACGAGCAGATCGCCGGGTGCCAGGAGATCCGGCAGATCAGTGATCCGCCGATCGGCGATGGCCCCACTGGCGCGATCGAGCGCGAGCAACCGCGAGGTGCCGCGCTCCGCCGGAGGCTCCTGCGCGATCAGTTCCGGCGGCAGCTCGAAATCGAAGTCGCTGACGTCCATGGATAGAGCAAGCGGCGATCCAGCCGCGAAGGAAGGAAGAATGGCTGAAGATCAGGGTCAGTGCGCCCCGATCGCATCCTCTCGAGGGTCCGCCGTTCGCGCGGGGCGCGATTCGCGGGTAGTGAGCATCGGCGCCTCGCGTGTCGCGGGCGCTTTCGCTAGTACGCCCAGCGCAATAACACCGCGCCCACCGTGAACCCGGCCCCCACCGACGCCAGCAGCACGAGATCGCCCTTCTTCAACCGGCCCGATTCCCGCGCATCCTTCAGCGCGAGCGGAATCGTGCCGGCGGTGGTGTTCCCGTAATCCTCGATGTTGATGATGACCTGCCGCTCCTCGAGCCCGAGGCGCTCGGCCGCCGACGTGATGATCCGGCGGTTCGCCTGGTGCGAGACGAACAGGTCGAGATCGCTCGGGGACAGCCCGTTGCGCTCGAGGACGCGCCGCGCGGCCTCTTCGGTCTTCTTCACCGCGAACCTGAAGACGGTCTGGCCGTCCTGCTTCACGTAATGCAGCCGCTGGTCGACGGTCTCATGCGACGCCGGCCGCAGGCTGCCGCCTGCGGGCATGCACAGCGCCAGACCGCCACCGCCGTCGATCTCGTGATGAAAATCGATGATGCCCAGTTCCGGATCCGTGGCGGGCGTCACGACCACGGCGCCGGCGCCATCGCCAAACAGGACGCAGGTGGCGCGATCGGTGTAATCGATGATGCTGGACATCGTATCGGCACCCACCGCGAGCGCCGCGTCGTGCGTCCCGCTCGCCACGAACTGCGTCGCCACGGTCAGCGCGTACGTGAAGCCGGAGCAGGCGCCGCCCAGGTCGAATCCCCAGGCACTATGCGCCCCGATCTTGTGCTGCAGCAGGCACGCCGTGCTCGGAAAGATCATGTCCGGCGTCGTCGTCCCCACGACGATGAGCTCGATCTGTTCGGGCGTGAGGCCCGCCTGGCCGACCGCCTGGAGCGCGGCCTCACGCGCCAGATCGGACGTCGCGACGCCCGGATCGACGATGTGCCGCTGGCGGATCCCCGTGCGCTGCAGGATCCATTCGTTCGACGTCTCGACCATCCGTTCGAGGTCGGCGTTGGTCAGCAGCCGGGGCGGTACATAGGTGGACAGTGCGCTGATCTGCGCGCGCCGGGGCGTGCGCCCCAGCCGAGGGGTCGTGCTCACCACAGTTTCGAATCCCTCCCGGGCGCCTGCAGCCCGAAGTAGGCGTACGCCCGCGCCGTCGCCACGCGGCCGCGCGGCGTCCGATCGAGAAAACCGATTTGAATGAGGAACGGCTCGTAGATATCTTCCACCGCGTCCCGCTCCTCGCTGATGGCGGCTGCCAGGCTGTTGACGCCGACCGGCCCGCCGCCGAACTTGTCGATGATCGTCCGCAGCAGCTTGCGGTCGACTTCATCG
>JANWLS010000207.1 GCA_025450765.1 Vicinamibacterales bacterium | reverse complement strand
CGACGCGCGATCAGTACGGCACCGGCGGCCTCAACGTGCTGAACGACGAATTCAGCCAGACGCCGCAGTCGCGAGGCACGGTCTCGGCGATTGCCGTGCCGGGACGCGCCGACAGCAGCGGCTCACAGTTCTTCATCTGCGTGGCGGATCAGCCGGGGCTGAAAGGCCCGTTCTCCGTCTTCGGCCAGGTCGTCGAAGGGATGGACGTGCTGCAGAAGATCTCCGCCACGCCGGTCGATGCCGAGGGCCGGACGACGGAGCGGGTGGCCATCACCCACGTCACGATCCGCGACAAGCCTGCGCCGCTTCCGGACCCGTTTGCGACGATGGCGCCCGCCGATATGGCGAAGTATCGGGCCGTGCTCGACACGAGCCTGGGGCCGATCACGATCGGCTTCCAGCCTGACAAGGCGCCGGATACCGTCCGCTACTTCCTGCGGCTCGCGCAGGCGGGCGTCTACAACGGCATGACCTTTCATCGCGTCGTCAAGGGCTTCGTCATCCAGACCGGCGCGCTCTCGAGCCGCGCGGCCGCGCTCACCGCCGAACAGCAGGCGCGCGTCCACACGCTGGCTCCGGAATTCAGCGATACGGCACATGTGCCCGGCATCGTGTCGATGGCGCACGGCGACGACCCCGCCAGCGCCACCACCTCGTTCTTCATCTGCACCGGGAACGACGAGGCGCTGAACGGCCACTACGCGGCGTTCGGCCGGGTGCTCGACGGGATGCCGGTGGTCGACGCGATCAACGGCCAGCCCACCAACGGCGAGACGCCGGTCACGCCGATTGTGTTGAAGAGTGTGCGGGTGGAACGGATCCCGGACTGACGCCCACCCGGAGCGGGAGCGTAATCGTGAAGCAGGATCCGTGGTTCGGTCCCTGGCTCGACGCCGTGATCAGGCCGTCGTGCTGCTCGACGAAGTACTTCACGATGGCGAGGCCGATGCCAAGCCCTCCGAACCGCCGCGTGGTCGACTGATCGCCCTGCTCGAACCGATTGAAGATCCGCGGCAGCACGTCGCGGGCAATTCCCACGCCGGTATCCTGTACTTCGATGGTGGCCGCGTCGCCGGCCTGTTCGACCCGGACGTGGATCGAGCCGTGTGCCGGCGTGAACTTCAGCGCGTTGTTCAGGAGGTTCGAGATCACCTGCTGGATCCGCTGGGGATCGGCCTCGATCCAGAGCGCCGGCGGGAGGCTGGCGGTCAGATGAACGGCCTGGCCGAGCGCGGCGGGCCGGGCCGAATCGATCGCGACGGCCGCAATGGCCACCAGATCGACACGGCTCTTCTCCAGGGCGAGCCTGCCGGTGATGATGCGCGAGATATCGAGCAGATCCTCGATCAACTTCGTTTGCAGGTGCACGCTCCGCTCGAGCACCTCGAGGCCCTTGGCCGCCGCCTCGCCTGACATCTGCCCGCTCCGCAACATCCGCGTCCACCCCAGCATGACGTTGAGGGGCGTCCGCAATTCGTGCGACAGCGTCGCCAGGAAGTCGTCCTTGGCGGCGTTGGCGGACTGAGCTTCGCGCCGCCCGGCTTCGGCTTCGGCCTCCGCGTGGCGACGCTCGAAGTAGGCTTGCAGCATGCCCGCCAGCAGATCGATCAGATTTCGTTCTTCGAGCAGGAACGGTCCTTCGCTCGCGTCTGGACGAGCCTCACGATAGGCGACCTCGATGGCGCCAGGCGCGTCGCCGGCGACCAGGAATTCGGCGCGCTGCATCCAGGGCGTGGGCTCGAAGTGCTGCGTCCTGGCCTCGATCGAGCCGGCCGAGATGCGCGCCTCCGTGATCTCGGGATACTGCCAGGCTTTCGGGATATCGACCACCACTCTTGCGAGCAGGTCGGCCGGATCTCCCCGGTCGTCGAGCAAGCGCGTGCCGATCACGTTCACGGCGGTCAGTTCCTTCACGCGTTCGCCGAGATCGTGAAGGAGCTGCTGCTGTTCCCAATGCGCGGCGCGGAGATCCGCGTTCGCGCCCGCCAGTTCGGCCGTGCGTTGCGCGACGCGCGCTTCGAGCTGTGCGCGTTCCTCGTTCACGGCCGCGAGCGCGAGACGCCGTGAATCGTTCAGCGAACTGATGAGGAGCGCGATGCCGATGAACGTCCCGAGCTGCGCGGCTCGTCCGACATCGAAGCTGACTGCCTGCAGCGGCGGGATGGTGAAGTAATCGGCGGCGGCGATGCCGAGGAAAGTGGCGAGAAGACCGGGGCCGAGCCCACCGACCCAGGAACTGATCATCACGGCGACGAGGAAGAACGAGAAAGGCGCAGCGATCCCCCACGTCTCTTCGCCGAGGATCGCCAGGCCCAGAGCGAGAGACGTGAGCAGGACGGCAATCGCGTACCGGCGGACCGCGAGCACAGCACGTCGATTGTACAGCGCGCAGGGGCGGGCGATGCCGCCACGCGTGAATCCTGAAACGCGTGTCGCGTGCGGTGTCTCAGGCGATCTCGTGACGCGCCAGCGCGGCAACGGCTTGCGCCAGCTGGAGCGGTTCGAGCGGCATGGCCAGGTCGCTCACCAGGACATCAGGGGCGTCCCGTTCGATCGCCCGGACGGCTTCGGCACGCCGACCCGACCATCGTCGGCGTGGCGCCGAAGTGTTCGAGAATCGCCCCGAGCGTCGCGCGATCGTCGGAGGTGTCGTCCACCACGAGGACGCGCACACCGGACAGCAGACTGCGGTCGATTCGTTCGGCCGCCGGTGCAGCGATGGTGGCCGCAGCCGCCTCAGCTGAGAATGGCAGTGTGACCGTGAACGTCGCGCCGTGGCCGGGCCCGGCACTGTCGGCCGTGATGGCGCCGCCGTGCTGCTCGACGAAGTACTTCACGATGGCGAGGCCCAGGCTGAGACCGCCTGATGTGCGGCTGGGAACGGCGACATTCCCCTGGGCAAAGCGTTCGAAAATGCGCGGCAGCACGTCCGCCGCGATACCGATTCCGGTGTCGCGCACGACGAGGCGGGCACACGCATCGTCGCGCGTGAGCGCGAGGTGAATCTGGCCGTGATCCGGCGTGAACTTCAGCGCGTTCGTCAGCAGATTGAAGATGACCTGCTGCAACCGGTGCGGATCGCCGTCGACGAAGAGCAGAGGTGCGATCGTTTCGGTCAAGGTAATCCGCTTCGCGCGCGCGGCCGGGCGGGCGGCATCGACCGCCGCGGAGGCGATCGCCGCGACGTCGACGCGGTGCCGGTCCAGCCGGATCTTGCCCGCCACGATGCGCGAGACATCCAGCAGATCATCGATGAGGCTGGTCGAATCGCTCGGTACAGACCTCCAGCGAGCCGACGATGATGCGCGCCTCGGTGACCTCCGGATACTGCCAGGCGGGCGGAAGCTCCCGGACGACGCGCGCGAGCAGATCGGCCCTGGACGCCGTGCGGTCCTCGAGAATTTCGGAGATCGCGTGCAGGGCCATGAGCTCCTTCACGCGTTCACCCATGTCGTGCACGAGCTGCTGGAGTTGCTGGTTGGTGCGGCCCAGGTCGGCCGTGCGGGCCGCGACCAGCTCTTCGAGCCGTTCGCGATCGCGCCGGATGGTGGCGAGCGCGCTGCGGCGTGAGCTGTTGAGGGAGCTGATGAGCACGGCCACGCCCCGAGCCCCCAGAGCCAGGAACAGACCTGAGGAGTAGGGAGCGACTGGGAGGCCGCCTACCGCGGCTTCACAGATGTGACCACGCCAACGAGATAGTCGAGCACGATCGGGTCGCCGGGTTCCAGCTGTCGCGCGACCGCTTCCGAGCCGACGCGAGCCACCTGCACCTGGCCGTCGGGATCGTCCGGATCGGAGAAATAGACGTCGAGTGAGATTTGACCGTGGATGCTCACCGGCTGAATGCGCCGGAGGATCGCGTCGCGCGAGCCTTTCAACATAACGCTATGATACCGAATGTCGGCCACGGACTTCGGGCCTCTGGCCCGTAGCCTGTAGCCTGTGGCCTGAATCGCAACTATGACCCCCGACGTCTGGAATCCTGCCCAATACGAGCGCTTTCGAGCCGAGCGGCGGCAGCCGTTCGACGATCTGCTGGCGCTCGTGCGGCCGCGTCCGGCCATGCGCATCATCGATCTTGGATGCGGCACCGGCGATCTGACGCGTGAGTTGCACCAGAAATTGCCGGCCACCTCAACAGTCGGCGTGGACCGATCGCCCAGGATGCTCGCGAGGGCGACGCCGGCGCCCGGCCTCGGGTTCGAGGTGGGCGACATCGCGCATCTGTCGTTCGAGACCCCGTTCGATCTCGTTTTCTCGAACGCCGCGCTCCAATGGGTGCCTGATCATCCGGCGCTGCTGGCGCGCCTGACCGGGCTCGTGGCTGACCACGGGCAGCTCGCCATCCAGGTCCCGACGTTTCGCCACCCGATCTACGCCGCGGCCACGGCCGTCGCCGCGGCGGAGCCCTTTCGAAGCGCCCTCGGCGGCTGGACGCTCGAATCCCCCGTGCTCGAACCCGAAGAGTACGCCCGATTGCTGTTCGATTTGGGCCACCGCGAGCAGCAGGTCCGGCTCCAGGTGTACGCGCACGTGCTGCCGTCGAGAGAGGACGTGATCGAGTGGGTGAAGGGGACGCTGCTCACGTCCTATCAGGAGCGGCTGCCGGCCGAGTGCTACGACGCATTCCTGCGGGCGTATCGTGAGCGGCTGTTCACGATGATCGCGGACGAGCGGCCGTTTCTCTTCACGATGTCGAGGATGCTCTGCTGGGCCCGGCGGTGAAGAGAGCGTCCTCCCACGGGAGCTTCCCATCCCCCGGCGTCGCCGCGTTCGCGTCCACCAGGTTGTGCACGCTCACGCCGAGCAGGCGCACGGGGCGGCGGCCGCAGTCGGTGCGGTCCACCAGGCGGCGCGCGCGCTGCACGAGTTCGTCCCGATCGCTCGTCGGGTGCGGGGTGGAGTGGCTGCGCGTAATGGTCGTGAAGTCGGCATACCGCACCTTGATGGTGACGGTCCGCGCCAGCAGGTGCTTGCGACCGAGCCAGCCCGCGGCATGCTCGGCCATGGCGGTCAGCTCCATCAGGATTTCGGCGAGCGTCGTGAGATCCTCCGTGTACGTGTTCTCGCTGCCAGCCGATTTCGACGGCCGGTCGGGCACGACCGGCCGATCGTCCACGCCATCGGCCAGCTGCTTCAGCCACGACGCCAGGCTTCCCACGGCCTGCTGAAGCTCGTCGATCGCGACCTGCCTCACGTCGACGAGGCGCTCGATGCCGCGCGACCGCAGCTTGCGCGCGGTGACGGGCCCGACGCCCCAGAGCGCGTCAACCGGCAGCTGCTGCAGGAAGCCTTCCATGCGATCCGGCGGGATGACCGTCAGGCCGTTCGGTTTGCGCCAGCCGGACGCGATCTTCGCCAGGAATTTGTTGGGGGCGACGCCGGCTGACGCAGTCAGCTCCGTGGTCTCACGAATCGCTTCTTTCAGACGCTTCGCGACGGTCGTCCCGAGCGGTTCCCCCCAGGCGTTCTCGGTGACGTCCAGGTACGCCTCGTCCAGCGAGAGCGGTTCGACGAGCGGCGTGACGGATCGAAACAGCGCGAACACCGACGTCGAGACGCTTCGATATTTCGAGAAGTCCGGCGGTACGATCACCAGAGACGGACAGAGCCGGACCGCCCGCGCCATCGACATCGCCGAATGGACGCCGAACCGGCGCGCTTCGTAGCTCGCCGCGGCCACGACGCCGCGCCGATCGGGCTGGCCCCCCACGACGACCGGCCGGCCGCGCAGGGACGGATCGTCGCGCTGCTCGACCGACGCGTAGAACGCGTCCATGTCGATGTGCAGGATGCGGCGGAGGATGGCGGGGCCCATCGGCGGCAGTGTACTATCATCGTTCTATGCCGCAATTCGTGTACACGATGAAGGGGCTGGGGAAGATTCACCCGCCCGACAAGCAGGTTCTGAAGGATATCTGGCTCTCGTTTCTGCCCGGCGCGAAGATTGGCGTCCTCGGGTTGAACGGCGCCGGCAAGAGCTCGCTGCTGCGCATCATGGCGGGCGAGGATCGCGACTTCAACGGCGAGGCCTATCCCGCCGAGGGGCTCACCGTCGGCTGGCTCCAGCAGGAGCCGCGCCTCGATGGCAGCAAGTCGGTGCTCGGCAACGTCGAAGAGGGCGTGGCGGAGACCCGGGCGCTGCTCGATCGGTACGACGCGGTGAATGCCCGCCTCGGCGAGGATCTCAGCTCCGACGAGATGGACAAGGTGCTCGAGGAGCAGTCGCGCATCCAGGATCGCATCGAGGCGACCAACGCGTGGGATCTCGACTCGCGCCTGGAGCTCGCGATGGATGCCCTCCGCCTGCCGCCGGCCGATGCCGACGTCTCGACGCTCTCGGGCGGTGAGCGGCGCCGGGTCGCGCTCTGCCGCCTGCTGCTCAAGTCGCCCGATCTACTGCTGCTCGACGAGCCGACCAATCATCTCGACGCCGAATCGGTGGCGTGGCTGGAGCGGTTCCTCAAGGACTATCCGGGCACGGTCGTCGCCGTCACGCACGATCGCTACTTCCTCGACAACGTCGCCGGCTGGATCCTCGAGCTCGATCGCGGCGCCGGGATCCCGTGGGAAGGGAACTACTCCTCCTGGCTCGATCAGAAGCAGAAGCGCCTCGAGCTCGAAGAGAAGCAGGAAAGCCGGCGGCAGCGGACGCTCGCGCGCGAACTGGACTGGATCCGCATGTCTCCCCGTGCCCGGCAGGCGAAGGGCAAGGCCCGTTTGAATTCGTACGAGCAGCTCCTCAGCCAGGAAACCGCCGAGCGCGCCGACTCGGCGGAAATCTACATCGCGCCCGGACCTCGTCTGGGCGACATCGTCGTCGAAGCGCGCACGCTCTCGAAAGGCTACGGCGACCGGCTGCTCATCGATAACCTCGACTTCACCCTCCCGCGCGGGGGCATCGTCGGCGTCATCGGCCCGAACGGGGCCGGGAAGACGACGCTCTTCCGGATGATGACGGGACAGGAGCCGCCGGATTCAGGCACGCTTCGCGTCGGCGAAACCGTCAAGACCGGGTACGTCGATCAGAGCCGCGATGCGCTCGATCCGGAGAAGACGGTCTGGCAGGAGATCTCGGGCGGCGAGGACGAGTTGCTGGTCGGCAAACGCAGCGTGCCGTCGCGTGCGTATTGTTCATGGTTCAACTTCAAGGGAACGGCCCAGCAGCGAAAGCTCGGCACGCTGTCCGGTGGCGAACGCAACCGTGTCCATCTCGCCAAGCTGCTGCGGCAGGGGAGCAATCTGCTGCTCCTCGACGAGCCCACCAACGACCTGGACGTCGACACGCTCCGCGCACTCGAGGATGCGCTGCTCGAATTTGCCGGGTGTGCCGTGGTGATCAGCCACGACCGGTGGTTCCTGGATCGCATCGCCACGCACATGCTGGCGTTCGAAGGCGACAGCAAGGTGGTCTGGTTCGAGGGGAACTACCAGGATTACGAAGCGGATCGCCGCCGGCGCCTCGGCGGGGAGGCGGACCAGCCGCATCGCATCAAGTACCGGAAGCTCACGCGGTAGATCTCGTCAGCGTGATCGGGCCGGATCCGAACTTGCACCACGGGTGCGATACGTCTGAAGGAGGACACCATGGCCGAACCTCGACACTCGGATAGCCACGACACCAGTCGCGAGAATCGAGACGACCGAGGCCAGATGCGCGATACAGACGAGCACATGCATCGCAAGGGCGGCGAGCACGAGAGCGAAGCCCACGACCAGGATGAGTCGATGATGATCGACGAGGAAGAGGAAGAGTTCGACGAGGAAGACGCCGGCGAAGATCTCGAGGAATAAGAACGAAGGGGTCAGATCTTGTTTGTTGCACTCACTGGTGGACAGCGGTGCAAGAAACAAGATCTGACCCCTATTTGTTTCTGAAGTAATCGATCGTCTGCACGAGGCCCTCTTCGAGCGCCACCTTCGGCTCGAATCCGAGCAGCGTGCGCGCGCGCGTGATGTCCGGCTGGCGCACCTTCGGGTCGTCGGTCGGCAGCGGCCGGTGCACGAGGCGGCTCTTCGAGCCGGTCATCCGCACGATCGTCTCCGCGATTTCCGCGATCGTCATCTCACGCGGGTTCCCGATGTTCACCGGATCGTTCACGTTCGACCGCATCAGCGCATAGATGCCGCCGACCAGGTCCGTGATGTAGGTGAAGCTGCGCGTCTGGCTCCCGTCGCCGAAGATGGTGATGTCCTCGTTCCGGAGCGCCTGCGAGATGAAGGTCGGCACCGCACGGCCGTCGTTGACGCGCATGCGGGGCCCGTAGGTGTTGAAGATCCGGACGATCTTGGCGTCGAGGCCGTGATAGCGATGGTACGCGACCGTCATCGCCTCCGCGAACCGCTTCGCCTCGTCGTACACCCCCCGCGGGCCGATCGGATTCACATTCCCCCAGTAGCTTTCCTTCTGCGGATGCTCCAGGG
This sequence comes from Vicinamibacterales bacterium, assembly GCA_025450765.1. GTDB lineage: Bacteria > Acidobacteriota > Vicinamibacteria > Vicinamibacterales > CAVVIG01 > JAGWRA01. The sequence goes on along the minus strand of JANWLS010000207.1, from coordinate 688 downwards.
GATCGCCGTACACCTCGGACGTCGAAGCCAGCACGAACCGGGCGCCCTTGGCTTTCGCCAGCCCCAGCGCCTTGTGCGTCCCGAGCGCACCGACCTTCAGGGTCGGAATCGGCAGCTCGAGGTAGTCGATCGGGCTCGCCGGGCTCGCCCAGTGCAGCACGTAGTCGACCGGGCCATCGATGTAGATATAGTTGGTGACGTCGTGCTTGATGAACAGGAAATCGCGGTTCACCAGGTGCGCGATGTTCGCCAGATCGCCCGTGAGCAGGTTGTCGATCCCGATCACCGAGTGGCCGTGGTCGAGGAGGAATTCGCAGAGGTGGGAGCCGATGAAGCCGGCGGCTCCCGTCACGACGACGCGCGAACGGTCAGTAGGCATGCTTGTGGAAGAAGCCGCGGACGAACGTGAGCCACATAATCTTCAGGTCCAGCCGCACCGACCAGTTTTCGATGTAATAGAGATCGTACTCGATCCGCTTCTCGATCGGCGTGTTGCCGCGCCAGCCGTTCACCTGCGCCCAGCCGGTGAGGCCCGCCTTCACCTTGTGCCGCAGCATGTACTGCGGGAAGCGATGCCGGAACTGCTCGACGAAGTGCGGGCGTGCGGGCCGCGGCCCGACCATAGACAATTCGCCGACGAAGACGTTCCACATCGGCGGCACCGAGTCGACGTTCGACAGTCGGAGGT
>JANWLS010000206.1 GCA_025450765.1 Vicinamibacterales bacterium | reverse complement strand
CCGGGCGCGCCCGCGACCGACGCGGCGTGCGCGACGACGCGCGAGCGCAGCGCAGTGAGCCGGGGTACGGGGCAGAGCCCCGATTACGCGTGTGCGTGCGCGCGCGGGTTGATGTGCTGCTCGGCGAGGCGCGTGAGCGTCTTGTCGGTTTCGCCTTCTTCATCGAGCGTCTGCTGCAGGAGCGACACGGCCTCCTGCTCACCGAGCACGCGGGCGAAGGTGCGCGCGCATCCGTACGCGGCGATCTCGTAATGCTCGATGCGCTGCGCGGTGCTGATGAGCGCCGCATCGCGCACTTCCGCCTCGCTGGCCTCCTTCGTCCGCACGCGGCCTTTGGCGATGATGCCCTTCACCCCTTCGCTCGGCTTCGGCCGCGCCTGCTCGTTGAAGAGCTTGAACACGCGATCGAGCCGCGCCACGTGCTCCTTGGTCTGCTCGTGATGTTCCTTGAAGGCCTGCTGCAGGTCGCGCGTCTTGGCGGCCTCGGCCATTTCAGGCAGCGCGCGGAGAATCTGATGCTCCGCGTCATACAGGTCACACAGCTCGTCCATCAGAAGATCCTGCAGTGATTCAAGTGCCATGGTCCCTCTTCCTCCGCTTTCCTGCCTCGCACGAACCCGACGCGGTTGGATCAACCGACTCACCGAGCAATCAAAGTGCCAGTGCGCCCGAGGGAATGTGCTTTGCTTTCGAGCAGCGGGAGCGCGCGGATGGCTATCAACCTTTTCCTCGAGTGGCCTCTCCTCAAACAACTCGTGCGCGGCGGCGACGGGACCGGGCCCGAAGCGATGAGCCCGCGGACGCGCGCGCTGAGGCCGCGGCATGTGGGCGCGTCGGTGGCGCGATCAGTCTGCCCCTACTGCGGCGTCGGCTGCGGCCAGCGCATCTATCATCGCGACGGCCAGCTCGTCGCCATCGAAGGGGACCCGGACTCCCCGATTTCGCAGGGCGACCTGTGCCCAAAGGGGGCAGCCAGTTTTCAGCTGCTCACGCATGCCGCGCGGCTGACGCGCGTGAAGTATCGCGCGCCGTACGCCACAGCCTGGCAGGAGCTGCCACTCGAGCAGGCGCTCGACATGGTGGCCGATCGCGTCTGGGCCTCACGCGAGCGCGGATTCGTGGAGGCCCGCGACGGCGAGGTGCTGATGCAGTGCCCGTCGATCGCCCACCTCGGCGGGGCCACGCTCGACAACGAAGAGAATTACCTGATCAAGAAGCTGTTCAGCGCCGGGCTGGGCATGGTGGCGATCAGCAACCAGGCCCGGATATGACATAGCTCCACGGTGCCCGGTCTGGGCACCTCGTTCGGCCGGGGCGGCGCCACCACGGCGCAGGAGGATCTCGCCAACAGCGATGCCATCCTCATCATGGGATCGTCGATGGCCGAGAACCACCCGGTCGGCTTCCGCTGGGTGATGAAGGCGCGCGAGCGCGGCGCCACGATCATCCACGTCGATCCCAGGTTCTCCCGCACCTCCGCGATGGCCGATGTGTGGACCCCCATCCGCGCCGGCAGCGACATCGTCTTTCTCGGCGCCCTCGTCGGGTACGTCGTCGAGCGCCAGCTCGATTTCCGCGAGTACGTGGTCCACTACACGAACGCAGCAACGATCATCCGCGAGGATTTCCAGGACACGGAAGATCTCGGCGGGTTGTTCTCGGGCTGGGATGCCGAGCATCACCAGTACAGCCCGGAGACCTGGTTCTACGAAGGGGCGCCCGAGAACGGGACGCCGGCCGGTCACTCCAGGGCGGGCGGCGGGCACGGGAAAGATCGCGGCGGCGAGGCGGCCGACCTGAGCCAGTTCGAGCGCGATCCGACGCTGCAGCATCCGCGGTGTGTCTATCAATTGTTGCGGCGGCACTTCGCGCGCTACACGCCGGAGCTCGTCGAGGAGACGTGCGGCGTGCCACGCGACATCTTCCTGAAGATCGCGCACGCGTTCACGTCCGCCTCCGGTCCCGAGCGTACCGCCGCGATCTGCTACGCGGTCGGATGGACGCAGCACTCGAAAGGCGTCCAGATCATCCGCACCGCCGCCATCCTCCAGCTGCTGCTCGGCAATATCGGCCGGCCGGGCGGCGGCATCCTGGCGCTGCGCGGGCATGCGTCCATCCAGGGATCGACCGATATCCCGACGCTGTACGACATCATGCCCGGCTACCTGCCGATGCCGTTCTTCGAGGCGGACTCGCATCGCTTCGCCGACTACGTCGCGACGCACCGCTCGAAGACCGGATGGTGGGCGAACTTCGACGCGTACATCGTCAGCCTCCTCAAGGCCTGGTACGGCGAGGCCGCGACCCGCGAGAACGACTGGGGCTTCGATTGGCTGCCGCGCGTGACCGGCGACCATTCACACCAGGGCTACTGGCTCGAGATGGCTGACGGCGGCCTCGAAGGCCTGTTCGTCATGGGCCAGAATCCCGCCGTGGGCGCGCCGAACGCGCGGCTCGAGCGGCGTGCGCTCGCGAAGCTCAAATGGCTCGTCGTCCGCGACATGGTCGAAACGGAGACCGCAAGCTTCTGGCTCGACTCGCCGGAGGTCGCACGCGGCGAGCTCGATCCCGCCACGGTCGGCACCGAAGTCTTTCTGTTTCCGGCCGCCGGTCATGCTGAGAAAGCCGGCACGTTTACCAACACGCAGCGGCTGCTGCAGTGGCGTGAGAAAGCGGTCGAGCCCCCGGGCGATTGCACGAGCGAGACGGCGTTCGTCTATCAGCTGGGCCGACGCCTGAAAGCCCGTGCGGCTGCCGATCCGCGCCCGCGGAACCAGGGACTCAACGCGCTCACCTGGGACTATCCAACGGAAGGCGAAAACGGGGAGCCCGATCCCGAGGCGATCCTCCAGGAGATCAACGGCTGGACGGTTGCGGATCGCGTGCTGGTCAAGGACTACAAGGCGCTCGCCGATGATGGGTCCACCGCGTGCGGCTGCTGGATCTATTCCGGCGTCTTCCCGAAGACAGGCGAGAACAAGGCGCGCGGCCGGCACCCGCGAGGCCGGTACGGTCACGGCTGGGGCTTCGCCTGGCCGTCCGATCGCCGCATCATGTACAACCGCGCCTCGGCGCGACCTGATGGACGGCCCTGGAGCGAGCGGAAGAAGCTGGTCTGGTGGGACGAGCGGGCGCACGAGTGGATCGGCTACGACGCGCCCGACTTCACGACCAGCAAGGCGCCGGATTATCGACCGCCGGAGGGCGCAGAAGGCGACGCGGCGCTGCCGGGGGATGCGCCCTTCATCATGCATCCTGACGGTGTCGGCTGGATCTGGGTGAGCAGCGGCCTCAAGGACGGGCCGCTGCCGACGCATTACGAAGCGCTCGAATCACCGCTGGGCAACGCGCTCTATCCGGCGCACGCCGTCAACCCTGCCGCCGATCGCATGGAACGCGCGGACAACGAGTACGCAGCCTCGCCCGATCCACGCTACCCATACGTGCTGACGACCTATCGACTCACCGAGCACCACACCGCAGGTGGCATGACGCGGACGCTCCCGCACCTGGCGGAGCTGCAGCCGGCGTTGTTCTGTGAGCTGTCGACGGAGCTTGCCGACGAGCTCGGCGTCAATCCGGGCTCCTGGGTGACGATTACCTCACCGCGAGGGGCGATTGAGGCGCGCGCGCTCCCGACCTCGCGCATCCGGCCGATCACGGCGGGGGGACGGACGATTCACCAGGTGGCGCTCCCGTATCAGTTCGGCCATCGCGGGCTGGTGTGCGGCGACACGGTGAACGACCTGCTCGCGATGTCGGAGGAACCGAACGTGCGCATCATGGAAACCAAGGCGCTGGTGTGCAATGTGACACCTGGGCGCCGATCTCGCGAATGGGCCTGATCTTGCGGTAACCCGAGCGCGTTCTGAGCGCGAGGACAGGCGGTGGGGGTGGGGCCCCACCGCAAACTTGAAAAATGCCGACCACCGCCTTTCTCACCGATTCCACCGTCTGCATCGGCTGCAAGGCCTGCGAGGTCGCCTGCAAGGCATGGAACGAGGTGCCGCAGGACGGCTACGTCTGGACCGGGCTGTCGTACGACAACACCAAGGCGCTCGGCCATTCGACGTGGCGGCACGTCAAGTTCGTCGAGCACGAGGCGGTGCCAGGTCGCGGCGGTCACGCCGCCGGGCAGCCGACCTGGAGCTTTTCGTCCGACGTCTGCAAGCACTGCGAGCACGCCGGCTGCCTCGACGCGTGCCCGACGGGATCGATCGTGCGGACGGAATTCGGCGGCGTCTTCGTCCAGCCGGACATCTGTAACGGCTGCGGCTACTGCGTGGTGGCGTGCCCGTTCGGCGTCATCGACCGCCGTCCAGACGATGGGCGCGCGTTCAAGTGCACGTTCTGCTACGACCGGCAGAAGGCGGGGTTGACGCCTGCCTGCGCGCAGGTCTGTCCGACCGAGTCGATCGTGTTCGGCGACATGGCGGATCTCCGGCGCGAAGCGAGCCGGCGGCTCGATGGACTCGCCGCGCGTGGGGTAACCGATGCCGTGCTCTACGATGCGCACGAGGGGAGCGTCGGCGGCACGCACGCGCTCTTCATCGTGCGCGGCGACCCGGTGGCCTACAACCTGCCGCCGAAGCCCGACGTGCCGAGCGTTTACCTGCGCCGAGCCTGGCGCTCCGCCTTCGTGACCGCCGCCAGCCTGATTGGCGCGGCGTTAATTGCGTTTGCCGCTCAATCCCATGCCCACTGATACCGATCGTCGCGAGATCACGCTCACCAGCATCCGCGACGAAGCGCGCGAGTTGGCGGCGCCGCCGGCGCAGGGCCCGCCTGTGCCCCCGTCGGAAACCGGCTACTACGGCCTGCCGCTGCTGAAGCGGCCGGTGTGGAGCGCGAGCGTCCCGCTTTACTTCTTCGTGGGCGGCGCGGCAGGCGCCGCGGCCATCATCGGCGCCGCCGCGCGTGCGCGAGGCCGCAACCGTCTCGCGCATGACGCCCGGTGGATGGCTGCGGGCGGCGCGCTGATCTCGGCCGCGCTGCTGACCGAGGATCTCGGACGACCCTCGCGCTTCCTCAACATGCTGCGTGTGTTCAAGCCGCAGAGCGCGATGTCGGTCGGCTCCTGGGCGCTGAGCGCGTTCGGCGCATCCGCGACGGGTGCGGCGCTCACGTCATCGGCTGCCCTTGACGTCGCCGCTGCGGCGACCGGCGCCGTCATGACGACGTACACCGGCGTCCTCATCGGCGCAACCGCGATCCCGGCCTGGTCGGAAGCCGTCGATCTTCTGCCAGCGCACTTCGGCGCCTCCGCGCTCGGCTCCGCGACAGCGCTGCTGGAGCTGCTCGGCCATCGTGACGCAGCCTTGCACCATCTGGCGACGGTGGCCGCGGCGGCTGAAACGGTCGCCGGCGCGAGCGTGGAGATGAAGCGATCGGCAGCCGTGCGACCCTTGAAGGAAGGGCCGAGCGGCCTCCTGGTGCGCGTAGGCGGCCTGCTGTCGGGGCCGATGCCGCTGGCGCTTCGGCTGCTGGGGCGCAGGCGGCGCATGGCCCGCCGCGCCGCCGGCCTCTCGGCGATCATCGGTTCCCTGGTGACCCGCTTCGGCTGGGTGCGGGCTGGTTCAGCCTCGGCGGACGATCCCGCCGTCCCGCTGAAGTTGCCGCGCGCGTGATAGGCTGAGGCCCGAGGCCTGATGCCGACATGAATCTCTTACATCGCTGGCTCTGTCGCTCCGCTCATTGGCGGACGCAGGTCGAAGCCGAGATTCTCCCCTGGGCCCTCGAAGGTCTTCGACTCGACGGGCGGGTGCTCGAGGTCGGCCCGGGCCCCGGTATCACGACCGATCTCCTGCGCCACCGGGCGCGCACCTTGACCTGCATCGAAATCGACCGGCGCCTCGCCCATCAGTTGTCCGCGCGGATGTCGGGGAGCAACGTGACCGTGCGCTGCGAGGATGCGACGCGCATGTCGGAGCCGGACGCGAGCTTCGACGCCGCGGTCTCCTTCACCATGCTGCACCACGTGCCGTCGCCCGCGCTGCAGGATCGCTTGCTGGCGGAAGTGGCGCGCGTGCTCAAGCCCGGAGCGGTGTTTGCCGGAACCGACAGCCTGTACAGCCGCGTCTTCGGGCTGCTGCACATCGCCGACACGATGGTGCTGGTCGACCCGGCGGGCCTGCCGCACCGGCTGGAGCAGGCCGGATTCATCGACCCCCAGGTCGACGTGAACCCGACCGGCCGTCGCTTTCGTTTTCGCGCGCGTCGTGCGAGCTGATCCATCGCCCTGGTCGATCGTGCCGTTCGTGCGATGATGGCACGAGGAGGTGCGTCATGCAGCGAACTGGCTCGGCGGTGTGGCAGGGCGGATTCAAAGACGGCAAAGGCGAGGTGTCGACGGCGAGTGGCGTGCTGCGCCAGGCGCCGTACTCGGTCTCGGCGCGATTCGAGCAGGGCAGCGGGACCAATCCCGAAGAACTGCTGGCCGCCGCGCATGCCGGCTGTTTCCTGATGGCGCTCTCGTTGGAACTGGGTCAGGCGGGGCTCACAGCCACCCGGATGGAAGCCACGGCGACGATCACGCTCGAAAAGGTCCAGGCCGGCTTCGCCGTGACGAAGAGTCACCTCGATCTGACGGCGCACATCCCGGGCGCCAACCAGACCAAGTTCGACGCGGCCGTGCATGCTGCCGAAACGGGGTGCCCCGTCTCGAAGCTGTTCAAGGCCGAGATCACCGTGAGCGCCCGCCTGCAGTCCTGAATCAGTGCGTCCCGACGGCGAACGCGTGCGTGCGCATCGCCTGAAGGTAATTGATCCACGCTTCGAGGCCGACGCCGGAGCGGCTGGACACCTCCAGCACGTCCATTCCGGGGCGGACCGCTTCGATCGCCTGCCGCGCCGCGTCCCGGTCGAAGTCCACGACGTCCGCCAGATCGATCTTCGTCAGCACCGCGCTGTCCGCCGATCCGAAGATGGTCGGGTACTTGAGCGGCTTGTCCTCGCCTTCGGTGACCGACAGCAGCACCACGCGCAACGCCTCGCCGAGATCGTAGCTCGCAGGGCACACGAGATTGCCGACGTTTTCGACAAAGAGGACGTCGAGCGCGCGCAGATCCCAATCCTCGAGCGCCTGCTCGAGCATGTTCGCATCGAGGTGGCAGACCGTTCCCGTCGTGATCTGCCGGATGGGAACCCCGGCCTCGGCGAGCCGCCGCGCATCGTTGTCGGTCTGAAGATCGCCGACGACGGCGGCGACCCGGAGGGAGCTTCGCAGGGCCGCAAGTGTCCGTTGGAGGAGCGTCGTCTTGCCGGCGCCGGGGCTCGAGACGAGCGACACGACGAACACACCGGCTTCTTCGAACCGCGACCGCAGCGCGCGCGCCAGCAGATCGTTCTTCTTCAGGATGTCCTGTCGAACTTCAACAATCCGGGCCGTCATGATCGATCACCTCCAGGGCGCGTAGCTCGAGCTCGCGGCCGCTCCGCAGATCGGCAGGACCGCCGCATCGCGGGCAACAGATCGGCTGGAACGCGTCGAGCACGTGCGTCCCGCACGCCTGACAGGCCACGGAGGTCGGCACCGGCTCGATTTCCAGCCGCGCGCCGGTGAGCGCCGTGCCTTCGGCCGCGAGATCGAACGAGAAGCGGAGCGCATCGGGCACGATCGCCGCCAGCTGTCCGATCCGAACGTGCACGGCTGAGATCTGCACATCGCCCAGGCGGCGCGCTTCTTCCGACGCCAGCTCGACGAGCGCGAGGGCCACCGACAGCTCGTGCATGGCTTCACCTGTATACGGGGCCGACGCGTCCTGTTCTGAATGAGAACACCCGGGCGTGTCCACACCGCGCGGGTGCGTCCGGCGCTCCTCGTCCGCAATCGTCATTCCAGTGACGCCCGCGCCGAACACGGCGACCGTGGTCGTCCGCACCTCGTGGCACCCGCCGTGCATTTCGGGCGGCGACAATCATCCGACACCCTCCCGCCCATCGCGAAAGGGGTTTTCGATGGCGCCCGTATCCAATCCATCCGAGATGACCGTCCACGTGCTCTGGATCAACGCCGGGCTGAGCTGCGACGGCGACTCGGTGTCGTTGACCAGCGCGACGCAGCCCAGCATCGAAGACATCGCGCTTGGCGCGATCCCGGGGCTGCCCAAGGTGCAGTTCCATTGGCCCCTCGTGGACGTGCAGGTGGGCGACGACTTCATGGACTGGTTCTGGCGAGCCGACGCGGGCGACCTCGAACCATTCGTGCTCGTCGTCGAGGGATCCATCCCGAACGAAGCCATCAAGGATGAAGGGTATTGGGCGGCGTTCGGCAACCGTCATCCTGGCGCCTCGACCATGGACGACCAGCCGATGACGACCAATGAATGGATCGATCGGCTGGCGCCCAAGGCGACAGCGGTGATTGCGGCCGGCACGTGCGCCACCTACGGCGGCATTCATGCGATGGCCGGCAATCCGACCGGCGCGATGGGACTGCCGGATTACCTCGGCTGGGACTGGCGATCGAAAGCCGGGCTTCCGATCGTGTGCGTGCCGGGTTGCCCGGTCCAACCGGACAATCTCTCGGAGACGCTGCTGTATCTCCTCTATCAGCTCACCGGTCAGGCTCCGATCATCCCGCTCGACGACAAGCTGCGCCCGACCTGGTTGTTCGGCCGCACCGTTCACGAAGGGTGCGACCGCGGCGGCTACTACGAACAGGGCGACTTCGCGCACCAGTACGGCTCGCCCAAGTGTCTCGTCAAGCTCGGATGCTGGGGCCCCGTCGTGCGCTGCAACGTCACCAAGCGCGGCTGGATGGCCGGGATCGGCGGCTGCCCGAACGTCGGCGGCATCTGCATCGCGTGCACGATGCCGGGATTCCCCGACAAGTTCATGCCGTTCATGGACGAGCCGCCGGGCAGCACCGTCTCGACCATGGGGAGCACGGCCTACGGCAGCATGATCCGGACGCTGCGCGGCATCACCGCGCACAGCGTCGACCAGGAGCCGAAGTGGCGCCACAAGGGCTCGCACCTGAAAAGCGGCTACGACGCACCCTGGCAATAGCGCCTGCGGCTCGCGCGAGGCGCCGGAGGGAAGCGAGGCGGAGCCGAGCCGCCGAGCGCGCGCGCGTGGGGGGTGGGGCCCCACGCGCATTGAAGCATGAGGACAGCCATGGGCAGATACCGCGTGCAGGACGACAGCGTCACCCTCCGAGGCAAGGGGCACCCGAAGTACTCCGGCAAGAGCGTCGGCAGGCGCGGTGAGGACCAGATCAAGAAGAGCGCCGAGCCGGGGCGGATCACGCATCACGAAAGCGACCATCGCGTCGTCGGCACCTCGACGCTGCGCGACATGACCTCGGTGAATCCGAGCGAGCCGATCGACCCGCGGATGCCGACGCTGATCGGATAGCGCGCGGCGCGGGGGTGGGGCCCCACGCCCCATTGAAAAATGCTGGCACGATCGGAGGGGAGCACATGGCCACGGTAGCGACGAGCCTTGAACGACGGACCTCGGGATCGCACGGCAAGCTGGTGGAGATGGTCT
>JANWLS010000205.1 GCA_025450765.1 Vicinamibacterales bacterium | reverse complement strand
GCGACGAGCGGAACACCTTCCCCTCCTCGACGGGAGTTGCACGAGGAGGAAAGCTAAACGGTCGGCGTACGAACATATAATGATGACGAGTGGAGGGGGTCGACCCGCCCGGCGGGCGGATGCGAGCGCGCGGCCCCGACACCAGTCGCGGCCGCGCGCCCCTGGCTACTTGCCGCGCGGATGCGAACAATCCTACATGATGCGTATCCGTGTCACCACAATCGACGGCTGGAGCGTGCGGCAAGATGGCATGCGCGCTCGACCGTGCGCGAATCGACGAGCAGGTGTGAGTGCACGGCGGCCCGGCGGAGTCATTTCATCGGCGGAATGACGGACCGTCGTGGGACGACGCCCCGGGTCTGCGGCTGAACGATCGGGTCGGCCCCGATGAGGAGATGGAGCGGCGAATACGTCAGTGAGGGGCCGACGCTCGGAACGACGGTCCCGGTGATGGTAACGTCGAGTGTCCCGAAGCTCATACGGACTCCGCGCGATTCTACACGGTCAGCGTGTTAAGATTCTGCCGCTCAGCAACACATCACGGTCACAGGAGACTCTCCATGACGAGCAGACGGCTCGCGGTGCTGATGGTGGTGGCGGTGTGCGCGGCGGTGCCACTGGCGGCGCGCCAGCAGGCACAGACGCTGCCCACGGAGATTCCGTCCACGTTCAAGCCGGTGACGAGCAGCTTCGAGTACGAGCGGCGCGTCGTGATGATTCCGATGCGCGACGGCGTGAAGCTCCACACCGTGATCCTGGTGCCGAAAGGCGCGACGCACGCGCCCATCCTCCTCACGCGCACGCCCTACGACGCCGACTCGATGACGTCGCACGCCGAAAGCTCCCATCTCGCGCCGATCCTGCAGGGCTACGACAACGCCACCGACGTCATCGTCGACGGCGGCTACATCCGCGTGGTGCAGGACATCCGGGGCAAGTACCACTCCGAGGGCGATTTCGTGATGAACCGGCCGCTGCACGGGCCGCTCAATCCGACGAACGTCGACGAGTCGACCGACACGTACGACACGATCGACTGGCTCGTCAAGCACGTCCCCGAGACGAACGGCAAGGTCGGGATTCTCGGGATTTCGTACGACGGATTCCTGCCGCTGATGGCGCTCGTGCATCCGCACCCCGCGCTCAAGGTGGACGTGCCGATGAACCCGATGGTGGACGGCTGGCGCGGCGACGACTGGTTCCACAACGGCGCGTTCCGCGAGCAGATGATGTCGTACATCTACAACGGGGAGGCCTCGCCATCGAACAACATCAAGTGGTGGCTCTCGTACGAAGACGATTACGACATGTTCATGCACGCGGGCTCGGCCGGGGAGCTTGGACGCGAGCGCGGGATGGATCAGCTCGGCTTCTGGCGCAAGCTCGAGGCGCATCCGACCTACGACGAGTTCTGGCAGGACCAGGCGATGGACAAGATTCTCGCCCGCGAGCCGCTCCAGGTGCCGACGCTCATCGTCGGCGGCCTCTGGGATCAGGAGGATATCTACGGCGCCGCGGCGGTGTACAAGGCCATCGAACCGAAGGACACCGCCAACGACATGGTCTACCTGGCCATCGGCCCCTGGTATCACGGCCAGGAAATCAATGAGGGGAGCGCGCTCGGCCCGATTCAGTTCGGCAGCGACACCGCGCTCTGGTTCCGGGAGCACGTGCTCGCACCCTTCCTCGCGCACTACCTCAAAGATGATGCGCCCGCGATGAACGTGTCGCCGGTCACGATCTTCGAGACCGGCACCAACCAGTGGGAGCAGTTGAAGGCGTGGCCGCCCGGGCAGGCGCAGAAGCTCTATCTGGAGCCGGGCCTCAAGGTCGGCTTCAACGCACCAGCGGCGGGCGGCGAGGCCTACGACGAGTACGTCTCGGATCCCTCGAAGCCGGTTCCGTACCGGGCGCGGCCGAACCGATATCCGGATCCGGGCTGGCACACATGGCTCGTGACGGATCAGCGCGAGGTGTCCGGCCGGCCCGACGTGCTGTCGTTCGTGTCGGATCCACTCACGAAGCCGGTGACGATCAGCGGGCAGCCCGTCGTGAACCTCGTCGCCTCGACGACGGGGAGTGACGTCGACTGGGTGGTGAAGGTGATTGATGAATATCCGCCCCAGGTGGCCTCGCAGCCGGAGATGGGCAGCTATCAGCTGATGATCTCGGCCGACATCTTCCGCGGCCGCTACCGCGAGAGTCTCGAGACACCGAAGGCAATCACGCCGAACGAGCCGCTCACCTATCGTTTCGAGCTGCCGACCGCGAACCATGTGTTCCTGCCGGGGCACCGGATCATGGTCCAGATTCAGTCGAGCTGGTTCCCGCTCTACGATCGGAATCCGCAGACGTTCGTGCCGAACATCTTCTTCGCCAAGCCCGGCGACTACCGGAAGGCGACCGAGCGGATCTATCACGCACCAGGCCGCGAGAGCTTCATCGAGCTGCCGGTGGTGGGGTCGCCACAGTGAGCGATCCCGGGCGTCTGACGATTCACATGGCCTCGAGCCTTGACGGCTTCATCGCCAAACGGGATGGCGGCGTCGACTGGCTCGAGGTGTCGGATCGCTTCGACGCCGGGGAAAGCATGACGCCGGAGATCGTCGAGGCATTTCTGAAGACGATCGACTGCTACGTCATGGGCTCGCGCACGTACGAGACGGCGCTGAATTTCGAGGCCAAAGGGTTCGGGTGGTCGTACGGCGACAAGCCGACGTTCGTCCTCACCAGCCGCACGCTGCCGAAGACCAGGCGCTCCGTCGAGTTCTATGCGGGCGATCTCGCCGCTCTGGTGAACGAGCGATTGAAGCCGGCCTTCCGCAGTATCTGGGTTGTCGGCGGTGGCGAAGTCTGCGGGGAATGCCTGCGCCGGGGCCTGGCCGACGAGGTGCGCTATTCGATCCTGCCGATCCTGATTGGCGACGGCATCTCGTTTTTCGGGCGGCTCGACCGAGACGTCGCCCTGCACCTGCTCGACGCGAAGGCCGACAAGAGCGGCATGGTGGCGCTGCATTACGAGGTGCGCAGGTAGGCCCGCGGCTTCGTCCAATGACGGCCCCAGCGCTCGTAGCAGTCGGCGAGCAACTGCTGCCACTCGGCGCGTGACCGCGAGGCCGGGAACGGCTCCGGCCGAATCGCCGTCTCCGAGCTCCAGATCGTTTCCAGCTGTCCCCCGCCCGTAATCCGGCCAAGCCGCATCGTCTTCCACGTGTGCTGATTCTCAGCATCGATACGAACGGATCCTTCAGGCGCCTGGAACGTTTGATGCTGCATGGCGCGCCGGACCGAGGGAATATCATCCGCGTCAGCCTCGCGAGCCGCCTGCGCCCAGACGTGCACGCCGATGTAGCTGGCCTCCATCGGGTCGCCAATCACCCGCTGCGGTCCGTACCGCGTCCGGAAGCGGTCGACGAATGCGCGGTTCTCCGGCCGATCCAGGCTCTGGAAGTAATTCCAGGCCGCATAGTCGCCGTTCGTCTCGCCGTTCGACAGGCTGAGGAGCTCGATTTCGCCGACACTGAGGTACAGGGTCGGCGTCTTCTCCGGCGTCACGCCCGCGGCGCGCAGGACGTGTGAGTACAAGACGTTGAGATCGCCAACCGTCGAATTGATCACGAGGTCCGCACGACTCGCGGACACTCTGCGAACCGTCCGGGGCACATCGGTGCCGTCCGGCGCGAGGCGCGCCTCACCGACGATCTCGCCCCCGAGCGCCGCGATCTCGTCACGCATGATTTCGTGAGCCGCACACGACGAGATCGAGTCCCAGCCCACGAGAAAAAAGCGCCGGGCGTGCAGGAACCCGAACGCCCACCGCAGCGCGGGCACGATCTGCTGGTTTGGCGCCGCGCCCGTGTAGACGATGTTCGGAGACTGCTCCAGGCCTTCGTACTGCACGGGATAGAGCAGGAGGTGATCGTGCTGCTCGACGATGGGCCGCACCGCCTTGCGGCACGCGGACGTCCAGCACCCGAAGAGCGCGGCCACACGTCCGGTCGTGATGAGATGTTCCGCCTCGCGCGCGAACGCCGCCTCATCGGACTGGCCGTCCACGACGATAGGCCTGATCGGCCGTCCCTGGATGCCGCCGTCCTGATTGATTTCCTCGATGGCCAGCAAGGTCGCGTCGACGACCGGCGTCTCCGTGCGCGCCATCATGCCCGTCAGCGAATGAAGAATCCCCACCGCAACCGGCGACCGGACGTGACACGCGCCGCCGCCCGCCGGTTCACACGGTTGCTGTTCCTCGGCGGGTGCGTCCTCGACGACGTCCGGCAGGAAGCGGTACCCGCGCCGCGTAACCGTTTCGATGAACCGGGATGAAGTCGCCGTGTCGCCCAGCAGACGCCGCAGCTCACGGATGTAGCCGCGCAGCAGCTCCTCGTCCACGCTCACGCCCGGCCACACGTGCTCCAGCAGCTCCTGCTTCGTAATGAGCCGCTGAGGGTGCCGCGCCAGGTACCGCAGCACCGCGAACGTCTTGGGACGGATCGACACCCGGTCGGTATCCCGCCACAGCTCCTCGTTGTCGAGGTCCAGTCGAAACGGAGCAAACAGCAGAGCCGTACATGACATCGCGTGGTCCAGCAGCCGATTGTACGAACATTTCACGCGCGCTCCACACGTTTATCACGCCTCTTCCATAGCGCGCCGCGCATCGGCGCCCTACCCTGTGGCTTCGGTTCAAGAGGAGAGACACCATGCCCGACATCAGCGCGAGAGACGGAGCGCAGATCTTCTACAAGGACTGGGGAACCGGTCAGCCGGTCGTGTTCAGCCATGGGTGGCCGCTGAACGCGGATGCCTGGGATGAGCAGCTGCACGTCCTCGCCTCTCAGGGGTATCGCGCGATTGCCCACGACCGCCGCGGTCACGGTCGGTCGAGCCAGACGTGGACCGGCAATGACATGAACACGTACGCCGATGACCTCGCGGCGCTCGTCGAGTCGCTCCAGCTCACCGAGGTCATCCACGTTGGCCACTCCACCGGCGGCGGCGAAGTGGTCCGCTACATCGGTCGCCACGGAACGCGACGCGTCGCCGGCGCGGTGCTCGTGGGCGCCGTGCCGCCTTGGCTGATCAAGACACCGGACAATCCCGAAGGACTGCCGATCGAGGTGTTCGATCAGATCCGCGCGGCCATCAGAGCCGATCGATCACAGTTCTGGAAGGACTTCAGCCTGATGTTCTATGGCGCCAACCGGCCTGGCGCCAGGGTGTCGCGAGGCGTGCTCGACGCCTTCTGGCGTCTGAGCATGCAGGCCGGCATGACCGCCGCGTACGACGGCATCAAGGCGTTCTCTGAAACCGACTTCCGGGAGGACCTGAAGAAGATGAGTATCCCGACGCTGGTCATTCATGGCGACGATGACCAGGTCGTGCCGCTGGCCGTGGGCGGGCGTCGCTCGTCCAGGCTGATCAAGGGCGCCACGCTGAAGGTCTACGAAGGCGCGCCTCACGGGCTCATGAGCACGCACCAGCAGCGTTTCAACGAGGACCTGCTGGAATTTGTCCATCAGATGTCTCCAGCCGGCAGATATGAGGTGGCAAGATGAAGATTGTGGTGATCGGTGGAACCGGACTGATTGGGTCGAGACTCGTCAAGCAATTGCAGGAGCAGGGACACCAGGCCGTCGCCGCGTCCCTCGACACGGGCGTCAACACCCTGACCGGTCAGGGCCTCGCGGAGGTGCTCCAAGGCGCCTCCGTGGTCGTCGACGTGTCGAACTCCTCCTTCGATGAAACAGCGGCGATGAACTTCTTTACGACGTCGACGCGCAACCTTCTCAAGTACGAGGCGGCCGCGGGCGTGAAACACCATGTGGCGTTGTCGGTAGTGGGAACCGATCGCCTGGCCGAGCGCAAGCCATCCGACGGCCCGCGCAGCGTTCGCGGATACTTCCGGGCCAAGCTCGCGCAGGAACGGCTGATTGAGGAAGGCGCGATTCCCTATTCGATCGTCCACGCGACGCAGTTCTTCGAGTTCGTCAAAGGCATCGCCGATACCGCCACCGACGGTTCCACGGTTCGAGTGGCGCCGGTACTCATCCAGCCCATGGCGGCCGATGATGTCGCGAGGGCGCTGGCCCGCGTCGCCACCGGCAAGCCCGTGAGGGGCATCGTCGAAGTGGGTGGCCCGCAGCAGTTCCGGCTGGACGATCTGATCCGGCAGGATCTCCGCGCCCGTCACGATTCGCGTCAGGTCGTGGCCGACTCTCGCGCCGGCTACTACGGCCTCGAAGTGGACGACCAGACACTTGTACCCGCCCGGGACGCGCGACTTGGCCAGGTCACCTTCGACCACTGGCTCGGTCAACCGGCACTCGCGAGGTGAGCGAGGCCCGGTCGCAGTGGCTCCCGACTCGTCTCGGGGGCCGCTGCGCACGCTCAGCTAAAAGTGAAACCCCAGCTTCACGCCCACTTCATTGGTCGCATTCCAGGGCTCATAAAATCCGAGCTGCTCACGGGCCGTCACCTGATTGACCGTGAAGGTCGCCGTCACGTTGTTCACAGGGGAGGAGTCAATCACCCAGCGGATGTAATACGGTTCAATCGACCAGCGCCGGAACGCCTGGTAGCTGGCGCTCGCGCGCAGCGCCCACCCACCGTGCTGGATGAACGAGACGTCGGTGAAGCTGTCGATCGAGACCGCGGGCGCGGTTGGCGTGGCGGGAATCGCGATGTGGCCAAAGTCCGACTCGCGCGTCTTCTGCCAGCCACGGATTAAGCGGTCGTATTCCACCGTCGCACTCAGCCGGCGGCCCGTTCGCACCGTGAGGCCGAGCGGTAGATAGAGATAGTCGTCGGTGCGGTAGCCGGGAAGGCCGCCCGTGCCGTTCGAGAGATGGCGGAGACCGACACCGGTGAACGGTGTCAGTCCCCATTTGGGAAAGACGAAGTCCTTCCCCGCCACCGCGCGTCCCTCCACATACCAATCGAGGTCGCCGCTCTCACTGCACGGCGACGGATCGCCGACGGCCAGCACGTAGCCGTTCGGCGACGCACGATCCGGCATGATCAGCCAGGGCGAGCAGTAGCCGTCGTACGCGGCGCGGCCAAGAAGGCCCCGCACATCAGCCTGAAGGAACCAGTGCCGACGCGCGTTGAGCGGCAAGGTTCCGGTGTATTCGCCTGAGATTTTGAGACCGTGAATCGACACGCGCTGCGCGCCGGGCTCGACATAGCCGTAGCCGGCGACCCCGAGACTCACGTCGTGGCCCGTGGGCGTGGTCAGGCCAGCCTTCGGCGTCTGCGCGAAGGCCGGGCCTGACAGCACGGCCAGGGCACCAGCGAAAACGAGCGCCTTCACGGCTTCGTCACCGCTCTGGCGTGCGCGATGTCCGTGTTCAACTGCTGAACGCCGGACTGTGCCTGGCCGATGTAGTCGTTTGCGACCTCCACCATCGCGGGCGTGGGCGCCACGAACGCGAGGCTCACCTGTCCTTCAATCGCGCTCAACCAGGCGCGAAGCCGCGGCGGGTAGACGAGCGCGCCCTCACCGGACTGGATCTTGAGATCCACCAGCCCGTCGATATCGTGATCGAGGGCCTCCAACGCGGGCTGCGCGGCGCTCGACTGGACGCTCTGGCCATCCACCGCCTTCGTCAACGCGGCGCGCGCGTCGATCGCCTCGTTCAGCGTCGTATCGAGCGTGTTGATGGCGTCGTGAATCCGCATCAGGAGGTCGAACCGCTGCTGCAGTTCCGCCTGCGTGGTGCTGAGCCGCGGATCGAGCGTCACCTGGAACGACTGTTTCGACCTCGTCTCGTTGTAGGTGAGGACGACATCGTAGGTGCCAGGCACCACTTCGGGCCCGACCGGCACCGACGCCGAGAAGCCCGAGTTGAAAATCCCCTTCACCTCCGTCGCGGTGGGGTACCGGAGATCCCAGAGGAAACGGTTCATCCCCGGATGGAGCGGCTCGGGCCTGCGCGCCGGCGCGCCGCCACCGGTGGCGCTCGTCGCCGGCGTCTCCGGCCACGTGATGGTGCGGATCGTCTGGCCGCGCGTGTCGGTGAACGCCAGCGTCACCGGCGTCTGGCCATCGTAGTTCGCCGGCAGATGAAAGAAGATCGTCGCGCCGGCCGGAAGATTCTGGCCCCCGGCGCCGGCCCCGCCGAATCCGGCGCGGCGCGTCACCAGCCAGGTCTGCTGCGGCTTGAACAGGTAGGCCGTATCGGTGCTCACGTGCGCCTGCGCCAGCTGCTCGAGGAACTGCAGGTTGTCCAGCACCCAGAACGCGCGCCCGTGCGTCGCCAGCACCACGGCGTGCTGCACGGACTGGATGCCGATGTCGCTCACCCGCACGGCCGGCAGGTTGAGCGAGAGCGGCTGCCAGGTCGATCCGCCATCGAGGCTCATGAACACGCTCTCGCTGGTCCCGAGGAACAGCAACCCCGGCTGATCGGGATCCTGCCGCACACTCTCGACGTACTGATCGGCGGGCAAGCCGGAGGTGAGTGCCGTCCAGTGCTGGCCGTAGTCCGTCGTCTTATAGACATAGGGACGGAAGTCGTCCCAGTCGAAGCGGCTGGCCGTCAGATACGCCGTGCCCGCCTCCGTGTGCGACGGCTCGATGCAGGTCACGGTGGACCAGGTCGGCAGATCCGCGGGACGCGCCTCCGTCCAGTTCGCGCCGCCATCCTTCGTCACGTGCACCTCGCCATCGTCCGCGCCGGCCCAGATGACGTTGTTCTCGAGCGGAGAGACCGCGACCGACGACAACGTGTCGAACATCTCCTCGCCGGTCACATCGGCGCTGATCGGCCCGCCCGGGCGCTGCTGCTTGCTCGTGTCGTTGCGTGTGAGGTCCGGACTGATCGCCTTCCAGTGGATGCCGCCGTCGGTCGTCTCGAACACCACGTTCGCCCCTTCGAGCAACTCCTGCGGATGGCCGGGTACGAACAGGATCGGATGGTGGGTCCAGCCATAGCGGTACTTGATTTCGGTTCCCGCCAGGCCGAATTTGTACGCCGGCCACGGGCTCACTTCGGTGATCAGGCCCGCGCGCCGATCGTCGCGCCAGAGCATGCTGTAATAGCCGCTCGCGAAGGTGATCCACGGGGCGCCGGGCTGCGGCACGACCCAGCTCGCCTCGCCGCCCTGGACGGACGTCCACACGGGCGGAATGACGCCGGCCGCCACCGCGCTCGGCCCCTCCATCGAGCTTTCATCCTGCTGCGCGCCATAGATGTGGAACGGGAACTGTTGGTCCAGATCCACATGATAAAACTGGCCCGTCGGCTGGTTGTCCTCCGTGCTCCAGTTCTGGCCGCCATCGCGACTGACGGTCGCGCCGCCGTCGTTGCCCTCGACCATCACCTTCGGATCGTCGGGATTGATCCACAACGCGTGATTGTCGCCGTGCGGTGTCCGCAGCCGGCTGATCGTCTTGCCGGCATCATGCGACACCCACAGCGCCGCCACCTGCGGCAGGTAAATCGTGTTGGGATCCCTGGGATCGACGTACACGCGGCTGTAGTAGAAGGCGCGCTGGGTGAGGTCCATACTGTTGTTCACCAGCGTCCAGCTCTGCCCGGCGTCGCTGGAGCGGAACAAGCCGCCCGCCTGTCCCTGGTACTCAGCCTGGACGATCGCGTACATCACGCTCGGATCGCTCGGGGCGAGTGCGAGCCCGACGCGCCCGAAGATTCCGGTGGGAAGCCCTGCGCTGTGCGTGATGTTCGTCCAGTGGGCGCCGCCGTCGGTGCTCTTGTAGATCCCGCTGCCCGGTCCCCCGCTCGAGAACGTCCAGTGTTGCCGGAACGCCTGCCACATCGCCGCGTACAAAACGTTCGGATGCGATGGATCCATCACGAGATCGATGGCTCCGGTCTTGGGATCGACGTACAGGATCTTCTTCCACGTCTGCCCGCCGTCGGTGCTCTTGAAGATGCCCCGCTCGGGGTTATCGGCAAACACGTGGCCCATCGCCGCCACGTAGACCACGTCGGGATTTGCGGGATCGATCACGATGCGGCTGATGACGTGCGTCTCGACCAGGCCGACCTTGTGCCAGGTCTTTCCGGCGTCGGTGGACTTGTACAAGCCATCGCCGGTGAGCATCGTGTTCCGGATGTCAGGCTCGCCCGTCCCGACATAGATCACGTTCGGGTCGGAGGGCGCGACGGCGATTGCGCCGATATTGCTGGTATCGAAATACTTGTCTGACACGTTCGTCCAGTGGAGCCCGTAATCCTCACTCTTCCAGACGCCGCCGCCCGTCGAGCCCATGTAATAGATGTTGGGCTGCTGCTTCACACCGGTCACGGCGACCACGCGGCCGCCGACGTAAGGGCCGACGCTGCGCCAGTGCAGGGCTTCGGTCAGTTGAGTTGGTGCGGCCGGAGCGGCCGAGAGCGAGGCAGGAGCAAGCGAAAGCGCGGACAGAGCGAGTCCAATCAGCAAGCGTTGTGTCGTGTCCATCGGATCGCCTCTTCAGTAAAACCACTCACATCCTTTCATGATAGGGTAATCGCACATTCAGCTGCTCCCGGGAGGCTTCCGTGGCCAGCTTCACCCTCCGTGTCAATGGAGTGTCGCACGACGTCGATGTCGATCCGCGCACTCCGCTCCTCTGGGTCATTCGCGACGTCGTCGGGCTCACCGGCACCAAGTATGGGTGCGGCATCTCGCAGTGCGGCGCCTGCACCGTGCACATGAACGGGCAGTCGGTGCACTCGTGCCAGGTCCCGGTCTCGGTCGCCGCGAACGCCCACATCACGACGATCGAGGGGCTCTCGCCGGACGTGACCCATCCTCTCCAGAAGGCGTGGATCGCCGAGGAAGTGCCGCAGTGCGGCTACTGCCAGTCGGGGATGCTCATGACGGCCGCCGCGCTCCTGCAGGCGCACCCGCATCCGACGGATGCGGACATCGATGACGTGATGTCCCGGAACATCTGCCGGTGCGGCACCTACGACCGCATCCGGCGGGCCATCCACCGCGCCGCGAAGGAGGCCTGAGCCATGGGCGAGGTCTGGAAGATCGATCGCCGCGAGTTCTTCAGGGTCACGGGCACGGCGGGCGGCGGCCTCATGCTGGCCGTCTATCTCCCGGACCGGCCCTGGAATCCGAGCCCTGATGCTCCGCTGCAGCCCAACGTGTTCGTGCGCATCGATGAGAACGGCGGCGTCACGGTCTGGGTCGGCAAAGCGGACATGGGCCAGGGCGTACGCACCAGCCTGCCGATGATCGTCGCCGACGAGCTCGATGCGGACTGGAGCCGCGTAAGCGTCGTCCAGGCGGACGCGGACCCGCACAAGTATGGACCGCAGATCACCGTCGGCAGCTCGAGCGTGCGGGGCGGCGCATGGACGCCGCTGCGCAAGGCGGGCGCCTCCGCGCGTGAGATGCTCGTCGCGGCGGCCGCGGCGCGCTGGAAGGTTCCGGCCGCGTCGTGCCGCACGGAACGGGGATACGTTTATCGGACCGGGTCGAAGCAGCGCCTCGGCTATGGAGCGCTGGCCGACGCGGCGCACGAGCTCACGGTCCCGTCCGATCCTCGGCTCAAGTCACCGGCCGATTTCCGGCTGATCGGCACGAGCCCGCCGCAGGTCGACGTGCACGACAAGGTGTGCGGCCGCACGAAGTACGGCATCGACGTGCGCGTGCCGGGCATGCGCTTCGCCACGGTCGTGCATCCGCCGGAATTTGGCGGCTCGGTGAAGACCGTCGATGCGACGCGGGCGCGCCAGGTCGCCGGCGTGCGAGACGTCGTGCAGATCCCGACGGGCGTCGCCGTGGTGGCCGACAACACGTGGGCCGCCTTCGAAGGTGCGAAGGCGCTCGACGTGCAGTGGAACCCCGGGTTCAGGATGAGCTCGGCCGGCATCTCTTCACACTTCCGTGACGTCGCCAGGGCCGCTCCGGTCGTGGGCCGCTCCGATGGCGATGCCGACGCGGCACTCGCGAAGGCGGCGAAGCGAATCGAGGCGACCTACGAGGCTCCGTATCTCGCGCACGCCACGATGGAGCCGATGAACTGCACGGCGCACGTGCGCGCCGACGGCGCGGAGGTATGGGCGCCCACGCAGAATCCCCAGGGGACGCAAGGGACGACGGCCCGCATCACCGGCTTCCGCTCGGATAAGGTCACGGTGCACGTGATGCACCTGGGCTGCGGCTGGGGACGCCGCAGCCGCACCGACTTCGTCGAGGACGCGGTCCATCTGTCGAAGAAACTCGGGCAGCCCGTGCAGGTCACCTGGACGCGCGAAGAGGACATGCGCCACGACCAGTACCGGCCCGCGGCGCTCGTGAGCTTCGCGGGTGGTGTGGACGCGGCAGGCAGGCTGGTGGCGCTGAAGGCGCTGGTCGTCTCGCAGCCGATCAGCGCCAACGGGAAGGGTCGCGCAGGCGACGTGGATCGGAACGCCGTCGACGGCATCATGACCACGCGTTATGCGATCCCCAACTTCCGCGTGGCGTATGGACTGCCGGATGTCGGCGTCCCCACCGGCCACTGGCGCTCGGTCGGGCCGTCGCAGAACATCTTCGTGTTCGAGTCGTTCATCGACGAGCTGGCGCACGCCGCCGGGCGGGACCCGGTGGATTTCCGCCACGACCTGGTGGCCGATCAGCCCCGCCAGCGCCGCGTGCTGGAGGTGGTCGCCAAGAACTCAGGATGGGGAAAGCCGCTCGCCGGCGGCCATGCCCACGGCATCGCGATGCACGAGGACAAGGGGACGGTGGTGGCGCAGGTCGCTGAAGTCTCGCTCGAGCACGGCAAGCCGCGGGTCCACCATGTCTGGTGCGCGGTTGACGCCGGGCAGGTCATCCATCCCGGCATCGTTCATCAGCAGATGGCAGGCGCGGTGGCCGCCGGGCTCACGGCAGCCCTCTACCAGGAGATCACGCTCGACGATGGACGTGTCGTGCAGGGGAACTTCGACACGTACAAGATGATGCGCATCGACGAGATGCCCCTCGTCGACGTCGACATCGTCATGAGCGACGCACCGCCGGGAGGCGTCGGCGAACCGGGCGTTCCGCCGATTGCGCCGGCGGTCACCAACGCGCTCTTCGCGCTCACGGGGACGCGCGTCCGCTCGCTGCCGTTGCGCCCCGACATCCTGCGCTCGACCCAGCAAGCCTGAGCGCACCGACTCAGGCCGTCGCGCCGGCGCCCGACGTCGAGCGCGGCAGGACGAGCCGGAACTTCGTGCTGCCCCCGGGCGCCCTTGGTGGCCGGCACGGCTTGACATACATAGCACCACAATGTATAACAGTGCCACGTATGGATCTGGGAAAAGACCTCGTGGCGGCCTCCGCCACGCCGCTCGTGCTCGCGATCCTCGCCGACGGCGATAGCTACGGGTACGCCATCATCAAACGCGTCGCCGAGATGTCGGGCGGCGAGCTCCAGTGGACCGACGGCATGCTGTATCCCGTGCTCCATCGGTTGGAGCGGCAGGGGCTGGTAACGGCGAGGTGGACGGAGGCCGACACCGGGCGGAAGCGGAAGTACTACCGGATCACGAAGAACGGCCGCGCGGAGCTCGCCCTCCAGCGCCAGCGATGGCAGGTCGTGCACAACACGCTGCGCGGCCTCTGGCTGAAGGCGTACACCGTATGAGCGCACACACAGGCCAGCAGCCGCTCGAAGAACAAATCGGCGAGTGGCGCGGATATCTCCGGCGCCGCCCGGCTCTCCATCCGCCCGATGTCGACGAGCTCGAAGGCCACCTCCGCGACCAGGTCGCGATGCTCCGGCAGGTGGGCTTGTCCGAAGACGAAGCGTTTCTCGTGGCGGTGAAACGGAACGGCAGCCTCGACGCGGTCTCCCGGGAGTTCGCGCGTGAGCACTCGGAACGACTCTGGAAACAGTTGGTCCTTGCGGAAGGCGCCGGCCCGGCAGCCGCCGCCACCTCACGACTGGAGGCGATCATCCTCGTCGTGCTGGCCATCGCGGCGGCGCTCACGATCAAGATACCGGCGCTCTTCGGCGTCCAGATCGATGGTCCTGCTCAGGACGTCTACGCGAAAAACCTCAGCCTGTTCGTCTTCCCCTATCTCGCCTGCTATTTCGCGTGGAAGCGCCACCTCGACATCGGCGGCTGCGTCCGTCTCGCGCTCCCCTTCCTGGCGGCTGCCATTTTCGTCAACATGGTCCCATTCGTGCCGCGCGGACAGACCGAGCAGCTGTCGGCGCTGCACCTGCCGATCGCGCTCTGGCTGGTCATCGGCATCACCTACGCCGGCGGCCGCTGGTCCACCAGCGATGCGCGCATGGACTTCGTGCGCTTCTCGGGCGAGCTGTTCATCTACTACGTGCTGATGGCTTTTGGCGGCGGGGTGCTGACGGCGTTCACCATCATGATGTTCCATGCTATCGGCATCGATGCGCAGTGGCTCGCTCAGGCGTGGATCCTGCCTTGCGGCGCGATGGGCGCGGTGCTCGTGGGATCGTGGCTGGTGGAAGCCAAGCAGAGCGTGATCGAGAACATGGCACCCGTGCTGACGCGCCTGTTCACGCCTCTCTTCACGGTGCTGCTGCTGGTGTTCGCGGGCACGATGTTCTGGACCGGCAACCCAATCGACGTCGACCGCGACGTGCTCATCGCCTTCGACCTCCTGCTGGTGGTCGTCGTCGGCCTGGTGCTCTACTCGGCGTCGGCGCGCGATGCCCAGGCGCCGCCGGACTTCTTCGACGCGCTGCAGCTCCTGCTCGTCGTGAGCGCCGTCGCGGTGGATGCGATCGCGCTCGGCGCCATCGCCGCGCGCATCTCGGCGTTCGGCTTCACGGCGCATCGCGTCGCCGCACTCGGCGAGAACCTGATCCTCCTGGTGAACCTCGCCTGGACCGCCTGGATCTACGCCCGCGTTGTGCGCCGGCGCACCCCGTTTTCGACGCTCGAGCGCTGGCAGACCGCGTATCTTCCCGTCTACGCCGTCTGGGCCGCGGTTGTCGTGATCGTCTTCCCGCCGCTCTTCGGCTATCGCTGAGGCGCACGCGGCCGCCCGGGCCGCGCGCTCACCGCGTCCAGGTCCAGTTCCGCACCTCCGGCAGGTCCTCGCCGTGCTCGCGGGTATAGAGCTTGTGCTCCACGAGCTTGTCGCGCAGGAACTGCTTGAAGTGCGCCGCCGTCCGCTGAAGCCGCGGCACGCGATCGATCACGTCGCCTGCGAGGTGAAAGCGATCGATGTCGTTCATCACGCACATGTCGAACGGCGTCGTGGTCGTCCCCTCATCCTTGTAGCCGCGCACGTGCAGATTGTCGTGGTTCGTGCGCCGGTAGGTCAGGCGATGAATCAGCCACGGATACCCGTGATAGGCGAAGACGATCGGACGGTCGACGGTGAAGATCGAGTCGAACTCAAGGTCCGACAGCCCGTGCGGATGCTCCGACGGCGGCTGCAGCGTCATCAGATCGACTACGTTCACCACGCGAATCCGGATGTCCGAAAAATGCTCGCGCAGAAGGTCGACGGCGGCGAGCACCTCGAGCGTGGGCACATCGCCGGCGCACGCCATTACGACGTCCGGCTCCGTGTCCGCGTCGCTGCTCGCCCACGGCCAGATGCTGATCCCGACCGTGCAGTGCTTGATGGCGGCATCCATGTCGAGCCACTGCGGATTCGGCTGCTTGCCGGCCACGATCACGTTGATGTAGTCGCGGCTCCGCAGGCAGTGATCCATCACGGACAGCAGACAGTTCGCATCCGGCGGCAGGTACACGCGCACCACGTCGGCCTTCTTGTTGACGACCAGGTCGATGAAGCCCGGATCCTGATGCGTGAAGCCGTTGTGATCCTGCCGCCACACATGTGATGTGAGCAGATAGTTCAGCGACGCGATCGGCCGGCGCCAGGTGAGATGATGCGCCACCTTCAGCCACTTCGCATGCTGGTTGAACATCGAATCCACGATGTGGATGAAGGCTTCGTAGCAGTCGAACACGCCGTGGCGGCCGGTGAGGAGATAGCCCTCGAGCCAGCCCTCGCACAGATGTTCGCTCAGCACCTCCATCACACGGCCGTCGGGTGACAGATGGTTGTCGGTCGGCAGGATCCCTTCGAGAAAGGTCTTGCCACTCGCCTCGTACACCGCCATCAGGCGATTCGATGAGGTTTCATCAGGCCCCATGAGCCTGAAGTTGCTCGGATTCTCGTCCATGACGTCGCGCAGGAATCCGGCGGTCACGCGCGTCGCTTCCGCCATCGCCGCGCCAGGCTTGGGCACCGCCACGGCGTACGACCGGAAATCGGGCATCCTGAGATCCTTCAGGAGCAGACCGCCGTTCGCGTGCGGGTTCATCCCCATCCGCCGCGTTCCTTCCGGCGCCAGCGTCGCGTACTCGGGACGGAACGTGCCGTGCTCGTCGAAGAGCTCCTCCGGTCGATAGCTCTTCATCCAGGATTCCAGCTGCGCGAGGTGCTGCGGGTTCTCGCGCACGAGCGGCAGGGGGACCTGGTGCGCGCGGTGTGTCCCCTCGACGCGCTCGCCGTCCACGACCTTTGGCCCCGTCCATCCTTTTGGCGTCCGCATCACGATGAGCGGCCATCGCGGCGGCGGCGGCTGGTAGCCGTTCGCACGCGCGTCCTGCTGCAGCATCCGGATTTCGATGAAGACGGTGTCCAACAGGCCCGCCATCTCCTGGTGCATCACGTCAGGATCGTCGCCTTCGATGAAATACGTCGCCCACCCGTAGCCGTCGAACAGCTTCTCGAGCTGCTCGTCGAGCATCCGTCCGAGCAAGGTCGGGTTGTCGATCTTGTAGCCGTTCAGGTGGAGAATCGGCAGCACGGCGCCGTCGCGCGTGGGGTTCAGGAACTTGTTGATGTGCCAGCTCGTGGCGAGCGGCCCGGTCTCCGCTTCGCCATCGCCGACGACACAGGCGACGATGAGATCGGGATTGTCGAACGCGGCGCCGGCGGCGTGCGCGAGCGAATATCCGAGCTCACCGCCTTCGTGGATTGATCCCGGCGTCTCGGGCGCGACGTGGCTGGGAATGCCGCCAGGAAACGAAAACTGCCGGAACAGCCGCTTCATGCCCGGCAGGTCCTGCGACACGTTCGGATAGATCTCGCTGTAGCTTCCTTCCAGATATGTGTTCGCGACGATGCCGGGGCCGCCGTGACCGGGGCCGATGATGTACATCATGTCGAGGTCGTGCGCCTTGATCAGCCGGTTCAGGTGCACGTACACGAAATTCAGGCCGGGCGTGGTTCCCCAGTGGCCGAGCAGGCGGGGCTTGATCTGCTCCGGTTTGAGCGGCTCACGGAGCAGCGGGTTGTCCATCAGATAGATCTGACCGACCGACAGGTAGTTGGCGGCGCGCCACCAGGCATGCATCCGCCGCAGCTCGTCGGCCTCGAGCGGTCCGGCCGCCGGTCTCTCAGCCACACGCGTCTCCGCCATAGCACCCGCCTTTCGTTGAACTGGGTCTCAGCGATGCTACGCCCGTGGGGTCTGCGGGTAAAGCACAGCCGTGGGGCCGGTGCGCACTCAAGCGAATGCCGCGGCCTGGTCAGCGGCCCAGGGCCGTGGTGATTGCCGCCGGAGGTTACTCCGGCACCGGTCCGTTCAATGTCCAGCGCGGTAGCGGCAGTTCCTTGGGAACATCGCTGGCGGAACGCGGAAACTGCGACATCAGCTCCGTCACCCTGCGGAAGTAATCGCCCAGCGGCCCCCGCGCCGCCGCCGGAATCCCGGCATCGTCCATCGCCAGCGCGAAGAGCTCGATGCAACGTTCGTCGAGCTCGGGATGCACGCCGTTGCCGGCGTGCATCCGCATGACATGAGAGTGGTCGCCCATCGAGGCGGTGTAGGCGGGCGGGCCGCCGATGGCTTCGGCCCAATACGCGGCGAGCCGTTCGCTATGCTGCGGATGCAGACCGGGATGGCTGAACGGATGATTGGCGATCGGGTCGGCGAGGCATCGCCGGTGCCAGGCATGCGCGAGCCTGAGCAAGCCCTCGGACCCGCCCACCATGTCGTAGAGGCTGCTGGTCATCTGCACCATCCTGAATCAGCCGATTCACAACCTGCCTGACGGACGGCCCTTCCACCACCACACGATCAGATCGACCGCGGGCGGCTCGAGACCGAGCTCGCGCAAGCGCGCAGCGTTCTGGCCGCGGTGCCACTGGCTGTGCATCGCCATCTGCGTCAGCGCCTCGGTGCGCGTGAGCGCCAGCGGTGGATCCGTGAACCAGTCGAGCGTCAGGCGCTCCTCGCATTGATCGTCGGACAGCTCGTCGCGCCGGCGGACGATCGCGTCGTGGCTGCCGCGCGCGTACGCGCGTAAGGCCTCGAGCGAGGGAAACTCGCCCGGTTTCGAAACGATGAATGCGTGGACCCGATCGCCCGCGGCCCACGTCCACGCGTGCTGCACGAGATGCATGTGATGCAGCCGCTCGCGGATGACCCGATCCTCGCGCGCCGCAGGGTGCGCCGCGATCACGCGCCAGTGCTCGGCATCCGCCCACAGCAGATGATCGAGCAGGTCGCGGAGCATGGGATTCATCGACGGCTCACCATCTTTCACTCGGGCGCGGTGGCTGTGATGAGCCGTGAAGGAAGCGATCCCCGCATGGCTCACAGATCCGGCGCCGCACCGCGGTTCGTGCTCGTCTGCCAGTTGTCACGCCGCGGACTGCGCTGCCACCAGGGCGGCACCGGCATCATCAGCAACTCACCAAGTCCCAGCACGTATGGCTCGTACGAGCGCCGCAGCTCGGCCAGGCCGACATCTGCCGCCGCCGATCGCGCAGGACGCAAGCCCGACTCCTCGAGTTCCCGCCGGAGATGCTCGAGGTCGGCGGCCGGCAGGCGATCGACGTCCCCCGTTCTCCGCGGTGCGCGCAGCACCTGCGTGAGATCCACGACGGCATGCCGTGCGATTGCGAAGGTCACGTGCGCCTGCCACGTCGGCACCTCGTCGATGCCGACCAGGACCAGCGCCGACAGATCGAGCACCGCGGCGAGCGCGGACACCCACGACTGGCGCTGGTGCTGCGACCGGAAGAACGCGATCATGGGATAGGAGATGTGGCTCTCCAGGAGCTCCGAGCACCAGTACTCCCAGTCCTTCAGAAAGGCTCGCAGCGCGTCGAGCTCGCGCGCATCGGCCAGCCGCCGCAGCACCTCCCCGGCCGTCGGCGGCGATCCAGCCCAGGCGTCGAGGAGCGTGATCCGCACCTCGCGCCGCGAAAAGCATTGATAGATGACCGGAAAATAGGCGATGACGATCGCGAGAAACGCGAAGCCCATGCCGCTTTCGATCACCGTGAGCAGTCGCGCCACCGCGCCAATCGGCCGGACGTCGCCGAGGCCCAGGGTGAAGAACGTCGTGCCGCTCAGGTAGAGATCGACGGTGAAGCCTGCCGGGCCGGTGTCCAACACGAGTCGCGATCCGAGCGCCGACTGCAGGAGGGCAAAGCCGACAATCAGCGCCACGGCCCACACCACCAGAAGTCCCAGCACCGAGACCGGTCCATAGATCGCAAGAAACCGCTCACGGCGCCCGTCACTCCGGAATCCCCGCGCGGCGCGCGCCCACGGCAGCCAGGTCGCGCGAAAATAGATTCCGGCCAGCCGAAGCCGCCGCGTGGCCGTGCGCGGCAGCACCACGGTTTCGAAGGCGTCCCAGAGGACCGTGAAGATGAGAATCAGGCCGGCAGCCAGCCAGAGCGGCGACACGGCTAGCGCCGGCGCCGCAGCGACGGCGTCGCCAGCTGCACGATCGCACCGACGGTGCCGAGCACGATCCAGGCAATCGGCACCCACTTCCCGCCGGGGGCAGGGTCGAGGGGGTAGAGGATCCAGACGCCGCCGGCGCGGACCGACGCGCCGCCCATGATGGCGAGCGCCGCGACGATCATTGTCCAGGCGCCGCCGAACGCGGTCGCGATGATGATCACGTACCGCTGCAGCACCATCGCGACGAAGGCGCCGGCAAGAGCGAACAGGATCACGATGATGGCATGAGGCTCGCGCCCCATGGAGGCCCAGATCGCGTGGGCGATGAGCGCGCCGAGACCCGCGCCGACGAGCGCGACGCCGAGAAAGTACCCGAACACCAGCACCAGCGCGCCGACCACGCCGCCGGCGAGCGCCGCGCCGACCTGCATCGCATAACTCGCAGGGCCCATCATCGAGCTCACGATGAGCGCGCCCACGATGAAGCCGTAGATCGCGAGCACGATCTTGAAGAGGCGATAGCCCGCGAAGCAGGCGATGGTGCCGCCCGCGAGGAGGACATACGCGGCGGGAATCTGATAGGCGGCTGGCAGCATGCGTGTCGTCGAATCGAATCAGGTCGCGTCGATCGAATGAGGTCGGTCGCGCCGGGCGCTTACATCTCCCGGCGTCCCTCCATCGCCTTGTGCATCGTCACTTCGTCGGCATATTCGAGATCGCTGCCGACGGGCACGCCGGTGGCAATCCGGGTGACGCGTACGCCAAGCGGCTTCAGGAGACGAGCAAGATACATCGCCGTCGCCTCGCCTTCAACCGTGGGGTTGGTGGCGAGAATAATCTCCTCCACCCCGCCCGCCTGCACGCGCGTCAGCAGGTCGCGAATCTTCAGCTCGTCGGGCCCGATGCCGTGGAGCGGCGAAAGCGCTCCCATCAGCACGTGGTAGACCCCCCTGAAGTCGCGCGTCTTCTCGACCGACGCGACATTCTGCGGCTCCTCGACGACGCAAATCAACCGACGATCGCGGGCCTCGTCGCGGCAGAAGACGCAGGGGTCGATGTCGGTGATGTTGTGGCAGACGGAACAGTAGGTGACCCGCTCCTTGACGTCGAGGATCGCCTCACACAGGCGGTTGGCCTCGTCGCGCGGCGTCCGCAGGATATGGAACGCCAGCCGCTGCGCCCCCTTCGGCCCGATGCCGGGCAGGCGCTGCAGCTCGTCGACCAGCCGGGCCAGGGATTCAGGTTGGGACATGTGGGACAGGATCGCAGCGGGCGGTCAGGAGATGCCGGGGATCTTCAGCCCGCCCATCAGGCTCCCCATCTGGTTGCCCATCTCATCATCGACCTTGCGATAGGCGTCGTTGATCGCCGCCACGATCAGGTCCTGCAGCATCTCGACATCCTCTTTCGAGACGACCTCGGGATCGATCGTGAGCGACTGGATCTGCTTGGTGCCGTTGACGACGACCGTGACCATCCCGCCGCCGGCGCTCGCCTCGACGCGAAGCTCCGCCATCTGCTTCTGCAGCCGATCCTGCATCTGCTGCGCCTGCTTCATCATCTGTTGAATGTTCATACGCTACATTTCCTCGACGTCGCGGATTTCCGACGGGAACACATCGAGCAGGGCCTGCACGGCGGCGTCGGCCATCGCCTTCGCCTTGAGCTCGGTCCGCCGCGCCTCGGCAGGATCGACAACCGGGGCAGCCGCCTCGTCTGGCGTCGCCTCGATCGATTGTATCTGGATCCGCCGGCCGGCCAGCTTCGCGGCGAGCGATTCCAGCCAGGCCTTGTTCTGCTCGAGCTGCCCGCGCAGGAGCCCGTGGACCGGCGTAAACGTCCAGAGGATCCGGTCGCCGTGCACCTCGATCGACTGCGCCTGCGCCATCACGGTGTTGTAGAACACCGCCCGGGCCTTGCGAACCTCGGCCAGCAACGCATCCTTCAGCGCGGCGGCTGAGAGATTCCCAGCCGATGGAGCCGGAGCAGCCGCGGCCGCCGGCGCGCTCGTCGTCACCGGAGGCGTGAACGGAGCCGGCGGGACGGCGCTTCGGCCGGGCGCTGGTGAGGGCGCGACACGCGAGGGACGAGCGGCAACAGAGGGGCTCGCCGTCGAAGCTCCGCCACCCGGCCGGCGCGGAACCGCTGGCGCGGAGCCGCCGTTCATCTGGTCGATCAACTCCGCGAGCGGCGTGAGCTTCCGCAGATGGATCCAGCGCAGCAGCGCCATCTCGAGGTAATAGCGCGGCTGCGCGGCCGTCTTGATCTCGAACTCCGCGCGCGACAGCACGTCGAAGGCGCGCAGCAGATCCTCGCGCGAGAAGCGCGCCGCCAGCGCCTTCAGGCGATCCCGCTCGCCTTCGGGCGCGATCTCCGGATCGCTCGCGCGCGAGGGATCGACGGAGAGCACCAACAGGTCGCGCGCCACGCGTGTCAGCTCACGCAGGATCAGGCGCAGGTCGTACCCGGCGTCCACGGCGCGCGCCGCGATGGCAAATGCCGCCGCCGCGTCCTCGTCCGCCACGGCCTGCACCGCGTCGAGCAGGAGGTCCCGCCCGACCAGGCCGAGCACGGTGGACACATCGTCCGCCGTAATCCGATCGCCGGCGAAGGCCATCACCTGGTCGAACGCGCTCTGCGCGTCCCGCATGCTGCCGTCGGCGCCGCGCGCCACGAGCGCCAGCGCATCGTCGGTGACCTCGATGTGGTCCGCGTCCGCGATCTGGCGAAGCTGCGCCGCAATGGCGGTCGCCGAAATCGTGCGGAACTCGAACACCTGCGAGCGCGACAGGATGGTGTCGGGAATCTTCTGCAGCTCGGTCGTCGCCATGATGAAGACGACGTGCGCGGGCGGCTCTTCGATGGACTTCAGCAGCGCGTTGAACGATCCCGCCGAGAGCTGGTGCACTTCGTCGATGATGAAAATCTTGCGCGTGTCGCGCACCGGGGCCAGCGACAGGCCGCCGATGATCACTTCGCGGACGGTCTCCACTTTCGTGTGCGTCGCCGCGTCGATCTCGAGCACGTCGATATCGCGCCCATCGGCAATCTCGCGGCAGGCGTCGCACGTGCCGCACGGGTCGGTCGTCGGACCGTTCTCGCAATTGAGCGCGCGCGCCAGGATCCGCGCCGTCGTCGTCTTTCCCACGCCCCGCGGCCCGGCGAAGACGAACGCCTGGGCGATCCGCCCGGCCGCGATGGCGTTCTTGAGCGTACGTGTGACCGCCTGCTGCCCAACGACGTCATCGAAGCGTTGCGGGCGCCACTTGCGGGCGATGACCTGGTAAGACATGTCCTTCCGGGATGGGAGAGCGAGACAGATTCCACCGCGACCCGGAAGGGCCTGCGGCACATGTCAGTGTCTGCTTAGCGCTGCTGCCTTCCGGCCCTGACGCGGTTCGCAGGCTGAAATTGCACAGGTTCCGGGCCGCGGCGCAATCTGCCGCACCTGAACACGTCAGTGTACCGTGCCCGGCGAGGCGCGATCAACCGGCGGCTCCCCCTAAACGCCCAGCTTGACGCCGTTTTTGACTCTGCGTAGAATGTTTTTTGATTAATCAAAATCATTCACCCTCCCCGGAACATGGCGATCAATTTGCGCGCACCCGACCACCCACACCAGTCCGGCTGGCCCCGAGAGGCCGTGCACGTCAGCCTGCCGGAAGTGCACGCCTCGATTCCGATCCCGGCAACGGCGGGGTTCTGGCGGAAACTGCTCGCCTTCTCGGGTCCGGGCTTCCTCGTGGCCGTCGGGTACATGGACCCGGGCAACTGGGCGACCGACCTCGCCGGCGGGGCCCGGTACGGCTACGCCCTGCTGAGCGTCATCTTTATTTCCAACCTGATGGCGATCCTGCTGCAGGCGCTCGCCGCGCGGCTGGGGATCGCCAGCGGGCGCGACCTGGCGCAGGCCTGCCGCGACCACTACTCGCCGTCGGTGAACATCGCGCTCTGGCTGCTCTGCGAGGTGGCGATCGCCGCCTGCGATCTGGCGGAAGTCATCGGCGCCGCCATTGCGCTCGAACTGCTCTTCGGCCTGCCGCTCATCTGGGGAGTCTGCCTCACCGCGTCCGACGTCCTGATCGTGCTCTTTCTGCAGCACCACGGCTTCCGGTACATCGAGGCCTTCGTCGTCTCGCTCATCGTCATCGTGGCGATCGCCTTCGGGGTCGAGTTGTGGCTGTCGAAGCCGGACCTGGTCGCGGTCGGCTACGGCTTCATCCCGCACGCGCGAATCATCTCGGACCCGGCCATGCTGTACATCGCGCTCAGCATCCTTGGCGCGACCGTGATGCCGCACAACCTGTACCTGCACTCCTCCATCGTCCAGACCCGGAAGTACACGGATTCGGCGGAGAGCCGCCGCGAGGCCATCCGCTTCGCCTCGCTCGATTCGACCGTGGCGCTCATGTCGGCGCTGTTCATCAACGCGGCGATCCTCATCATGGCGGCGGCCGTGTTCCATGGGACGGGGCACCAGGACGTGGCCAGCATCGAGGATGCGTACCAGTTGTTGTCGCCGCTGCTCGGCAGCGGGCTGGCGAGCATCCTGTTCGCCGTCGCGCTGCTGGCTTCCGGTCAGAACGCGACGCTCACCGGGACGCTCGCCGGGCAGATTGTGATGGAGGGCTTCATCAACATCCGCCTCCGGCCGTGGCTGCGCCGCCTCATCACGCGGCTGCTGGCGATTGTGCCGGCGGTGGCGGTGATTGCGATCTACGGCAACCGCGGCGCCGATCCGCTGCTCATCCTGAGCCAGGTCATCCTGAGCCTTCAACTCCCGTTCGCCGTCTTCCCGCTCGTGCAGTTCACGAGCGATCGCCGGAAGATGGGGCGCTTCGCCACCCCGCGCTGGATGCAGGCCCTCGCCTGGACGACGGCCGTGGTCATCGCCGTCCTGAATGGCTGGCTGCTGATCCAACTGCTCGGCGGCGGGATATGATGACGCCGTGTACGGCCACATCCTGGTCGCGCTCGAACACTCCGAGGCCGACCTGACGATTCTCGCGCACGTCACCCGGCTCGCCCGGCTCACCGGCGCGACGCTGCTGCTGGTCCACGTCGCCGACGGCTGGGCCGCGCGCAACTTCGACAAGCTGAAACTGCGCGAATCGGAAGAGATGCGCGACGACCGCGCCTACCTGGACCGGACCGCCGAGGCGCTGCGCTTCGACGGCGTGACGGTCCACACGCGGCTCGCGATGGGCGATCCGGCCGAGCAGTTGATCAAGGTGGCCGCCGAAGAGGCTGTGGACCTGATCGCCATGGCGACGCACGGCCATCGCTTCATCAAGGACCTGGCGCTTGGATCGACCGTCAGCCGGGTCCGCCATGAGGTGTCCATTCCCGTCCTCCTCCTCAAAGCCGATCAACAGCTTGCCGCGGCGCCGAAACAGGATTAGGATGCGGCCCGTGCTCCAAGGCAATCAAGAAAAGGATCCGCCCGCGCTGCACGCGCGCTAGGAGGAGCACAAACGCAACATCCTCGAGACGATGGCGCG
>JANWLS010000204.1 GCA_025450765.1 Vicinamibacterales bacterium | reverse complement strand
GGTGACGTTCGCGACGAAGACGGTGTCGGTGTCGATCTACGAGATGCCGGATGGGAAGTTTGAACAGTACCTGATCGCGTCGAGAGATTGATCACGGGGAGGCCCTCCGCGGCTCCGCGTGTCATCCCCTCCGCGTGAGCTCACCCCGCGTGAACTGTATCCCCCACGCTGATGACTCCGCTCCCCCGGTGATTGAAGTTGCGCCCGAAGAGCACCCCGTCGGGGACCCGGCGGTAGGTGGCGAGCGTCTGCAGCGGCTCCCTGCCGCGCACGGCCGTGTCCTGGTTCGTCGTCGGAATCGGGCAGCGCAGGCAGAGCGTCATCCCTTCCAGCTCGATCTCGCCGATCCGGAGCGCATCGAGGCGATCCTCTTCGTACGGCTCGCAGCCGCTCAGGACGATGTTCGGCCGGAAGCGGTTCATCGGCAGCGGCTCGTCGAGCCGGTGATTGAGATCGGCGAGCGACGCATCCGAGATGATCAGGAACGGATAGCCATCCGCGAAGGCGAGCGTCGCCTCGCCACGTTTGGCCAGGCGACGCGTGTCGTCGGCCATCCGGACCAGCCGATACCGTCCCGGCCGTTCGCGTGAGATGAACGCGCTCGCCCACGCCTGCGCGTCCTCGCCCTGGTCCACGCCGACGGTTTCACTCGCCCACACGCGAACGGGCACGTCGGGGCCCGGCCGGCCCGCAAGGGGGAGATTGAGCGGCGGCATGTCCGGCGCGGTCAGGCGCAGCGTCTCGCCGGCGACTTCCGCGTGAACGAGGCAGAGTGTCCGTACTTCGACGCCGACGGCGCGATCACCTCGCTGCGCGAGGAACATTCCGTGCTCGTCCACGAACATCCACTGCCGATCGTACTGGATGCCGAGGCGGCCGACGCGGGCGCGCTGGAGTGGAATGCCGCGGCAGGACTTGACGGGATAGAAGGCGAGCGCCGAAACGGTCATCATGGGCAACTATCAGGATAGCCCAGAGCGCGCAGCGCCGCACGACCCTCGGGGCCGTGCGGCCGGATCGAGCGATCGGCTACTGGCAGGACGAGGCCAGCACGCGGACGTGGCCGGTCACCGTGAAGTCGCGAGCCTGGATTTCGCCGTTCTGGTTCATCTGGCTCGACGATGAGGAAGACTGCCCGGTGGCCAGCTTGTCGCCGCTGGTCGTGCTCGCCGGGTTCCCCGTCACTTCGATCTTCTCTCCGACGTGGCCCTTCCACTGGTCGCTGTGGTCGCCGCGGAGGTTCCACGTATTCGCAGCCGTCATCGCCATGCTCGACTGGCTCTCCTGCGAGCTGGAGCTGGTCGCCTGGTTGTTCTGCGAGCCTGATTCATCCCGCGACCCGTTGCCGTTGGTGGCCCGTGCGTGGGTCAGGAAATACCCGCCGCTCTGCGTCTTCTGCAGGCAGCCGGTGACCGTCATGGTCTGCTTGTTGTTGTCGTTCTGATAGGCGCTGCTGTTCGTCTGGGCGGAGGCCGTGAGCCCGAGCCCGAGTGCAAGTGCCGCCGCCGCGCAGGTCGCTGTGATCGTACGTGTCATAAGCCTCTGATCTCCTTTGAACGAGAAACCTCGCAGGCACTGCCGTTTGGGCAGGCCGCTCGGGAACGTGCAGAAGCTATGCCGGGCGTGAGGATCGAGGCGGATCTATTGGTGAAACTCAGACGACTCGACGTTTCTCGTCGTCCTCAATGTGTGGAAACTTCGCTGCGCCGTCGAAAACAGCCGACGTCGCGACGTGGCTGTGCATCGTCACGGCAATCCGTGCAGCACGGTCCTTCGCAATCGCCGCCATCGGCCCGTCGAACAGGTCGTCCACGGTCTGATGGAACAAGGAGACCCAGCGGTAAAACTCGCGGCTGGTCAGCGGCGTGAGCGATGCGAGCGCGCGATGCACGGCGAGGGGATTGCCCTTGAAGGCGGCGGCACCGAACAGCACAGACTCCCAGAAGTCGTACATCTTCGGCAGGTGCGCGGACCAGTCCACGTGCGCCACATCGTCGAAAATCGGGCCGAGGAGCTCGTCCTGACGGATGCGATCGTAGAAGGTGTCGACGAGAAGCGCGATGTCGTCGCGCGAGGTGATATCGGTGCGGGCCACTGACGCCATGCTTCGATTATCGGCTGCCGGCCGACGGCGCCCCTATGATCGGCGTCATAGCGCGCGGCCGAGGCGCACGACGATGTCGTATTCGGGCCTGGTGACGGGCTGGACGGAGAGCCGGCTCCCCTTGCGCGTGACCATCATCTGCTCGAGGCCCTTCGTCTGCTTCAGGGTCTCGAGCGACACCGTGCCGTTGAAGCGCTCGACGAAGCCGATGTCGACCATG
Organism: Vicinamibacterales bacterium; assembly: GCA_025450765.1. Lineage (GTDB taxonomy): Bacteria > Acidobacteriota > Vicinamibacteria > Vicinamibacterales > CAVVIG01 > JAGWRA01. The sequence goes on along the minus strand of JANWLS010000204.1, from coordinate 5,299 downwards.
TACCAGGACGGGTTGTTCCTGTCGGTGTCCGGATCGAAATACTTGTGGCCCTTGCGCCAGGCGAACGCATCGGGATATCCGGCGCGGGTGATCTTCGCAAGACCCGTCACGCCGGCCGGATCGGCGTTCGACGCGTAGAACAGGACGCCGTCGCCCACCTGCATCTCGTCGCGCATGAAGTTGCGGGCTTGATAGTTGCGGACACCTTCCCAGCTTGTCTCGCCGTCCCGGGCGAGATCGTCGATCGTGTAGGCGGCGGGCTCACACTTCATCAGCCAGTAGCGTCGGGCCATAGGCCGCAAATATACAATAAGTGCTTGCCCTGTTCGGATGTGGTGGGCGGGAGGGAGTACGCGGTGGCACTGGTGGAGAACGGACGGACACTCGGCGTGATCGGGATGGGCGTGATGGGGCAGACGATCCTGAAGGGGTTGCTCCAGTCGGGGGCGCTCACGCCGGATCATGCCTGGGGGACATCGCGGTCGGCCAAGACGTGCGAGGCCGTTGCGGCGGCCATCGGCGTCCCCGTCGAGCCGAACATCCGCGAGCGGCTGGGATCAGCGGGCGTGCTCGTGCTGTGCGTGAAGCCGGCTCAGGTGCCGGCGGCGCTGAGCGCGGTGAAAGCCGCGGGGACATTGCGGCCCGGCACCCTGCTGATTTCGATCGCGGCGGGCGTCGATCTGCAGCAGCTGGCCAACCTGCTCGGCACCGTGAACCCCTGGGTACGCGCCATGCCGAACACACCCTGCGTCGTCGGGGAAGGGATGACGGCGATCTGCCCGGGCGAGCACGCCACCTCCGCGCACCTCGCGCAAGCGCGCCAGGTGTTCGAGTGCGTCGGGATGGTGGCGGAGACCGAGGAGCGCCACTTCGATGCCATCACCGCACTCAGCGGCAGCGGTCCAGCGTATCAATATCTGATCATGGAAGCGATGGCGGATGCGGGCGTGCGCGTCGGCCTGCCTCGCGACCTGGCGCTGACGCTCGTTGCCCAGACGGCGCGCGGCGCCGCACGGATGGTGCAGACCTCCGGCCGCCATCCGGCTGCGCTGCGGGACGATGTGACGACACCGGCCGGGTGCACGATTGGCGGATTGCTGATGCTGGAGGATGGGAAGATCCGGTCGGTGCTGGCGCGCGCGATCGAGGAAGCGACGAGGATTGCCGCCAAGCTGGGGCCGGCCGGCACCCCGAAATGAGCTACGCCGGATCCGTCCCCATCCTGCTGTAGTACCCGATCACCGCCTCGCGCGCCCCTTTCGGCGTGTACACGTCCGGCTCGCGCGACACGATCGTTGCCGCGATCACCGCCGCCACTTCCTCGGCGCTCTGCGATCCTGGCAGCGTTCGCGAATCGACCCCGCCGTGCAGCGCGTTCAGCCCGAACTCGGTCCGGACCACGCCTGGTGAGAGCAGCGTGACCTGGATTCCGGGGTGCGTCTGCCGCAACTCGTCGCGGAACGTGGCCGTGAGGGCATTCAGGAAGTGCTTCGCGCCGCAATATGCCGACCGGAAGGTGGCGAACGGCATCCGTCCGAGCAGCGAGGAGACGTTGATGATCTGGCCCTCGTTCTTCGACTTGAAGTGCGGCAGCACTTCCTGCATCCCATAGAGCGCCGACTTCACGTTCACGCTCATCATCTCGTCGACGTCCTCGTCCGTCAGCTCGGACGGCTGCCTGGACACGCCGCGCCCGGCGTTGTTGATCCAGACGTCGATCCGGCCGAAGCGCTTCAGCGATTCGTCGACGACCCGGCGCACGTCGGCGCGCTTCGTCACGTCGGCGACCACCACCAGTGCGCGGCCGCCGCACGCGGCGGCGACCGCCTCGAGCGCTTCGCGCCGGCGGGCGACGAGCACGACCGACATGCCCTGGCGGGCCAGCAGCTCGGCGGTGGTGGCGCCGATGCCCGCGCTGGCGCCCGTGATGACGACGACCTTGTCCGACATACTGCTCATGATATGTCACCGTGTGGGCCCGAAGCCCGCGGCCCGCAGCCTATTTAATGAACGTCCCCTCGCGCAGCTCGTCGAACGCCTGCTGCAGCTCGGCGCGGGTGTTCATCACGATCGGCCCGTGCCACGCGACCGGCTCTTCGATTGGCCGGCCCGACACGAGCAGGAACCGGATCCCCTCGTCGCCGGCTTCGACGACGATCTCGTCGCCGCGATCGAACAGCACGAGGGCGCGATTCCCTGCTTCGTGGACCCCGGTCGGATCCACCGTGCCGGTGAGCTCGTTCAGCATCGCCTGCGGCTCCGACGCATCGCGGAAACGGCCGGAACCCGCAAAGACGTAGGCGAACGCGTGATTCGTCCGGTCCACCTTCAGCCGCCTGGTGCGGCCGGGCGGCACGGACACGTCGACGTAGCGCGGATCCGCGGCGACTCCCTCCACCGGCCCACGCTTCCCCCAGAACTCGCCGCAGATGACCCGGGCATGCGTCCCGTCATCGTCGGTCACTTCCGGGATGTCCTTCGCGAGGATGTCCTGGTACCGCGGCGGCGTGAGCTTGAGCGACGCGGGCAGGTTCGCCCAGAGCTGGAACCCGTGCATGCGGCCACGCGGATCGCCCTTCGGCATTTCCTGGTGCAGGATGCCGCGCCCTGCCGTCATCCACTGGATGTCGCCCGCGGCCAGGTGTCCGCGATTGCCGAGACTGTCGCCATGTTCCACGGTGCCGGCGAGGACATAGGTGATCGTCTCGATGCCTCGATGCGGATGCCACGGGAATCCGGCCAGGTAGTCCTCCGGATTCTCGTTGCGAAAATCATCGAGCAGCAGGAACGGATCGAACTCCTTCGTCTCACCGAAGCCGAAGGCGCGGCGGAGCCGGACGCCGGCCCCTTCGAGCGTCGGCTGCGCCTCGATGATCCGCTTGACGGCTCTGATTGACACAGGCTTCTCCTTCCCTATTCTTAGCGTCGGACGTCGGACCTCGGCCTTCGAACCTCGGCCTTTATGCCGCCACCAGCGCGGGGCGCCGGAGCGCAAGGTTCACGATACCAGCGGCGACGCCGGCGAGGAGCAGGGCTCCGCTGAGCGGCGCGGCCGAGAGCCAGCCGAGCCCGAGGACCGCGTCGAGTGAAGCGGCTCCAGGACCGGTGAGCGCCAGGGCGGCGGCCACGGCCGCGTAGAGCAGCGGCACCTCGATGCCATTCGACGAGCTCAGCAGGCCGTTTGGGAGATGGACCGTCACGATGGCGACGACCATCACCGAGATCATCAGCGCCGGACCGACCGCGCCGAAGAGCCCGAGCGCCACGAGCAGGCCGCTCACGAGCTCCGTCGACCCTGCGGCCACGGCAAACGTGCTGCCCGGGCGGAAGCCCAGGCCCTCGAAGAACTGGCCGGTGCCGGCCACGCCGTAGCCGCCGAGCCAGCCGAACAGCTTCTGCGTGCCGTGCGCCGCCATCAGGGACCCGAAAATGATCCGAACAATCAACAAGCCGAATGCCATGTCGCTACCCTCCAGGCAGCAACTATACATTTGATAGTTATTGATGTCAAGTAAGCGAGTTATCATAGAGATGTCATGGGCGAATCGGCCGGACACGTCCCGGAGCTCTGCTCCCGGTTTCATCGCGCCAGCGAGCTCATCGGCCGCCGCTGGAGCGGCGCGATCATCTTCGTTCTGCTGGAGTCCCGCTGCCGCTTCGCCACGCTGCGCGAAGCGATTCCGGACATCACGGATCGGATGCTCGCCGAGCGGCTCCGCGAGCTGGAACAGGAAGGGATCGTCTCCCGCACGGTGATCCCGGAGACCCCCGTGCGGGTGGAGTACGACCTGACCCGGAAGGGCCGCGCCCTGGCCGATGCCGTCCAGGCGATCGCCGACTGGGCGCACAAGTGGATTGAGGCGCCGGAGACTACTTCTCGATCACGACCTCCAGGTACTCGCCCGGCACGATCATCGTCGCATCCCCGCTCTCGTTGAACCGGCCGATCAGGTCCCGGATCCCGCGTTCCAGCTGCTGCTGGCCATCCTCACTCAGGCTCGCGAACGCCTTGTGCGTGGGGCCGTACCAGGTGCGGAAGATGTCGATCCAGTGGTCGGGCGAGCGGTAGCGGAACATGAATGGCCGGCGCGTGGCGCGAATCCCGGACACCGAGCTTCCGAAGAGGCGGGCGAGGTGCTCCTCACGCCCCCACAGCAGCGGCGACGCGAGCCCCGCGGGCGGAGGCAGGTGGCGGCCGATCACGACGAACAACTGGCCGATGAAGCCTTCGGGGGTCCAGTTCGCGAGGCCGATCCGCCCGCCAGGCCGGCAGACACGCGCCATCTCGCGGGCGGCCCGTTCCTGGTTTGGCGTGAACATCACACCGAAGGACGACAGCACCGCATCGAACGAGCCGTCCGCGAAATCCAGTGCTTCGGCATCCGCTTCCCGGAAGTCCACCGCGACGCGCTCGACCTCGGCGCGGCGGCGGCCGTGTTCGAGGAGCGCCGGCACATAGTCGGTCGACGTGACGCGGCAGAATCGGCGCGCCGCGGCCAGCGTGCAGTTGCCGTTGCCCGCCGCGACATCCAGGACGTTCCAGCCGGCATGGAGGTCGACCGCTTCGCAGAGCGTCTCGCCGACGATCTGCAGAGTTGTCCCGATCATGCTGTAGTCGCCGGAGGCCCACACCTTCTGCTGCCGGGCCTTCACCGCACCCAGCTCGTCCATTGAGACCGTCTGCACGCCGACCGCCGATTCATTGATGCTCATTCCCAGCTCCTTGTCAGATCCGTTCGACTCTGCGAGTGTAGTGGCGAGCGGACGGGGGATGAATGACTGGGCGTCCGCCAGACACGCTCGAACGTCCGGATCGATCGAGGAGTTCGAAATGGATGCGCTCTCCGACGTCTTGCGCGCGGTGCACCTGACGGGCGCCGTCTTCTTCGACGTGCACGCCTCGCCGCCGTGGGTCGCCGCCTCGCCGCCTGGCGATCGGATCGTCCGCAAGATCTTTCCCGGCGCCGATCACCTCGTCTTCTATCACGTCGTGGCGCAGGGCACGTGCTGGGGCGGTCCGGAAGGCGGGAGCCCGGTGGCGCTGAGCGCCGGCGACATCGTCGTGTTCCCGCGCGGCGATGCGCACGTGATGTCGAGTGCGCCCGGCATGCGCGGAACGCCCGACATCGCCAGCTACGAGCCGCCGGTCGACGGACAACTGCCGACGCCGGTGAGGCTGGGCGAGGGGGCCACGACGGCTCACGTGATCTGCGGGTTTCTCGGGTGCGCGGGCGGTCCGTTCAATCCGCTCCTCGAATCGCTGCCGCGCGTGATGCGCGCGAGCGACCGTCCGGGAGGC
>JANWLS010000203.1 GCA_025450765.1 Vicinamibacterales bacterium | reverse complement strand
GCCCCTGATCCAGCGGTGTTTGCGGCGGCTGTACGCGCTGAAGTGCGACGGGTAATCGTCGATGAGCTCGACGTCGGACACGAGCCCGGCCCGCGCGTACGCGCCTTCGATGAGGTCGTGGCTCAGGTTGAGGGTGAGGGGAAACCGCTCCGAGAGCACCTGCCGGAAGACATCCACCTCGTAGATGCCCTTGCCGGTGAAGCTCCCCTCGCCCATCAGATCCTGGTAAACGTCGGACACCGCCCGTGTATAGATGTCGAAGCCGGACTGCCCAGAATAGATGTTCGCAAGGCGCGAGCGATTCGCCGAATGCACGCTGATGCCGACGCGGGGCTGCAGGATGCCGTAGCCTTCGACGACGGTGTTCGTGATCGGGTCGATGACCGCCCGGTTCAGCGGATGCGCCAGCGTACCAACGAGCCGATGCGCCGAGTCGCGCGGCAGCTGCGTGTCGGCATCGAGCGTGATGACATATCGAACCGTCGAGAGCAGCGACAAGTCTCCCACCTTCATGGGAAAGCTGTCGTAACCACCGCGAAGCAGGTTGTTCAGGTCGAGCAGCTTGCCACGCTTCCGCTCCCATCCCATCCAGCGACCTTCGGCCGCGTTGTACACGCGATGGCGATGCAGCAGAAAGAACCGGGTGGCGCCGTAGCGTCGATTCAACTCCTCGACGAGCGACGCACAGAGCCCCGCGAGGTCGTCGCGGTGGTCCGATCGCTGCTGGGCATCCGGCGGATCGGTGAGCAGCGCAAAGTGCAGATGCGGATCGCGATTGCCCAGGAAGCGGATTTCGAGATCGCGCACCGACTCGCGCACCTGCGCTTCGCTGCCGAGCAGCGTGGGCACGGCCACGAGCGTGCGGCAGTCCTCCGGACTGCCCTCGGAGAAATCCAGGCGCGGCAGCGGCTGCGGCGGCAGGAGGAAGGCGACCAGCCGGTTCATGACGCCGATCGCCGATTCGGCGGCGGGAATGAGCAGTAGGACAAAGGCCCAGAACAGCGGATAGGACCCGCCCAGCCCGCCCAGCACGAAGGCGACGATGGCGACCGTGAGGAGGGCCACGCCGCCGAGATACCAGAGGTTCGGCGAGCGCCGCATCGCGGCGCGGAGCTGCTGCCCCGCCGGCGCTTCGTACCGGACCGTCTGCTCGATGACGCCGCGTCCCTTGTCGAGCAGGTAATAGCCGACGTGGCTGCGACGCTCGGACAGGCGCGGGTTGAACCGCTCCAGCTTGGCCGCCGCGCTGGCGCACCGAACGACCTCGAGCGCCACTTCGAGCTCGTCGGCCGTGCTGTGCGCGGCGAGGTCGCAGACCGCACGGCGATAGGCGTCGCGGCTCTCGAAATCCATCCGTCCATACGCGCCAGCCGGATCCTGACGCAGGACGCGATCGACGATGCTGAGCCGATCGAGGAGCTGCTTCCAATCGGCATCCGACACGGCACGCAGGCTCTGGACGACGCGCGGTACATCGGCGAGCGCGTATTCTGCAGTGGCCTGCCGCAGCGCCGCGGCAATCCGTTCGATCAGCACCATCTGCAGACCCGGCCTGAGCGCCCACAGCTCGCCGATGTCGAACGTGCTGCCGTTCTGCATGGCGTCGATCGTGTCGATCAACGCCTCCTCACTGAACATCCACCCCGACAGCCGCAGGGTCGCTTCGGCCGCCGCGTACGATCGCAGGACCGGCACATCCGGAGCCGACGGCGCGACCACGGCGGGCACCTCCGGCGCCATCCGGCGACTCGCTTCGCGGACGTCGGTCAGCGCGGATCGGACGATGCGGTGATTTTCGGTGAGCCAGCGGAGCGGATCGCTGATGGCGTCGGCGGACGCCCGCAAGGTGCGCAGCGATTTCTCGACCTCGTCGGCGGCCTGCCGGATCCGCGCCTGGAATGCCTTGAGCGGCGCTCCCCCCTTGACGGGCCGCCACGCCGCCGCGATCTGCCGCGCGGCGTCCTCGAGCCCGTCCCGGGTCGGCGGCGTCGCCAGCTCGGGCATCTCGCGAGCCGCGGCCGTCTCGACGGACGGCGCGGTCAGCGGTTCGGCGCCCCGCCCGCGCAGCATCTCGGTCACGAAGTCCGGCTTCATCGGGGTGTGCATGTCTCCTATCGCGATCGGGCGCCCAGGGGCCGCCCCTACTGTCTATAGCTCGCCGCCTGCAGATCGAACAGCTCGGCGTAACGGCCGCGCCGGGCCATCAGCACGGCATGCGGCCCCTCCTCGCTGATGCGGCCCTGCTCCAGCACGAGGATGCGCTCGGCCATCTTCACCGTCGAAAACCGGTGCGAGATGAGGAGCGCCATCTTGCCGCTCGTCAGCTCGGCGAATCGCTGGAACACCTCGTGTTCCGAGCGCGCATCGAGCGCTGCGGTCGGCTCGTCGAGCACCAGCAGCTGCGCCTGGCGCAGGTAGGCCCGCGCGATGGCCAGCTTCTGCCACTCGCCGCCCGACAGGTCGACGCCCCCGTCGAAGCGCCGCCCCAGCATCTGGTCGTACCCGCCGCTCAGCTTCCCGACGACCTCATGCGCGAGGCTCTTGCGGGCCGCCGCCTCGATCGCAAACCGGTTCTTCCGCTCGCTGATGCGCCCCATCGCGATGTTGTCGGCGGCGCTCAAGTCGTAGCGCATGAAGTCCTGAAAGATCACTGCCATCTGGTTGCACAGGTCCTCGCGGTCGTATTCCCGCAGATCGACGCCATCCAGCAGGATCTGCCCCTCGGTCGGATCGTAAAGACGCGTCAGCAGCTTGACGATCGTCGTCTTTCCCTGTCCGTTCTCGCCGACGAGCGCCAGCCGCTCACCAGGCTCGAGGTTGAAGCTCAGGCGATCGAGGATGCGGCGGCCTCCTCCCGGATATTCGAAGGAGACGTTGCGGAACTCGAAGCCGTGCGTGATCGGACGCGGCGCCGGCAGCGCCCCCGGCTTGGAGAAGACGGTTGGCCGCACCGCGAAGAAGTCGATGAGGTCGGTCAGGAAGAGCGCCTGGTCCGCAATGCTCGAGATCGTCGAGAAGACGAGCTGGATGTTCGAGCTCGCTCCGGCAATCGCGCCGGCGAGGAACGTGAGGGTGCCGACGCTGAACCGCCCCTGCAGCGTCTCGTAGATTACCCACGCATACGCGCCGTAGTAGCCCACCGTTGTCAGCAGCGACAGCAAGGCCCCGGCGATCAGCCGCCGGCGGGCCAGCGAGACGTTCTCCTCGTACAGCCCCTTCGAGAGCTCGGTGTATTCCTCCGTCAGCGGCGCCGCGAGCCCGAACAGCTTGAGCTCCTTCGCGCTCTCCTTGCTCGCGCCGAGCGTCCGCAGGTAGTCGAGCCGGCGGCGTGTCGGCGTCTGCCGGAAGGCCAGCGTATACCCGAGGAAGGCGAAGTGGCTCTCCCCGACAAAGGCCGGCACCACGCAGACGATGAGCACCAGGAGCAGCCATGGCGAGTACACGAAGATGCCGGCCGCGAGGGTCACGGTCGTGATGATCTGCTGGACGCCTCGGCCGATCGCCTGGATCATGCCGAGCCGGTCGGTCGCCTGGACGCGCGCGCGCTCGAGCTTGTCGTAGAACGCCGGGTTCTCGTAGGTGGCCAGGTCGAGGCTCGACGCGTGCGCCATGATGCGCGTGCTGAGGTGGAGCGTGAACTTGTCGGCGAGCAGCGCATCGGAAAAGTCGATCGCGCGGCTGAACAGGGTGCCGGCCGCCGCCAGGCCGAACTCGAGCGCCACCAGCCCCCAGAACCACTGCGGGAGCGCCCCGTGCTCGGCGACGCGCGCCACGACGGCGTCGATGATCGCGCGCGTCACCGACAGCATCGCCAGGGGTATCAGCGCCGCCAGGATCCGCAACGCGTACCCGGCGACCACCGTGCCCGGGCCCGACTCCCACACGATCCGAAGGACGGGCGGCACGTTCCGGAGCGCACGAACGCGAGTGCGCCAGCCGCGGCGTGGATGGGTGTCTGGAGACTGCGCGTCCATACGGGATATCGAAGCGCCTGGTGTGAATGAGTGCCTGCCGCGATGACCGTGGAACGGGTCGAACGCGGCCGGCGGTGGACGCGGCTCGCAGCTACTGCCGCGACAACAGGCCGATGGCCGATCCGACGGTGAAGACGACCGGCACGATCGAGAAGAATCCGCGCGCCATCCCGGCACACGCCGATGCGACGCCGGTCGTGTCGAAGGCCGCGGCGGCGGTCGGCACGAGGAACGCGAGCAGCGCGAAGACTCCGGGTTTCATGTGTCCCACTCCTTACTTTCTCGGCGCCGGCCCACGCACGTTCTCGTGGAAGCCGTCGTCGTTCGGCGTCCTACGTCGCAACGGGTGTGCCAGCCGATCCGGCGATCGCAGGAGGCGAAATATCAGGGAAAGTGCGGGGAATTCCTAACAGTCGAGTGGCGGATCGCGAAGAAGACGGAAAAGATTACGCGCCTCAACAGGAGCGCGGGTGCGAGGGTTGGGGCGGGCACGAAGGCCCGCCCCGGCGTCGGCGCCGGCCTTCGTGCCGGCGCTGGATCTCATCCTACTTGAGCTCGCCGTTCAGCTCCATGTACACGCGCTTGATGGCGATCTGGCCCTGCTGCTGCGCCATCGGCCACGAGGCATACGGCCCCCAGTTCACCTGCTTGAGCGCCTCGTCGAGCGAGAGTCCCTTGTCGTGCATCCCCTTCACGTTGGCGACGACATCCTCCATCGCCTTCACGTACTTCTCGAAGCCCTGGCGGGTCTGCGGTCCCGTGAGAATCTCGCCGTGCGCGGGAACGTAGGTCCGCACGTCTTTCATGGCGAGCGCCTTCTTCGCGGTGGCGATCCAGGTGGTCGGCGTGGCGGAGCGCATCGCCGGAAAGACGTAATTGAGATAGACCTCGCTCATATACAGGATCCGCTCTTTCGGCAGATAGACCTCGAGGTCGCCGCCCGTGTGTCCGGGTCCGAGGAACATCACCTCCGCCTGCTCACCACCAAGCGTGAGGGTCTTCCTGTCGGGCACGACGACGGCGCTCGCCGGCAGCTTCCAGGAGCCTGCCTTGAAGCGGGGTGAAGCCTCCTCCTTCTCGAGCGTATCCTTCGAGATCGGGCTCACGTAATACGTGACGTCGGCGGGGTAGGCCGTGTTGCCGCCGGTGTGATCGCCGTGATCCGAGCCGATGACGACCCACTTGATTGGCTTGGGCGTCACCTTGTGGATCTCATCCACCACCTGGCGCGTGGCGGCCGGGTTCGCCATGCCGTCGGTAACGAGCACCCCGTCGCTCGTCACGACGAACATCACGCCGGTGCTGAACGCACCGCGGTCGATCGACTGCATCTCTTCAAAACCGTAGACATTCGGTGCGAGCTTCGTCAGGCGCGGATATCCCGGCTTGGGGACCGACACGGCGGCGACATCGTTCGACGCGGCAGGCGTCTGCGCGAGCGCGATCGAACCGCCGGACACGGCGAGAGCGCCGGCACAGGCCAGGGATCCGAGGATCGTCCGGAACGCAGATGGTCGTTTCATGTGCGGGATATTACCAGAAGTCGACCGTATCCAGCGCACGTCCGCCGAGTCGTCCGCGCATACAGGAGCGTGTCGTTTGTCCCCGTTCGCGGCCCTGTGCGGACGCATGCGCGTCGCACAGGCCGCCTTCTGCGCAGGCCTGCGGACACGCGCTCGCGGCACATACCTTGCCCCTGTTTCTGGCGACCGGGCTGCGCATCGGCCGCGCCGTGAGGCCCGCCGGCATCATGCGGCGATCGCGAGGAGCTGGACGCTTCCCGTGATACGGCCGCAGCGGCGCGATGCCGGTTCCGGTGCACTCGTAAACCCTGTGCCCTTCTTCGAGGGCCGATTCGACGGATGAGGTGTTGCAATGAAGCTGACGTTCAACCGGCTGTCCTACATCCCGGCGTTCGCGCTGACACTCGGGCTGTGCGGCCTGGCGATGCCCGCCATGGCGCAGAACCAGAGCCCGACGCAGCGGCGAAGCCACACGCGCCATCAGACGAAGTCGGTAACCGGGTGCCTCGAGCAGGGCTCGAACGGCAACTTCATGATCACCGCCAAGGACGGCACGCACGATGAGCTGGAACCCAGCCAGGGCGTGAAGCTGGCCTCGCACGTCAACCACGAGGTGACCGTGCGCGGCAGCGTGACGCCGAGCAGCGGGATGAGTGGCATGACCGGCTCGGAGAACTCACAGACCGAGCGCCAGAGCCAGGAGCAGAAGAAATCCGGCAGCATGAGCGGCCAGGAAACGATGCAGGTGCGCAGCGTGAAGACCGTGAGCAACACCTGCCAGCAGTAAGCGGCTACAGCTCCCGCAGCGCGGCGGCCACCGGTCGTCGCGCTGCGCGGATGGCCGGCGGCGTCCCGCCGATCAGCCCCATCAGCAGCGCGAACACCATGCCACCCGCCAGCAGCGGCGGCGTCACCCGAAACGCAAACGCGAGATGCGAGAAGGTCTGGAAGTTGAGCGTGCTCGCCGTGTAACCGTTGAGCGGCAGGACCGCCACGGCGCCGATCGCGCCGCCGATGGCCGCGATGAGCACGGCTTCGAACATGAAGGACACGATCACGGACGCTGGTGTGAAGCCGAGCGCCTTCAGTGTCGCAATTTCCCGCGAGCGCTCCGCCACGGCGGAATACATCGTGTTGAGCGCGCCGAAGACGGCGCCGATGCCCATCACGATGCCGACGAGCGTACCGAGCACGGTGATGAGCGTGGTGAGCGACTGCGACTGCTTCCGGTAGTACTCCGACTCCCGCTCGACATCGACGTTCAGCCGGGGGTCGGCCGTGAGCGCATCCTTGAAGCGGCTGAACGCCCCGGGCTGCAGCTTGACCGTCACCGACTGAAACACGTTTGCCGGCCGGTTGTACACTTGATCGAGGATGGCCGTGTCGGCCCAGACCTCCGAGTCGAAGGCGCTGCCTCCCGCATCGAACACGCCGACCACCGTCCAGGTGCCGCCACCGAAACGGAGGGTCTTGCCGAGGGCGAGCCCGCGGTACGTGGACGGGACATTCTTCCCGATGACGATCTCGGTGAGCCCCGGCTTCAGGAATCGCCCCTGGACGATCCTGACCTGCGGGCGCACGGCCAGCGCACTCGCGGACACCCCACGCACCTGCACGTTCGCATCGGCTCCCGAGGCGATCAGCGGGAAGGGCGCCATCACGATCACTTCCGGGCTGACGAGCGGTCCGCCGTCGCGACGGCGCACGCCCGGTGCGCTCTCGATGATGTGCTCCTGGTCGAGCGTGACGACGCTGACCATTTCAGCGCTCGCGCCAGCCCGCATGATGATCGCGTTGTCGGGCGACCCGGACTGCACGAGCGTCGCCTGGAAGCCGTTCGCCATCGCGAGCATCGCCACGAAGACGCCGACGGCGCCGGCTATCCCCAGCACCGCGATGATGGACGAGCTCCATCGGCGGCGGATGCTGCGGAGGTTGTAGACAAGTGGCACGGCCATGGGCTAAATACGGCGCAAGGCGTCCACGACCTTCAGGCGACTCGCCGAGAACGCCGGAAGCACGCCGGCGAGCACGCCGACGACGAGCGCCAGCACGAGGCCGAACGCCATCTGCTGCGGCGGCAGGTAGAACATCGGCAGCAGCCCATGCGTCGGGTCGCCGCCCATCGTCATGCCCTTGGCCAGCATCAGGCCCAGCGCGCCACCGACCAGCGCGATCACGATCGATTCCGCCATGACGAACAGCAGCACGAACCGGGGTGAGTAGCCGATGGCACGCAGCACGGCCAGCTCGCCGGTCCGCTCGCGGACGCTGATGGCCATCGTGTTGCCGGTGACGAGCAGCAACGTGAAGAACACCACGCCGCCGACGCTCAGGATGAGGAGCTCGATGTTCCCGATCTGCTTCGCGAAGCCGGCCGCGAACGCCTTCTCGGTATCCGTCTTCGTCTCCCAGGGCGAGTTGGCGAACGTCGCGTCGATCGTCTTCGCCAGATGGATGGAGTCGTCCGGGCTGGCGACCTTCACGACGTACCAGCCGACGTAGTTCCTGGCGAAGCGCGCCGACTGGCTCTCGTTGATGTAGTCGTAGTGAATCCAGAACTGCGAGGTATCGGCGGTGTCGCGCGACCCGTCGTAAATCCCGCGCAGGTTGAATTCCCACGTCCCTGGATAGATCGTGCCGCGGATCGGGATGCGATCGCCGACCTTCCAGCCAAAGCGATCCGCGAGCGCGCGGCCCACCATGACGCCCTGCTTGTCGCCGACGAACGCCTTCCACTCGCCGGGAGAAATCTGATACTCACCGTACACCTGGCGCCACGTGTCCACGTCGATGACGAACTGTGGAAAGAAGTTGTGTTCGTCCTGATAGACCCCACCGAACCAGGAGACGTGGGTGACCTGCTTGACGCCGGATATCGCGCTCAGCCGGCTGTCGTACGAGAGCGGCAGCGGCTGGATGAGGGACATCCGGTTGGTGACGATCAGCCGATCGGCACCCGCGACCGCGACGCCCTGGTTGAAGGCGAGCCTGATGATGATGAGCAGTCCGAACAGGAACATCGCGACGGCGAACGAGCCAATCGTGAGCAGCGTCCGGATCTTCTTCCTGAACAGGTTGACGCGGAGGAGGCGGACATACTTCACGCGTGCGCCCCCGATTGCGCTTCGACGAGCACGCCCTTGTCGAGATGCAGCAGCATGTGCGCCCGCTCGGCCGCGCGCGGGTCGTGGGTCACGAGCAGGACGGTCTTGCCGTACTCGGCCACGAGCTGCGCGAGCAGATCGAGCACCTCGTCGGCGCTGCTGCGATCGAGATCGCCCGTCGGTTCGTCGCAGAGCAGGAACGTGGGATCGGTCACGATCGCGCGGGCGATCGCCACCCGCTGCTCCTGGCCGCCCGACAGCTCGCGCGGATAGTGGTGCATCCGATCGGCGAGGCCCACGACGCTCAGCGCCGTCTCGACGTGATCGCGCCGTTCGGCGCGGGAGAGCCGCGTGAGCAGGAGCGGCAGCTCCACGTTCTGGAATGCGGTGAGGACCGGCAGCAGGTTGAACATCTGGAAGACGAAGCCGACGTGGCGAGCACGCCACGTGGTGAGCCGGCCAGCCGACATGTGGGTGATCTCGTCACCGCCCACGCGGATGCTGCCCGTCGTCGGCACGTCGAGGCCGCCGAGCAGGTTGAGGAGCGTCGATTTGCCGGAGCCGCTCGGTCCCATGAAGGCGACCGAGTCGCCCGCGTCGACGTCGAGGTTCAGGCCCTGCAGGACGGGGATGTCCTGGTTGCCACGGCGATACGTCTTGCCGAGATTCCGGACGGCAATCAGGCTGTTCTCGCCGCGACCATCCACGCGAATCATGAAATGTCCTCGCCCTGAGCGCAGCCAGGTTATCGTGCGGAGTCGGAGGGCTTCGCTTCGGCCGCTTGTCCGTCGCGCAGATCGTCGGGGCCGCCGGTGACCACCAGGTCGCCGGGCGAGAGCCCCGCCAGCACGTCGATCTGATCCCCGCGCGCCGGGCCGACGCGGATCGCCCGCCGCTCGAGGACCCCGTCGCGCATCACGAACACCACCGTCTCGTGATTCGCGGAGCGGACGGCCGAGGCCGGAATAATCGCCACCGGCTTGATCGCCGCGGCCGACGGGGACAACCTCGGCTGATCGCCGAGGAACGCCAGCTTGACGCCCATGTCGGGCAGGATCCGCGGATCGAGCTGGTCGAAGGTGGCGCGCACCTTCACCGTCCCCTTTTCGCGATCGGCGGTCGGGATGACCGTCCTCACACGTCCGGGAATGTGCCAGTCGGGATACGCATCGAGCGTCGCCTCGACCCGCATGCCCGGCTTGACCCGCGCGATGTAGTTCTCGTTCACGTCCACTTCGATTTCGAGCGAGGCCATGTCGACGATGGTGGCGATTCCCGTGCGGGTGAAGCCGCCGCCGGCCGAGATCGGCGACACCATCTCGCCAGGTTGCGCGTCCTTCGAGACGACCAGCCCCGAAAATGGGGCGCGCACCTTGCAGTTCTCCAGGCTCTGCTCCGCCACGCGAACCTTGGCCTCGGACGCGACCACGTCGGCGTTGGCGAGATCGATCTTCGCCTGCAGGCTCTTCACCGCCGTGCGCGCCGTGTCCAGCGCCTCGGCCGTCTGGATGCCGGATTCGGCCAGTTGCTGGTTCCGGGTGAGCTCGCGCTGCGCCTGGGCGAGCTGGACGTTCAGATCGATCCGCGCGGCCCCCGTGGCGGCAGCATCCGCCTTCGCAGAGGCCAGCGCCACCTGGTAATCCGAGTCGTCCAGCTGGGCGAGCACCTGCCCCTGCTGCACCTTCATGCCTTCATCGATATAGATCTGCGTGACCTTGCCCGTGATCTTCGCGGCCACCGTCGCGCGGCGTCGCGGCGTCACGTAGCCGCTGGCGTTGAGCAGCGTGGGCGCATCCGCCGCCCCGCTGCCGGGCGCCTGCGCCGCGGCGACCGTCACCTGCACGCCGCTGCCGCGGAAGCGCGACACCAATGCCAGCGCGGCCACGAGCACGACGGCCACGAGGAGACTGCGGAAGACCCAGCGGCCCACCGGCCGCTTCTGGCGCTGATGATCCGCAATCCGCAGCGACGACAAGTCCGGACGCGGGCCTGAGGGTGACGCAGGAGGGCTCATATGCAAACTCTTACCATAGCATCAGCTGGCCTCATTCGCAGGTGATCCGGACCTGGCCGCGGCCGTGATCGAGATCGACGGTGAGCTCGCCCAGGCTCCGGAACAGGCCTTCAATCTGCGCAGCATCGAGGCGGGAGAGATCGACGTCGATCCCCTGTTCGCGCAGGCGGGCCGAGACGATCTCGGCGGTTCGCCCCGGGAGAAAGGCGGCGAGCTTCAGCCCGGAACGCAGCAGACTCATGGGAATCCGCACGTCGACGTCGCGTGTCGCGTGCACCTGGCGTTCGGGCTCGCCGGCGCGGCGGCCCGCCCGGGCGGCGGCGGCCGCATACACCTGCTGACGCGCCCACCACTTCCCTTGCCAGCCGTGCGCCCACGACCCGTCGCAGCCCTCGCCCGGCCCCTTGTTCTGCCGCACGTGGACGTGGAGAAACTTGAGCGGGTCGTTCTTGCCCGGCTCACCCTCCCCGGATGGCGAAGCCGCCGCACGGCTCGCGTCCTCGCCAAGGGCTTGCAACAGCCGCTCGGCCTCGCCGACCGAGATCTTGCCCTGCGACACCATTTCAAGGATCCGGCGTTGCGCCTCATTACTCATGACGGCCCTCACCTTTCTTCAGTTCGTCAACGGCCTCGTCGACGGTGATCTCACCGCGCTCGAGCCGGTCGAGCACGTCACTCTTCAGGGCGGGCACGGGGTCGACCGTGACGACGTCGAGCTCGCCAGCCAACCGGTTGAGCCTGGCTTTGATGGTGGGGTAGCTGACGCCGAACAGCGTCTCCATCTCTTTGATGGATCCGTGTGCGCGAACAAAGGCGGCCACGAACACCTGGTCGTCGGGGGACAGCCGGGCCAGGGCCGGCAGCTCAAAGGCACCTTCGATGGCGATACCGCTCGCCGCCAGCCGAACCCGTTCGACGACAAGCGGCCCCCTGCCGGTCAGTTTCAGTAACGTGGACCAATCTTCATTCACAATAGCATTAAATCATAAAAATAAACTTGTTAAAACTACGAACTTAATTATCTCGAAATAGTCTACTTGACGCACTGTCTAATTCCTGCCATACTCTCGTCATGGCTTGGGTTTCTTCGTCGGCGTCTTCCGCTTCGGCTTCTCGTCCAGCGCTAACGCGAGCTTTTTCAACTGTTTGTGACCGTGCTTCCCGAACACCCGTTCGGCCAGCTCGTCCCCGGTCAGCTTGTGCGCGGGCTTTCGTTTCTTAGGCATCGCCATGTCCATCAAAGCCAAGAACTCGCTGTCCTCCCTGAACGTCGACTTTGACACCGACGCCGAGTGTCGTCAGGCACTCGAAGAGCTGCGCTGGCCCGACGGTGTGAGCTGCCTGCGCTGTGGCTCGGAAAGCATCTCGCGCATTACGACCCGCAAGCAGTACGACTGCAACCAGTGCCGCTACCGCTTCTCGGTGACGACGGGGACGATTTTCAATGATTCGCACCTGCCGCTCCCGAAGTGGTTCGTGGCCGTGTTTCTGATGTGTGAGTCGAAGAAGGGCATCAGCGCCAACCAGATGCGCCGCACGCTCGGCGTGGCGCAGAAAACGGCGTGGTACCTGTGCCACCGCATCCGTGAGGCGATGATCGACGTGAACCCCGAGCCGCTCACCGGCACGGTCGAAGTGGACGAAACCTACCTGGGGTCCAAGCGCCGCACGCACGGCATCGGACGCGGCAACTACCGTCAGTTCAAACAGATCGTGCTCGGGGCCGTGGAGCGCAACGGGCGGCTTCGGATGTCCGCCGGATTCGACAACAAGAAGGCTTCGCTGCACGGCTTCATTCACGCGCAGGTGTCGGACGACGCCACGAACATCTACACGGATAGCCTCCCGGCCTACAAGGGCATCG
>JANWLS010000202.1 GCA_025450765.1 Vicinamibacterales bacterium | reverse complement strand
GCCGCTGTCGGTCTTGGCCAGGTACTGCAGGTCGAGCGATCGCCAGCCCACCGTCGCGCCGATGTTGTTCGTGAAGTTGAGCGTCCCGTAGATGTCGATGTCGACGTACTTCCCCGAGTAGCCCTGGCTCACGCTCGCCGGCAGCTTGAAGCCGGTCGCCTCACCCGTAATCGAGATGTTCGGCACCACGTAGACGCGCACGATTCCGCCGAGCGCCGGAATCGGCCCCCTCGCGTGCGTGAACTCGGTGTCGACCGCGCTCGAGATGGTCGCCTGGATGTCGGTATATTTCGCTTCGGCGATCACCCCCGCGAATCCACGATTGCGGGAGATGAAATCGTATTCATACCCGAAGCGGTACGCCTTCCAGTCGAGCGTCGAGGTGACGGGAATGCCGACGCGGTAGAGGATGCCGTTGAAGACCACATCGCGCGTCAGCGTCGCCTGCGCGGTGTACTTGATCGGGATGTACGAGAACCGGAACTTGTGCTTCCTGGCCGGCCTGAGCACCAGGCGCAGGTCCGGGAAGCGCGTCTTCTGGATCCCGAGATCGCTCACGAAATCGATGTTGGATCCGAGGATGCCGAGCGACTCGCTCGAGATCGCGATCTGCGGCGTGGGATCCCAGAGCCCGATCTGTCCTTCGACGTGATAGCGCTCGCCCGTCGCCGGTTCGCTGCGGGTGTACTGGGCGAAAGCGGGAACAGCGGGCAGGCAGGCCAGCACCGCGAGGACACAGAGTGAGTCTCGAAGAGCGCGCTTCATCAGCATGGGCGTGTCGGAGAATAGCACAGGCGTTTCGGGCACCCGCGTGCGGCCGCGGCGGCCGCCTAGTCTTTGTCGGAGGTGAGCAAGTTCCGGTCCCGCTCCAGGGACCGCACGTCCATCGCTCAACAGGGAGGCGGCAACTCGTAGAGAAGCCTGAAGAACTGGCGGATTCCGGCGAGAACGCTGATCAGGGTCTGCATGGCGGTCGTGACGGATTCGCCGACTCACCCGACAAAATCGTCCGCGTTCCCTCGATGATACCGCGAAAAAAGCACACAGGCCGGAAGTTTCTGCTTCCGGCCTGTGGGGCTCCGGCTTACGCCTCTGCGACCACCACCGGCGGGGCGGCCCGCCCACTGAGGACGCGGATCCACTGGCGGCAGGCGTCGGCGAGCACCAAGGTCACGCAGATCATCATGATGCCGGTGCAGAGCAGATCCACCCAGCCCTGGACGTGCAGCGACGGATCCGCGCCGACGGCCATCGGGCCGAAGTTGTCGCGGATACTGAGCCAACCTGCCGAGAGCGTCGTGACGCCGACGAACAGCATGGGCGCCGCCGTGACCCACGCGTACTTGGCGCGTCGCAGGTTGATGATGCAACTCGTGCCGATCGCCAGCGCCACGGTCGCCAGGAGCTGGTTGGCGATCCCGAACATCGGCCAGATCGTGCTGATGCTGCCCGTCCAGATGAAATAGCCCCAGCCGACGACGATGAGGGTCGTGGTGATGACCGACCAGGTGATCGAGGTGGTCTTGCCGATCGGCGCGTAGATACGGCCGCCGAACTCCTGCAGCAGGAAGCGGCCCACGCGCGTGCCGGCATCGAGCGTCGTCAGCACGAAGAGCGCCTCGAACATGATCGCGAAGTGATACCAGTAGTCCATCAGGCCGCGCATGCCCGGCAGCCCTGAGAAGACCTGCGCCATGCCGACGGCGAGCGAGACGGCGCCGCCGGGGCGGGCCGCGACCACTTCGTGCACTTCCTTCGAGAGCATCGCGAGGTTCACGGGCGTCATGCCGAGGGTGGCGAAGACGGCGTGCGAGGTGTTGATGGCGTAATAGTCGGCCGGGTGCAGCACGCAGGCCGCCGTGAGCGCCATGACGCCGACCAGCCCTTCGCAAATCATCGCGAGGTAGCCCACCGGGCGGATGTCGCTTTCCTTCTCCACCATCTTCGGCGTGGTGCCGGAGCTGATGAGCGCGTGAAAGCCGGAAATGGCACCACACGCGATGGTGATGAAGACGAACGGATAGAGCGGCCCGGGAATGATCGGCCCGCCGCCGGCGTCGTACTTGGTGAAGGCCGGCATGAGCAGATGCGGGTTGACCAGCATCACGCCGCCGGCCAGCGCGAGGATGATCCCGATCTTCATGAACGAGCAGAGGTAGCCGCGCGGGTTGAGCAGCATCCACACCGGCAGCACCGAGGCCATGAAGGTGTAGAGCGCCAGGAAGACGATGAGCGCTTCGCTGCCGTAGGTGAACCAGGAGGCGTAGGCCGAATCGGCGAGCGGCTTGCCGAGGATGACCGCCAGCGTGATGCCGAACACGCCGATGATCGTGGCCTCCACCGTCTTCCCCTTGCGCCACTGGAACATGTAGTAGCCCATGAAGATCGACAGGGGAATCGTCGCCGCGATCGTGAAGGTCCCCCAGGGGCTGTTGTAGAGGGCGTTGACGACCACCAGGCCAAGACCGGCGAGCGCGATCACCACGAGGAACATGATGGCGATGGCGGCCATCACGCCGGAGAACGGGCTGATCTCACGCCGCGCAATCTCGGCGAGCGACTTGCCGCCGCGGCGGACCGACGCCCAGAGGATGACGAAGTCGTGGACCGCACCGGCGAGCACGACGCCCGCGACCAGCCACAGGAACCCCGGCGCGTAGCCGAACTGGGCTGCCAGCACCGGGCCGATGAGCGGTCCGGACCCTGTGATCGCGGCGAAGTGATGGCCGAAGAGCACCCAGCGCGAGGTCGGGTAGTAATTCTGGCCGTCGTAATGCTTGTGGGCCGGCGTCGTGCGCGAATCGTCGAGGGCCATGACCTTGGCCGCGATGAACGCGCTGTAGTACCGGTAGCCGACCACGAGAATGCACAGGATCGGCAGGATGATATAGAGTGCTGGCATGCGGGCGATTCTATCAGCGGCGCGCGCAAGTTCAACTGCCTCAGGAGTTAATCAAGTTGTAAAAAATTGTCTTCCCTGACACGCATTTCACCGATCGCATCATCTATACTGGCGTGATGGGGCCGACCCGACGACTCCTTCCCTACATCGCGCGCTACCGTCGTTCGTTCGGCCTGGGGCTTGCCTGCGTGCTCGTCACGACGGCCGCGCAACTGACCGCGCCCTACGTCCTCGGCCGCGCGATTGACGATCTCACGCGGGGGGTCACCCGAACGAAGCTGCTGTTCTACGGCCTGGTGCTCCTCGGGATTGCCCTGTTCGGCGGCGTGTTCCTGTTCCTCCAGCGGAGCATCCTCATCGGCGCGTCGCGCGACATCGAATACGACATCCGGAACGACTTCTACGCGCAGCTCCAGAAGCTGCCGCTCCCGTATTTCCAGGCGAATCGCACCGGCGACCTGATGTCGCGGGCGACGGCCGACTTGAACGCCGTCCGGATGATGATCGGCCCGTCGGTGATGTACCTGTCGAGCACGATCCTCACGCTCGTCGTCGCGCTCTCGCTGATGCTGTCGATCGACGCCCGGCTCACGTTGATCGCGCTCATCCCGCTGCCGCTCGCCTCGGTCTCGGTGAAGTTCTTCGGCAGCGCGATCCATCGCCGCTTCGAACGGATCCAGGCCCAGCTCTCGGAGTTGAGCGCGATGGTCCAGGAATCGCTCGCGGGCGTGCGCGTGATCCGCGCCTATCGCCAGGAGGGCCACGAGATCGAGCGCTTCCGGGCCTCCAACCAGGAGTACTTCGATCGCAACCGCGGATTGATCCTGCTGCAGGGATTCTTCTTCCCGAGCATGACGTTCTTCCTCGGACTCGGGGCGCTGCTGGTGCTCTGGCTGGGGAGCGCGGCGGTCATCAGGCAGCAGATGACCCTCGGCCAGTTCGTCGAGTTCAACTCGTACCTGGTGATGCTCAGCTGGCCGATGATCGCCTTCGGCTGGGTGACGAACATGCTGCAGCGCGGCGCGGCATCGTGGAAGCGGATGCTGGAGGTGTTCGATGCCGTGCCATCGATCGCGGACCCGGAGCATCCGGCACTCGCCCCGCACGCGAGCGGCGACGTGCGCGGCGCGATCGAGTTCCGGCATCTGACGTTCAGCTTTGGCCAGCGGCCCGTGCTCCAGGACGTGTCCGCGCACATCCCGGCCGGCAGCACGGCGGCATTCGTCGGCCTCACCGGATCGGGGAAATCGACGCTGCTGAGCCTCCTGAGCCGACTCTACGATCCGCCGCCCGGGACGGTGTTCCTCGACGGCGTGGACGTTCGCGAGCTCCCGCTCGCGGTGCTGCGCGGCGCCATCGGCCTCGTGCCGCAGGAGCCCTTCCTCTTCTCCGACACGTTGGCGTCCAACATCGCATTTGGCGCCGACGTCGCCGGGCCGCGGCCCGATCGGGACGAGGCGGTGCGGCACGCGGCCGCCATCGCGCGGCTCGACAAGGACGTCGCGGAATTCCCGCGCGGCTACGAGACGATGGTGGGGGAGCGCGGGTTGACGCTGTCGGGCGGACAGAAGCAGCGCACCGCGCTCGCGCGCGCGATCATGATCGATCCGAAGGTGCTCATCCTGGACGATGCGCTGTCGGCCGTGGACACGTACACGGAAGAAGAGATCCTCTCACGGCTGCGCGACGTCATGAAGCAGCGGACCTCGATCATCGTCGCGCACCGGATTTCCACCGTGCGGGACGCCGATCGGATTTTCGTCCTCGCCGACGGCCGCATCATCGAGCAGGGGACGCACGACGAGCTCGTGCGGATGAACGGCCAGTACGCCGACCTGCACCGGAAGCAGTTGCTCGAAGAAGAGCTCGCGGCCAGCTGAGAGAACTCCTTGGCGCACGAAGAAGAGGTCCTCGGAAAGGCATATGACGCGCGGCTGATGCGCCGGCTGGTGGCGTACCTCCGCCCGTACTGGCTGCAGGTCGTGATCGCCGTCATCGCGATCATCGGCAGCGCGGCCGGCCAGCTCGCCCAACCCTACCTGACGAAGGTGGCCATCGACCGGTACATCGCGAAGGGCGACGTGTCGGGCCTGCTCTGGATTGCGCTGGTCTACCTGGCGATCCTCATCGCCTCGTTCCTGCTCGACTACACGAACACCTGCACGATGCAGCTGACGGGGCAGCGGATCATCTTCGATCTGCGGATGGAGATTTTCACGCACCTCCAGCGGCTCGACCTCCGCTACTACGACCGCAACCCGGTGGGACGGCTGATGACGCGCGTCACGACGGATGTCGACGTGCTCAACGATCTCTTCACGGGCGGCGTCGTCGCCATCTTCGGCGACGTGTTCACGCTGGCGGGCATCATGATCGTGATGCTCGGCATGAACTGGCGGCTTGCGCTCGTCGCCTTCTCGGTGCTGCCGCTCGTCGTCCTGGTCACGCAGTGGTTCCGGCGCAACGTGCGGGGGTCGTATCGCACCGTGCGCGGCCTCATCGCCCGCATCAACGCCTTCCTGCAGGAGAACATCACCGGGATGTCCACCGTGCAGCTCTTCCGGCGCGAGGCGATGAACTTCGATCGGTTCGATGCGATCGACCGGGAGCACCGCGACGCGAACATCGCGTCGATCTTCTTCTACGCCGTCTTCTACCCGGCCGTTCAGCTCGTCGGCGCGCTGGCCGCGTCGTTGATCATCTGGTACGGCGGGATGCGCGTGCTGGCCGGTGGCCTGTCGATCGGCGCGCTCGTCGCCTTTCTCCAGTATTCAGGCCGGTTCTTCCGGCCGATCAGCGACATCTCGGACAAGTTCAACATCCTGCAGTCGGCGATGGCCTCCTCCGAGCGGATTTTTCAGCTGCTCGACACGCCGGTCGTGATTCAACCGCCGGCGGCGCCGGTCGCACGCCCGGCCGATGCGCGCGGCCACGTGGTGTTCGATCACGTCTCGTTCGCGTACAACGACCAGGATTACGTGCTGAGGGACGTCTCCTTCGAGGTGGCGCCGGGGCAGCGCGTGGGGATTGTCGGCGCCACGGGGGCGGGCAAGAGCACCATCATCAACCTGCTGCTGCGGTTCTACGACGTGAGCAAGGGGCGCATCCTGGTGGACGGTGTCGACATCCGCGAGCTCGATCCGGGCGATTTGCGGAGCCTGTGCGGGCTCGTGCTGCAGGACGTGCACCTGTTCTCGGGGACGATCGGCGCGAACGTGCGGCTGGGAAATGCGGAAATAGACGATGACGCGGTGCGGCGCGCGGTAGGCGCCGTGCACGCGGATCGCTTCGTCGGGCAACTGCCGGAGGGGTTGGAGAGCGCGGTGGCCGAGCGCGGCTCGACGCTCTCAGTCGGGCAGAAGCAGCTGCTCTCGTTCGCGCGCGCGCTCGCCTTCGACCCGAGCATCCTCATCCTGGACGAGGCGACGTCGAGCATCGACACGGAGACCGAGCTGCTCATTCACGACGCGCTGCGCACGCTGATGACCGGGCGCACGACGATCGCCATCGCGCACCGCCTCTCGACGATCCAGGACATGGACCAGATTCTCGTGCTGCACAAGGGGCAGCTGCGGGAAGCCGGCACCCACCAGCAACTGCTCGCCGCGCGCGGCATGTACTATCGGTTGTACCAGCTGCAGTACAAAGAAACGCCGCAGCCCACGGCTGCGGCGGAGTAGCGGCTCAGTTCGCCCGCCGATCGATCTGGCTGTTCGGCACGCCGCCCGTGGAGCTGTCGCGCGGATTCCAGCCGAGGCGCAGCACCGTCACCTTGATCGGGCGCCGGCCGAAGTCCAGGGCTTCGTTACAGCTCCACATGTAGATGTCGATGTGGCGCCCTTGCACGGCGGGGCCGGTATCGAGCACGGTGTAGACGCCGCTGTACTTGGCGAGCGGCGATTCGACGGAGATGACGGAGCCCACGGGCAGCAGCGTCGGATCGGCCGCGACGACGCCCGTGCGGACGGTGATGCCGGAGGCCGTTGTCGTGCCCTTGCAGTACGCCGTGCCGCTGAACTGCAGCTGCTCGCCCGGTTCGGGCGGTGCCGCGCTCATCGCGTCGGCCGAGACCGACGCAAACCGGGAGTCCGGGATCGTCGCGTCGTACAGGCAGATGAACGCGAGGACCGCGATCACGGTGACGATCAGCTTTCGCCAGGTCGAATGTGACAGCATCATAGGTTGCTTCCGGGCGCGAGCGGCTAGTCGTGCCGGTCGCCCGCGTCCCGCTCCCCGTGTTGTCGCCGGATCCGATGGATCCGGCGTTCATTGACCACGAATGTCAGCGCGACCGGATAGGCAATCGAAGCCAGCACCGCCGCGCCGATCAGCGAGCCCACGAGATATGGCCACACCAGCGGGCGCATCAGCACCCCGAGGTCGTGCCAGAACTCGCGGTGGAGCAGCGACAACTGAAAGAGCTGCTCCACTTGCCGGGTGAAGCCCGGCGGAATCCGCGTGCCCAGGATGGCCGCGCCCATCGCGGTCGTCAGCGCATACCAGGCTGCTATGACCCAGGGCAGGTTCGTGTAAACGCCCAGGAGCACCGCCACGCGGTTCAGCCCGAAGATGAACGCGCAGGCCAGGCCCAGGAGCGTGTGCAGCCCCAGGAACGGTGAAAACCCGAAAAAAACGCCGAGTGCG
>JANWLS010000201.1 GCA_025450765.1 Vicinamibacterales bacterium | reverse complement strand
GGCGTCGGCGGAGTTCGATGAGAAGTCGGCCGACAAGCGCCCCGCGGTGCAGGTGGGCGATCCGTTCATGGAGAAGCTGCTGCTCGAAGCGTGCCTGGAGGTCATGAAGACCGACGCACTCATCGGCATCCAGGACATGGGCGCGGCCGGCCTCACCTGTTCGACCTCCGAGATGGGCTCGCGCGGCGAAGCCGGCATCGACTTCGACGTGAGCCGCGTCCCGCAGCGCGAGACAGGGATGACGCCGTACGAGATCCTCCTCTCCGAGTCGCAGGAGCGGATGCTCCTCGTGGCGCGCCGCGGCCGCGAGGCCGACGTCGAGCGCATCTTCGAGAAATGGGACCTGCACGCGGCCCGGATCGGCGAGGTGACGAGCGACGGCATCCTGAGGGTCCGCAAGGACGGGCAGGTCGTCGCCGAAATTCCGACGCGCGCGTTGACGGACGAGGCCCCGGTGTACCGGCGGCCGACGGCCCGCCCGGACTGGATCGATGGCGTGCAGCACCTGGATCTGGCGGCCATCACACCGTCGCGGTCCGCGGGCGATACGCTGCTCGCGCTGCTGGCCTCGCCCGGCATCTCGGACAAGCACTGGGCGTACCGGCAATACGATCACCTGGTCGGGGCCAACACCCTCGTCCTCCCCGGCATGGGGACGGCGGTGCTTCGAATCAAAGGGACCCCACGGGCGCTGGCGATCGCCCTCGACGGACAGGGGCGGTACGGGTATCTCGATCCCCGGCTTGGCGCGATGCTGGCGGTGGCGGAAGCGGCGCGCAACGTGGCCTGCGCGGGCGGGCGACCGCTCGGCGCGACGAATTGCCTCAATTTCGGCAATCCCGAGCGGCCCGCCATCATGTGGCAGTTCGCCGAGGCCGTGGCCGGCATCGGGGAGGCCTGCCGGGCGCTGGAGATTCCGATCACCGGCGGCAACGTCAGCCTCTACAATGAGACAGACGGCCAGCCAATTTATCCGACGCCGGTGCTTGGGGTCGTGGGCGTGATCGACCAGGCGGCGCGGGCCCTCGGGCGTGCGTTTCGAGCGGAGGGCGACGCCATCATCCTGCTCGGGGATTCGCACGGCGAGCTGGGTGGCAGCGAGTACCTGAACACGATTCACGGCCTGGTGCGCGGCCGTCCGCCGGCGCTGGATCTCGCCCGTGAGCGGGAGATGGAGCAGCTGGTCGTGGCGCTGGCGCACGAAGGGCATCTGCAGTCGGCCCACGATTGCAGCGATGGCGGATTGGCCGTGACCGTGGCTGAGAGCGCCTTTACGCCCGCGGGCCTTGGTGCCGAAATTGCGGTGCCGGCCGTGAGCGACGCGATGCCGGACCCGCTCCGGATCGACGCCACGTTGTTTGGCGAATCGGCCTCGCGCGTCGTGGTGTCCACGCGGCCGGATCAGATGGCGATCGTGCTCGAGCGCGCGGCGGCGGCCGGCGTTCCCGCCCGCGTGATCGGCCGGACGGGCGGCGACCGCCTGCGGATGGCCGTCGGCGGAGAGACGGTCGTCGATCTGTCGCGGGCCGAGGCCGAACACGTCTGGCGGACGGCGATCGAGCGCTACTTCACGACCCGCGCGGCATAAGCACGGTCTGGGGCGGAGCCCCATGTAACTATGTGGGACAAATTACACGAAGAGTGCGGCTTGTTCGGGATCTTCGGCCACCTCGAAGCCTCGAACCTCGCCTATCTCGGCATCTACGCCCAGCAGCATCGAGGCCAGGAGAGCGCCGGCATCGCGGCCTCGGACGGCCTGGAGGTCCGCGCCTGGCGCGGGATGGGCCATGTCGCCGATGTGTTCGATCCCGACACGTTGTCCCGCCTGCCCGGGACCTCCGCGATCGGCCACGTCCGCTACTCGACGAGCGGCGCCAGCCAGGTCGCCAACGCGCAGCCAATCCTCATCGACTGCGCACACGGGCAGTTCGCCGTCTGCCACAACGGCAACCTCGTGAACGCGACCGAGCTCCGCGACGATCTCGTCCGCGAGGGATCGATTTTCCAGACCACCAGCGACACGGAAGTGATCGCGCACCTCTACGCCCGATCGCGCGCCGAGTCGGTGGAGGACGCCGTCATCGAATCGCTCGCGCGTGTGCGCGGCGCGTTCTCGCTCGTCATTCTCACGAAAGACAAGTTGATCGCCACGCGCGACGTGCACGGCTTCCGCCCGCTGGCGCTGGGCCGGCTCGGTGACGCCGTCGTGGTCTGCTCCGAAACGTGCGCGATGGACCTGATCGGGGCGACCTACGTGCGCGATATCGAGCCGGGCGAGCTGCTCGTCGTGAGCGCCGAAGGCGTCCGCTCGCTCAAGCCGTTTCCGCCGGCGCCGCTCGCGCATTGCATCTTCGAGCACGTCTACTTCGCGCGCCCGGACAGCTATGTCTTCGGCTTGAGCGTGAACGAAGTCCGCACCGACCTCGGCCGCCGGCTCGCCCGCGAAGCCCCAGCCGATGCGGACCTGGTCGTTCCCGTGCCCGATTCCGGCGTGTGCGCGGCCACCGGCTATGCCGCCGAATCCGGCCTGCCGATGCGCATGGGCCTCATCCGCAATCACTACGTCGGCCGGACCTTCATCGAGCCGCAACAGGCGATCCGTCACTTCGGCGTGCGGGTGAAGCTGAATCCGGTGCGAAGCCTGCTCGAGAATCAGCGTGTCGTGCTCATCGACGATTCGATCGTGCGCGGGACCACGAGCCGGAAGATCGTGAAGATGATGAAGGCGGCCGGGGCGCGCGAGGTGCACGTGCGGATCAGCTGTCCGCCGACGGTTTCGCCCTGCTTCTACGGCGTCGACACGCCACAGCGGTCGGAGCTCATCGCCGCGACGCACACCATCCCGGAAATCCAGAAATATCTCGAGGCGGACAGCCTGGCCTACCTGAGCATGGACGGCCTGCTGGCCGCCGTCGGGCCGCGCCAGAGCTCCTACTGCACATCGTGTTACACCGGTGAGTATCCGGTCGAATTCCCGCGCAACAAGGAAGCGTACCTGCAGCTCGCCCTGAAGCTGGAGAAAACGCCCCCCGTCGCCAGGTGAGCGATTCGGCGCGGAGTCGCAGTGGCCACTGACTACAAGCAGTCGGGCGTCGACATCGACGCGGGCAACGAAGCCGTCCGGCGCATCCGCGAGCTGGCGCGGGGCACCTTCACGCCGGGCGTCCTCTCGGAGATCGGATCGTTCGGCGGATTGTTCCGGCCCGATCTGGCCGGATGTCGCGAGCCGGTGCTGGTGGCGAGCGCGGACGGCGTCGGGACGAAGCTGAAGATCGCCTTCCTCACGGGGCGCCACGACACCGTCGGCGCCGACCTCGTGAATCACTGCGTCAACGACATCCTGGTGCAGGGCGCCCAGCCGCTCTTCTTCCTCGACTACCTGGCGACGGGCCGGCTGTCGCCCGACGTGGCCGCGGCGGTGGTCGCCGGCATGGCGCGCGCCTGTCGCGAGAACGGGTGTGCGCTGCTCGGTGGCGAGACGGCTGAAATGCCCGGCTTCTATGCGGAGGGCGAATACGATCTCGCCGGCTTCATCGTCGGCCTGGTCGATCGGACGCGGATCCTCGACGGATCGACGATCGTCCCCGGCGACGTGCTGCTCGCGCTTCCGTCCGCCGGCCTTCACACCAACGGCTACTCGCTCGCGCGCCGGATCTGTTTCGACGTCGCCGGTCTGTCGGTCGACAGTATCGTCCCGGCGATCGGCCGCAGCGTGGGCGACGCGCTGCTCTTGCCGCACCGCTCGTATCTGTCGGCCATCCGGCCGCTCCTGGGCACCGGGCGGATCAAGGGCCTGGCGCACATCACCGGCGGTGGGATGACGGAAAACCTTCCGCGTATCCTTCCGACCGGCACGCGTGCCCTCGTCGATCGGCGCACGTGGCGGGTTCCCGCGCTGTTCGACTGGCTGCAGCGCACCGGAGGCGTGCCGGCCGACGAGATGTTCCGGGCGTTCAACATGGGAGTCGGCCTGATCGTGGCCTGCGGAGCGGACGACGAAGCGGGCCTCATCAGCATGCTCCGCGAAGCCGGCGAGCAGGCGTGGCACCTCGGCACGATCGAGCCCGGCGATCGCGACGTGCGGTACCTCGACGCGTGAGCGATCAGGCCCCCCGACTCGGCGTGCTCATCTCTGGGCGCGGCAGCAACCTGCAGGCGATCCACCAGGCGATCGCCGATGGCCGGCTGCACGCTCGGATCGCCATCGTCATCGGCAACCGGCCGGAAGCGGCCGGGCTCGCGTGGGCCCGTGACGCGGGGCTCGAGACGATGTGCCTGGACCATCGGCAATTCCGCGATCGCCACACCTACGATCGGGCGCTCGCGGACACGCTCCAGGCGCGAACTCTCGATCTGATTTGCCTGGCTGGCTTCATGCGCCTGCTCGGCGACCCGCTCCTCAGCGCCTTTCCGCATCGCATCCTGAACATCCATCCATCGCTGCTGCCGTCGTTTCCAGGCCTCGACGCCCAGCAACAGGCGCTCGAGCATGGCGTGAAGATCACTGGCGCGACGGTGCACTTCGTCACGCCGGAGCTCGATGCGGGCCCGATCGTGCTGCAGGCGGCCGTGCCGGTTCACGACGATGACACCATCGAGCGGCTCTCGGCACGCATTCTCGTCGAGGAGCACCGGATTTATCCGGAGGCCATTGGCATCGTGCTGGCCGGGCGTCACACCTTCCACGCCCGTCGCTTCGTCCGCCTCCCCTGACGTCTGTCGTCCAATAAAAAAGGGGGATCGGCCCGGTGGCCGATCCCCTGTTCCTTACCCGCGGGACCTGCGTTCGTTAGAACTCGAAGCGGATCCCGAGCTGCAGCGTGCGCGGCGAGAGCACGCCGTTGACCTTGTTGTAGTTCGAGCCGTTCGTCAGGTTGAAGTTGACGATCGGGTTCGCGTTCAGGACGTTGAAGAGGTCGAGCATCGCCGTGAGCCGGTGGTCGGCCCACACGTTGAACGGCCGGTCGAACCGGAGGCTCAGGTACGGGACGGTCTGCGACCGGTTGTTCGAGAGATCCTGGAACCAGAACG
>JANWLS010000200.1 GCA_025450765.1 Vicinamibacterales bacterium | reverse complement strand
CGCCTGACCGATCCGGACGCCCGGCATCGGGCCTCCAAACCAGGGAAAGTGAGAGCGTTAACTTACGCCTAAGTTGCTCGTATAACAAGGTTTGCCCCGCACGAACGTCGCCACGCAGCGATTGTCACCGTACCAGTACGGCAACTCCCGAACGTCGCGAATGTCGAACAAAGCCAGGTCGGCAGAATACCCCGGCGCGATCTGACCGATCTCCCCGGCGAGCCCGAGTGCCGCGGCGCCGTTGACCGTCGCGGCCACGACTGCTTCGGAGACACTCAACCGCAACTGGCTCACGCCCAGTGTAAGGATCAGCGCCAGGTTCTGTGTCGGAGAGGTACCCGGGTTGAAGTCCGTGGCAAGCGCAACCGGCACGCCGGCCTCGATGAAACGACGAGCGGGGGCCTGTTTTGGTTTTCCGAGGAAGAGCATCGTGCCCGGCAGCAACGTGGCCACGGTCGAGCCGGCCGCGAGCGCGGCAATGCCAGCGTCCGAAACGGCAGCGAGATGGTCGGCGGACGTAGCCCGAATCGACGCCGCCAGCTCGGCGCCGCCAGAGGACGTGAGCTCGTCGGCGTGCAGCTTGAGGCCGAGCCCCGAGCCACGCGCCGCATCGAGAATCGTGCGGCTCTCCTCCACGGTGTAGACACCGGTCTCACAGAACACGTCGGCGAACGTGGCCAATCGGGCCGCCGCGACGGCCGGGATCATCTCGTTCACGATCAGCTCGACGTAGGCCCGCCGGCTTGCGGCAGATTCGCGATGCTCGAGCGGAATCTCGTGCGCGCCGAGGAAGGTCGGTACGAGTCGAAGCGGCAGCTCCCGGGCCGCGCGCGCGATCACGCGCAACGCCTTGAGCTCGTCGTCGAGCGTGAGCCCGTAGCCCGACTTGACCTCGACCGTCGTCGTGCCGTAGGACGCGAGTCGCCGTAGCCGGACGAGGGTGAGCGCAAAAAGCCGCTCCTCGTCGGTAGCGCGCAGATCGCGCACCGATGCGTGAATGCCGCCGCCACGCCTCGCGATCTCCATGTAGTCGAGCCCTGCGGCACGCATCTCCTGCTCGTCCGCCCGCGGCCGGCCGAACACACCGTGTGTATGCGAGTCTACCAATCCGGGGGTCAGCACGCCGCGACCGCAATCGATCTCGCGCGCATCGGGGAATCGCCCACGCAGCTCGGCGACCGAATCGACCGCGGCGATGGCGCCACTCGTGACTGCGACGCCGACTCCGCTGCGAACGCCGGCGTCGGCCATCTCGACGCCGCGCCGGCCCCGGCCGGCGCCGGCACAGGTGACGACCTGCTCGGCGTTCACGAACAGCAGCGCGCTCACGCCATCACGTCCCGAACCCGCGACAGGCGCAGCGGGGCCTGGGCTTCGCCGCGGCACGCATAGTAGCAGGCATTGCAGCTCACGGGCTCGTACCGCTGAAAGTCTCGCCAGTGAAAATCGGTCGGGAAATCGGGGCAGCGCTTCACGCGGCCCGTGGGGTCGATGTGGATCGTGCGCAAACCGGAGCGACAGGGTTCCTGCATCTCACCTCGAAGGTACCGCGGAATCTGCGCGAGGTAATAATCAGAGTTGGTGATCACGCCGCGCCGCCGTCGTTTGTAGGCGAGCAGCTCGCGGACCACGGTCTCGGCGCGGGTCAGATCGGCCCCGTCGATCAGATATTGTCGATTACCGTTCTTGGCATCGGTGTAGACGCTGAAGTTCACGCCGACGCCAAGCAGTTCGGCGACGCGGACGATCGGCATGATCTCATCGAGATTGTCGTTCTTGATGACCGTGTTGAAACGGATGCCGTCGATGCCGCGTTCGCGCATCGCCGGTACGACGCCGAGAATCTTCGCCGCGAGACCGGGGATACCGCGGGCGCGATCGTGGCGTTCATCGAGGTAGTCGAGCGAGATGTTGAACTGGTTCACGCCCGCATCCCAGAGCGAACGTGCGCGCTCGGCGGTGAGCATGGCGCCGTGGGTGATCAGCGTGATGTACTTGAGCGAGATCGCGCGGTCGACCTGCGCGACGAGATCTTCCAAGTCGCGGCGCAGTGTCGGCTCGCCTCCCGTAAACGTGACGAGCATCGGATTGAAATAGCGGGCGGCATCGCCGTAAGCCATCAGCTCCGTGGCGCGAGCCGTTGGGTCGGTCTTCCAGTAGTCGCAGAAGCCGCACCGCGCATTGCAGCGCATCGTCACCTCGAAATGGACGAGGACGGGACGGCGCCGCGCAGTGAGCCACGCGTACTTGCCGAGAAAGAGCGCGACGTGCCAAGGTTTGAAGCGGGCGGAGAGCATCCGGCGGTCCGGCGCTCAGCTCCGTCCCATCATTGGCAGATCGATGCCCTGCGCCTCGGCGGTACGGATCGCGCTCTCATAGCCTGCATCGGCGTGGCGCGCCACGCCGATGCCTGGGTCGTTCGTCAACACACGTTCGAGGCGGACGCGCATCTCAGGCGTTCCGTCGGCGACGATCACCTGCCCGGCGTGAAGCGAGTTGCCGATCCCGACGCCGCCGCCGTGATGGAACGACACCCACGAGGCGCCGCTCGCCGTGTTGAGCAGCGCGTTGAGGATCGGCCAATCGGCGATCGCATCGCTCCCGTCTTTCATCGCCTCGGTCTCGCGGAACGGCGACGCCACGCTGCCGGTGTCGAGATGGTCGCGGCCGATCACGATCGGCGCCGAGATGTCGCCGCTCGCCACGAGGTCGTTGAGCGCGACGCCGAATCGTGCGCGCTCGCCCTGGCCTAGCCAACAGATGCGGGCCGGAAGCCCTTGAAATTGCACACGCTCTCGCGCCAGCGCGATCCACCGGTGGAGATGCTCGTCGCCTGGAAATAGCTCGAGCACCAGCTCGTCGGTGCGCGCGAGATCGCGCGGATCACCGGAAAGCGCGACCCAGCGGAACGGACCCTTCCCCTCGCAGAACAGTGGGCGGACGTATTCCGGGACGAACCCTGGAATGTCGAACGCGTTCCGCACGCCGTTGTCGAGGGCGACGGTTCGGATGTTGTTGCCGTAATCGAAAGTGATCGCGCCGCGCTGCTGGAGCGACAGCATCGCCTCGACATGTCGAACGATCGACGCATTGGCGCGCTGCACATACGTTGCCGGGTCGGCGCGGCGCAGCTCGGCGGCTTGAGTCAAGGTGAGCCCGGCGGGAACATAACCGTTGAGCGTGTCGTGCGCGCTCGTCTGGTCCGTGAGCACGTCCGGCGTGACGCCGCGCGATACGAGCTCGGGAATGATCTCCGCGGCGTTGCCGACGAGACCCACGGAGAGCGCGCGCCGCGTGCTCACCGCCTCGCGAATCCAGGCGAGCGCTTCGTCGAGGCTCCGGGTCTTGCGATCGCAGTACTTCGTCTCGAGCCGCTTGTCGATGCGCGCCTCGTCGACGTCGATCCCCAGTATCGCCGCACCGTTCATCGTCGCGGCGAGCGGCTGGGCGCCACCCATGCCGCCGAGGCCCGCGGTGAGCACGAAGCGGCCGGCGAGCGATCCGCCGAAGTGCGTGCGGGCGACAGCGCCGAACGTCTCGTACGTACCTTGAAGGATTCCCTGTGAACCGATGTAGATCCACGAGCCGGCCGTCATCTGACCGTACATGATGAGTCCAAGGCGCTCGAGCTCGCGGAAATAATCCCACGTTGCCCAACGCCCCACGAGATTGCTGTTGGCGATGAGCACTCGCGGGGCCCACGCGTGCGTGCGGAACACTCCAACCGGCTTGCCGCTCTGGACGAGCAGCGTCTCGTCGTTCTCCAGTCGGCGGAGCGCGGTGACGATCGCGTCGAACGCCTCCCAACTTCGCGCCGCGCGGCCCGTTCCTCCGTAGACGACGAGGTCGCCTGGACGTTCCGCCACCTCGGGGTCCAAGTTGTTCATGAGCATTCTGAGGGCCGCTTCCTGCTGCCACCCCTTGCAGGAGAGCGTCGAGCCGCGCGGCGCGCGAATGGTGCGCACGCCGCGAATGCCGCGCGGCATCGTGTTCGTGATCGTCGAAGACATCAGACGGCCATGGTTGAAGATGAGATCTCGTCATCCGCGATCGCCCGGGCTCGCCGCTCCACGTCTGGCGAGAGTGTGCGGTCCCGCTCGAGGGCCGGCACCAGCCGCCGCACCGCGGCGTGCGCGCGCAGCACGCCGCGCCCGGGTTTGAGCGGCGCGCGATAGTCTAGTCCTTGCGCCGCGCACATCAGCTCGATCGCGAGCACGTAGCGCACGTTCCGC
Source organism: Vicinamibacterales bacterium (assembly GCA_025450765.1). Taxonomy (GTDB): domain Bacteria; phylum Acidobacteriota; class Vicinamibacteria; order Vicinamibacterales; family CAVVIG01; genus JAGWRA01. The sequence goes on along the minus strand of JANWLS010000200.1, from coordinate 980 downwards.
ACGACGCGCCGCAGCTTCCACGCCGCGGTCATCGCCATCGGAACCATGTCTTCCTTGTTCCCGTCCGTTGGGATCGTGTCGACGCTGGCCGGATGCGAGAGCACTTTGCACTCGCTGGCGATCGACGCCGCGGTCACCTGCGCCATCATGAATCCGGAGTTGACGCCGGCATCGCGCGTGAGAAAGGGCGGCAGACCCTCGTTCAGATCCGGATGCACCAGCCGGTCGATCCGGCGCTCTGAGATCGTCGCGAGGTTCGTGAGCGCGATCGCGAGAAAATCGAGCGCCATTGCCACCGACTGGCCGTGAAAGTTCCCGCCGCTCAAGAGAGAGCCATCCTCGAAGACGAGCGGATTGTCGGTCGCCGCATTGAGCTCGCGACCGATCACGCCGGCGGCGAAGTCGATCGCGTCGAGCACGGGGCCGTGCACCTGTGGCATGCAGCGCAGGGCGTACGCGTCCTGCACCCGCGAATCGTTCTCGCGGTGCGACTCGCGAATCTCGCTGTCGGCGAGGAGCTCGCGCAGATATGCCGCCGACGCCGCCTGCCCGAGCTGGCCGCGCGCGTCCTGGATGCGCGAGTCGAAGGCGACGGGCGTGCCGCGCAACGCTTCGAGCGACATTGCGCCGGCAACGTGCGCGGTGCGCCAGAGTCGGTGCGCGTCCACGAGCGCGAGCGCTGCGATCGCCGTATGCGCCTGCGTACCGTTGATGAGGGTCAGCCCTTCCTTCGATTCGAGTGATGCCGGCGTGAGCCCGGCCAAGCGCAGCATCTCGACGGCGGGGCCGGCTCGGTCTCCGCGCGTGAGCGTACCTTCGCCGATCACGGCGAGTGCGAGATGCGCCAGCGGCGCGAGATCACCGCTCGCCCCGACGCTTCCCTGTTCCGGAATCGGCGGCCAGAGCCCTGCGTTCAGCATGCCGAGCAGAAGATCGGCGAGCTCGGGGCGCGCGCCAGAATATCCTTTGGTGATGACGTT
>JANWLS010000199.1 GCA_025450765.1 Vicinamibacterales bacterium | reverse complement strand
GAGCGCCAGGACACGATCGCGCGCCGCGATCATGTGCGGCGTCTGGACGTCGTCGCCCGCGAGCTTCAGCGCGAGATACCCTTTGACGGTGGCGTCGATCTCCGAGGGCCCGTCCTCGTAGATGTTCCAGCCGCCGTCGGGCAGCTGCCGCCGGCGGATGTAGTTGGCGAGCTTGCCAATCCGCTCCTCGTCGGCCCGGCCGAGCACGTGCAGATAGAAGATGTAGTCGGATTCGAGGGTGGTATCCGCTTCGAGCTCGCCCAGCCAGTAGCCATCCTGGGACTGTCGCTCCAGCAGAAAGTCGACCGCTCGCTCGATCGCCTCGCGGAGGCGTTCGGTCAAACCGTCCGACGGCGGCGCCTCCCACGCCTCGGGTGGGTGGCTCCGTTCAGGGCTCGTCGTTGCCATGATGGTGAAGACCGGCCGCACCCGCTGAGGCGAGCGCCTCGTGCTGCCGGAGCTGCGGCGGCAGACTGAATCGCACGTTCTCCCGGACCACTTCGACCGGCTCGACGGTCTCGCAGCCCCACGCACGGAGCTCGGCGACGACCTGTTCCACGAGCACTTCCGGCGTGGAGGCGCCGGCCGTCACGCCGATGCGGCGGCACCCTTCGAGCCATTCCGGCCGGATGTCCTCGACCGATCCGATCAGGTGCGCGCGCGTACCGGCGCGCTCGGCGACCTCGACGAGCCGGTTGGAATTCGAGCTGTTGTGCGCCCCGACGACGAGAATGAGATCCGCGCGCGGGGCGATCAGCTTGACGGCCGTCTGCCGGTTCTGCGTGGCGTAGCAGATGTCCTGGTCCGGCGGCGCGACGATCGCCGGAAAGCGTACCTTCAGCCGCGCCACGATCTCCGCCGTGTCGTCCATGCTGAGGGTCGTCTGGGTGAGATAGACCACGCGCGTCGGATCCGGCACGTCCAGGCGATCGACTTCATCCGCCGAGGAGATGACGTGAATGGCCGTGGGCGCCTCGCCCACCGTGCCTTCGACCTCGTCGTGATCGCGGTGACCGACGAGGACAATCGTGTAGCCGCTGCGCGCATAGCGCACGGCTTCGAGGTGCACCTTCGTGACGAGCGGACACGTGGCGTCGATGATCTGGAGCTCGCGGCGCGCCGCATCCGCGCGCACTTCGGGCGACACGCCATGCGCGCTGAAGACGACGACGGCGCCCGACGGCACTTCATCGAGCGTGTCGACGAAGACGGCCCCCTGCGCCGCCAGCTCAGCCACCACGTACGCGTTGTGGACGATCTCCTTCCGGACGTATACCGGCCGGCCGAGTTTTTCGAGCGCGAGACGCACGATCTCGATGGCTCGAATCACACCGGCGCAGAATCCTCTGGGACTGGGTAGTAACAGCGTGCCGGAGGAGAGGAGGGGAATGCTCGACTTCTGCCCTGGTTCGTGAACCATAACGTTGTCACACCAGCGGACAGCAAATTGCCTGCCCCACTTTTCGAGCTTATCGTCCCCTCTATCTGCTGGTCAATGGCTTTGCACACTCGAGCGTTCGCGTCGACGGCGACGACCTGCTGACGCGCGGCCCGCGAAAGGCGGCCAACAACGCTAAAATGCTTCAGGCCATGACGCCGCGACTCTTCACGCCCTGCACCTTCCGCTCGGTCCAGCTTCGCAACCGGATCGTCGTCTCGCCCATGTGCCAGTACTCGAGCGACGATGGGCTGCCGACCGACTGGCACTTCGTCCACCTCGGCAGCCGTGCGGTGGGCGGGGCGGCGCTGGTGATGGTGGAAGCCACGGCGGTTTCCCCGATCGGCCGCATTTCTCCCGCTGATTCAGGCCTCTGGTCCGATCGCCACGCCGAGGCGTTCCGCCGGATCACGCACTTCATCAAGGAGCAGGGGGCGCACGCGGGCGTCCAGCTGGCACACGCCGGGCGCAAAGGATCGACCGATGCGCCATGGAGAGGCGGACACGCGGTCGATGCGGCACACGGTGGCTGGGAGCCGATTGCCCCGAGCGCCAGGCCGTTCAATCCGCACTACCCGATGCCGCGCCCGATCGCTCGCGAAGAAATCCCCGCACTCGTGAAAGAATTCGTTGACGCGACCCACCTGGCCGAAGACGCCGGCTTCGACGTCATCGAACTGCACATGGCGCACGGCTACCTCTGCCACGAGTTCCTCTCGCCGATCACGAATCATCGCGACGACGAGTACGGCGGGTCGCTCGAAAACCGGATGCGGTTTCCTCTCGAGGTCGCGCGCGCCGTGCGCGGCGCCTGGCCCGGGCACCGTCCGATCTTCGTGCGGATCTCCGGCAGCGACTGGATCGAGGGCGGCTGGGACCTCCCGCAGTCGATTGCCTTCGCCCGTGAGCTGAAGGCGATCGGCATCGATCTCATCGACTGCTCGGGCGGCGGAATCGCGCCAGGTGCCGCCATCCCGATCGGCCCGGGCTACCAGGTCTCCTTCGCCGACGCGATCCGCCGCGAGGTGCAGATCCCCACGGGCGCCGTCGGCCTGATTACCGAGCCGGTGCAGGCCGAGCAGATCCTGGGCACCGGCCAGGCGGATGTCGTGGTTCTCGCGCGCGAACTGCTGCGTGATCCATACTGGCCTTTCCGTGCCGCGCACGCGCTCGGCGTCGACGTGCCGTGGCCGCCACAATACGAACGGGCACAACTCCCCCTGCCAAGGTGATGCGCATGAGCCTGTCGCGTTCCACGTCCCATCCATCCATCCGGCCCGCGATCGGCCGACGAGTGAGCCGCCTGCTGACGCTCGCCGTCTGCGGCGCCTGTGCCGTGCTCGCGATGCCGTCGCTCACCTCGCGCGGCCTGCAGGCGTCGCCAGCCGTGCAATCGCCGCGAGCGGCAACGTCACAGGCCGCCACGCCGGGTGCGCCGCTCCGCGCGACGCTCGACAACGGCTTGAAGGTCGTCGTCGTGCGCGACCCGCTCGCACCGGTGGTGACCACCGAAATCAATTATCTCGTCGGGTCCAACGAGGCGCCGGATGGCTTTCCGGGCATGGCGCATGCGCAGGAGCACATGATGTTCCGCGGCAGCCCGGGCCTTTCGGCCGAGCAGCTGTCGACCATCTCGGCGGCCATGGGCGGCGAGTTCAACGCGGACACGCAGCAGACGGTCACGCAGTACTTCTTCAGCGTCCCCTCGGCCGACCTCGAGACCGCCCTGCACATCGGCGCGGTCCGGATGGCCGGCGTGATCGACAGCGACGAGCTGTGGCAGAAGGAGCGCGGCGCCATCGAGCAGGAGGTTGCCTCCGATCTGTCGAACCCCGGCTACGTCTTCTACACCGAGCTGCTGGCGCACATGTTCGCGGGGACGCCGTTCGCGCACGACGGCCTCGGCACGCGGCCCTCGTTCGATCAGACGACCGGCCAGATGCTCAAGAAGTTCTACGACACGTGGTACGCCCCGAACAACGCGATCCTCGTGATCGTCGGCAATGTCGATCCAGCCGCGACGCTCACCACGGTGAAGCGGCTGTTTGGACCGATCAGGTCGCGGACGGTCCCGGCGAGACCCGAGGTTCACCTGCAGCCGCTCACGGCCAAGGATCTCAAGCTCGACACCGATCTGCCGTACGGGCTCTCTGTGGTCGCCTATCGCCTGCCGGGCTCGAAGAGCCCCGACTTCGCGGCGGGCGAGATCCTGGCGGACGTGCTCGGCAGTGAGCGCGCCGATCTCTACGCGCTTGGCGTCGACGGCAAGGCGCTGTCGGCGGGCTTCAGCGCGAGCGCGTTTCCAATCGCGACGGTGGGCTACGCGATCGCCGCGTTCCCGAAGGGTGACAACGGCGCCAGCCTCGTGCCGACGCTGAAGGACATCATCGCGGGCTATGTGAAGAACGGCGTCCCCTCGGATCTCGTCGAAGCGGCACGGCGGCACGAGCTGGCCTCGGCCGAGTTCGGGCGCAACTCGGTCTCCGGCCTGGCCGGCGAATGGTCGGACGCGGTGGCGGTCGAAGGCAAGGACTCGCCCGAGGCGGACGTCGACGCGGTCCGCCACGTCACCCTGGACGATGTGAACCGCGTGGCGCGGGCGTATCTGAACAACGACACCGCACTGACGGCGGTCCTGACGCCGCAGCCGTCCGGCAAGCCGACCACGTCGAGCAGCTTCAAGGGCGCCGAGTCGTTCACGCCGAAGGTGACGAGCAAGGTGGAGTTGCCGGACTGGGCCGAGCACATCACCGAGGTCCCGCCGATCACGCCGTCCACCGTGCACCCGTCGGACGTCACCCTGCCCAACGGGCTCCGCCTGATCGTGCAGCCGGAATCGATCAGCGATACCGTGACGCTCATGGGCGCCATCCGTCACAACGCGGATCTGCAAACGCCGAAGGGTGAAGAGGGCGTGTCCGATATCCTCGATGGACTGTTCGACTACGGCACGACCACGCGGAGCCGCCTCGAGTATCAGAAGGCGCTGGATGATATCGCGGCCGATGTGGGGCTGGGCACGTCGTTCTCATTGAGTGTGCTGGCGCCGCAATTCGATCAGGGCGCGGCGCTGCTCGCTGACGGCATGCGCCACCCGGCCCTGCCCCAGCAGGCGTTCCAGATCGTCCAGCGCCAGACGGCCGGCGCGATCGCCGGCGAGCGGCAAAGCCCCGGGTACCTGGCGCAAGTCTCGATGGCGTCGCTGCTCTACCCGAAAACGGATCCGGTGCTGCGTCAGCCATCCGCGACCAGCGTGAGCAGCGTCACGCTCGATCAGGTGAAGGCGTACTACCAGCAGATCTTCCGGCCCGACATGACGACGATCGTGGTGGTCGGCAACACCACACCCGAGCAGGCGCGTGCCATCGTCGAAAAATATTTCGGCGATTGGAAGACGAGCGGCTCGAAACCGGACACGCTGCTGCCGCCGGTGCCGCTCAGCCACTCGGGCGAGAGCGTGGTGCCCGACACCAGCCGCGTACAGGACGAGGTCACGCTCGGCGAGACGCTCGGGCTCACGAGAGACAATCCCGACTACTACGCGCTCGAAGCCGGGAACCACGTGCTGTCGGGCGCCTTCTACGCCACGCGGCTCTACCACGACGTGCGCGAGCAGGCCGGCCTGGTGTACTCCATCGGATCGAACTTCAGTATCGGCCGCCGACGCTCCACCTTCTCGGTCAGCTACGCCTGCGATCCGCAGAACGTCTCGAAAGCGCGCGCGCTCGTGATTCGCGATCTCGAGGCGATGCAGACTGCGCCCGTGACGCCGATCGAGCTCGATCGGGCCAAGACGCTCCTCATCAACCAGATTCCGCTCGCCGAAGCGAGCGTGCACGGGATCGGCGCCGGCCTGCTCGGCCGCTCCCTGTCCGACCTGCCGCTCGACGAGCCGATACAGGCCGCCCAGCACTATCTGTCCATCACCGCGCCGCAGATCGAGGCGGCCTTCAAGAAGTGGATCCGCCCCGACGACTTCGCGCAGGTCACGCTCGGGCCCGCTCCCAAATAAAGGACCATGCCGACAACCGACCTTCCCATCACCAGCGCCGCCGTCTCGCTCTCCATCGGCGATGGCACGACCATGGCGGCGTTCACGGCGCGTCCGGCGAGCGGCGGACCGTACCCAGGCATCATCGTGCTGCAGGAAGCCTTCGGCGTGAACGGCCACATCCGCCGGGTGGCCGAGCGCTTCGCGGCGCAGGGCTATGTGGCGATCGCGCCGGAGTTGTACCACCGCACCGCGCCGGGCTTCGAGGGGTCGTACACGGACTTCGAGGCGATCAGGCCGCACATGCAGGCGCTGACGGAAGACGGATTGATCGCCGACCTGCGCGCCGCGCACGAGTGGCTCCACCAGGATCGCCAGACCCAGCCGAACCATATCGTCGCGGTCGGCTTCTGCATGGGCGGGCGCGTCGCGTTTCTCGCCAATGCTACGCTGCCGCTCCAGGCAGCGGTCTCCTTCTACGGCGGCGGGATTGCGCCGGCCCTGCTCCATCATGCGGGGGCGCTGCACGGGCCGATGCTGTTTTTCTGGGGCGGGCTCGACAAGCACATCGATGCGACGCAGCGGCGGGCCGTGATCGACGCCATGACCGACGCCGGACGGCCGTTCCTAAATGTTGAAATCTCGGACGCCGATCACGGGTTTTTCTGCGACGAGCGGGCCAGCTACAACGCCCGCGCGGCCAATCTGGCCTGGGATCTGACGTTGCCGTTCCTGCGCACGCGCGAGGGGAAATAGGGCATTCGCGCGGTATAATCCCCGGATGCCTCTGCGGGACGAGTCATCCGTCGTCGACTATCAGGCACTCGCGCAGTTCCGCTACATGATCCGGCGCTTCCTGCGCTTCAGCGAGGAAACCGCCCGGAAGGCCGGGATCGAGCCGCGGCAGCACCAGCTTCTCCTCGCCATCAAAGGCTTGCCGACCGACCGGGAAGCGACGATCGGCACCCTCGCCGAACGTCTGCAGGTGCAGTCGCACAGCGCCGTTGAATTGGCGAACCGCCTGGTGAGTCGTGGGATGGTGAAGCGCCGGCCAAGCGAGACGGATCGTCGTCAGGTGCTGCTGGAGCTCACGGCTGAAGGCGAACAAATCCTCCGCGAGCTGTCTGCGACCACGCGTGCCGAGCTGCGATCGCTCGGGCCGACGCTCGTGCGCGCGCTCAACGAAGTCCTCACGCAGAACGCCACGCGCGAGCCGGCGGATACCGCGAAGTAGCCTCAGGCCGCGCCGCGGCGGCGCTCGGCCGGCTCGACAACCGTCCCGCGATCCGCAATGGGCCGGCGGAAGGCCGTCACGGTCGACCGGACCGGCATGCGCTCGTTGGCCAGGTCCCTCACGTAACGCCGCCGCTCCTCGACGAGCGCGATCCGAATCCCCAGGTCCTCCATCGCAAACGGCTTCTTCAACACATCGACCGCGCCATCGCCAAAGAGCTCGGCGACGAGCAGGGGTTCGTCGTGTGCCACGGTCGCGATGACCGGCAGCCCCGGACACGCGTGTCGCACGGCCGCCATGAACCGGGATGGGGCGTCGCCGGCCATTTCGATGTCGGCGATGAGGAGATCGGTGCTGGAGATGGCGAGGTGGTCGAGCGCAGCCTCCGCCGAGGTGACCATGTCGACCTCGTGGTCGCCACGCCGGCAGACGGACGCGAGCAGCTCACCCACTGCCCATTCATCGTCGGCCACGAGGATCCGCATCGGCCGGGGAATCGGCACAAGAGGAGGGCAACTTGAAAGGCCGCAGGTTGAAGGCCACAGGCCCGCGCAGGCCAGAGGTCCGACGCCCGAAGCCCGTCAGAACGCGAGGACCTGCTTCGCCGCCTTCAGCACCTTTTCCGTATTGGGCAGGATGGCCCGTTCGAGGATCCGGTTGAAGCCAACCGGCGTGAAGGTGGAGCCGACGCGGCCGATCGGCGCATCGAGCCAGACGAACGCCTCGGCCTGGATCTGCGAGGCGATTTCGCCGCCGAACCCGCCGTGCACCTTGTCCTCGTGCGCCACGAGCACGCGGCTGGTGCGCCGCACGGAGGCGAGCACGCTTTCGAGATCCATCGGCACGAGCGAGCGCAGGTCGATCACTTCCGCTTCCGTGCCCTCTTTCGCCAGCAACTCGGCGGCTTCGAGCGCGAAGTGCACGGCCGTGCCGTAGGAGACAATCGTCAGGTCGCGGCCGGCTCGGCGGACGCGCGCCTTGCCGAACGGAACCGCGAACGCCTCGGGCACGTGCGCTCTTGCGGCGGGGAGGTTGTACAGGTGCTTCGGCTCGAGGAAGACGGTCAGGCCTCGCGATCGCATCGCGGTCCTCAGTAACCCCGCCGCGTCGTCCGCAAAGGCCGGCGTCACGACGCGCAGGCCCGGAAGTGTGGTCAGCCACCCCTCGATGTTCTGCGAGTGGTACAGGCCACCGCCGATGTACCCGCCCGAGGCGAGGCGCACCGTCACGTTCGGCGAGAACGCGCCGTTCGTCCGCCAGTATTCGTGTGACATCTCGACCATCTGCTCGGCGGCGGGCCAGAAATAATCGGCGAACTCGGCCCCTTCGATGACGAGCCGGATCTTGTCGTCGAGCCGCGAGAAGCCGTCGGCCGTCCCCATGATGTAGTCTTCGGCGAGCGGCGCGTTGTGCACGCGCTTCGCACCGAACTCCTGCTGCATCCCCTTGGTGACGTTGAAGACGCCGCCCTTCTCCTTGTTCGCGACGTCCTGTCCCCACAGGAACGTGTCCGGATTGAGGCGGAACTCGGCCTTCAGCGTTTCGTTGATGGCCTGCAGGAGCGACCACTCAGGCCCGGATCCGTCCGGCTGACCCTCAGGCCACGCCGTCGGCGTCCAGGCCTCCGGGACCAGGTGATCGAAAATCGTGCGCGGATCCGGATCGGGCGCGACGCGTACTCGATCGGCCGCTTCCTCATAGCGCTGCTTGTTCCGGGCCTCGATCTCGTGGATGTCGTCGGCCGTGAGAAAGCCCTCGCTTAGCGCACGCTCGACGAACTTCGGCAGCGGATCCGCCGCCTTGGCGGCCGCCAGCTCCTCGGGCGAGCGATAGAGATCCTGGCGGTCCGAGTTGGAGTGCGATCCGATCCGCACGCAGCGCGCGTGCACCAGGACCGCGCCGCGCCCGGCGCGCACGAACTCCACCGCCTCGCGCATCGCGCGGAACGAGTCGAAGACGTCGGTGCCGTCGCAGTGGACGATCAGGAGGTTCTTGAAGCCGCTGAAGTTGTCGGAGGCGAACTCGTTCGCCGTCTGCTCGGCCTTCGGCACCGAGATGCCGTAGCCGTTGTCCTGGACGACGAAAATGACCGGCAGGCGCTCGTGCGACGCGCCGTTCACCGCCTCGTAGAAGTACCCCTCCGAGGTCGACGACTCGCCGACCGAGCAGTACACGATGGCATCCCGCTCGTAGAACGCGACCGCGCGGCCAAGACCGGCGGCATGCTGCGCGTGATTCGCCACCGCCGATGAGGTGTTCTGGATGCCAATCGAGGCCTTGGCGAAGTGGTTCGACATGTGGCGCCCGCCGGACGCCACGTCGTCGGCCTTGGACAGGCCGTTGAGCAGAATCTCGTCGACCGTGAGGCCGGCGGCCAGGCACGTCGTCAGGTCGCGATAGTAGGGAAAAAGGTAGTCGCGCCCCGGGCGGAAGGTCAGGCCGAGCGCGAGCTGGATGCCGTCGTGGCCGGCATTCGGCGCGTGATAGCTCCAGCCGAGCCCCTGCTTCAGATAATTCGGCGCCTTCTCGTCGAGCGTGCGCCCCATGTGCAGCAGCTCGTACCAGCGCCGCGCCTCATCGCGCGCAGGCCGGATGGGGCCGCGCGCCGAACGCTTCATTTCCACAGGCATGCGCCTATTATCGCGCATTGCCGGGCTGCCGGCCACGCCCTTCGCCGCCTTCCGTGGCCCGTGCCCTACGGATGCGTGAAGTGCCGTCCCGCGCCGCGCGTGGCGAGGGCGTTGAGGATGTCGGATTTCGTGAGCAGGCCTTCGAGCCGTCCGTGCGAGTCGGTGACGAGCAGCATCCGCTGACCCCGCTGCCCCATGAGCAGCCGCAGCGCCTCCATCAGATCGACGTCGGCCGAGATGCGCGTGACGCGTCGTTCCGCCAGTTCGCCGATCGTGGTCTGCTCCCATTTCGGCAGCGGCACCGAGGCCATCGCGCGAATCAGCATCACGCCGATCGGCCGATCGCCTTCGTAGACCGGGTAGACCGCGTGCGGATGATGCGCGCCGAGGCTGTCGACGAAGTGCCGCAGCGTCGTGGTGGCCTCGACCGAGACGATCTGCCGCTGCATCACGTCGCGGACCGAGACATGCCGCAGGTCGGTGATCTTCACTCCTTCGTGCAGCCGCTGGTCGCCCGAGACCGACGCCTCGCCCGAGACGGCGTAGGCCACCGCCGCGCCGATGAGCGTCGGGACGATGTAGGCGTGTCCGCCCGTCGCCTCGGCGACGAAGACGACCGCCGTGAGCGGCGTCTTGTAGCCGGCGGCGATGAAGGCCGCCATGCCGACCGCCGCGTAGAGGTCGATCATCGGCGAGTGGACGATCGACTGCGCGAACGCCACGCCGAAAGAGCTGCCGCTGAGGAAGAGCGGGACGAACATCGCGCTCACGCCGCCCACGCCGAGCGAGAAGAGCGTGGCCGCGAGCTTGAAGAAGCCGAAGGAGACGAGCTCCGCCGAACTGTGCGCGTGCTGCAGCACGTCGGGGACGGCCTCGTAGTTCGGGCCGAGCGGAATCAGGCTGCCGTGGAAGATCGAGACGAAGATGATGCCGCACAGGGCCGTCGCGACCCCTCCGATCGTCATCTTGACCCAGTGCGGGATCGTGTTGCGCACCATGAAGGTGCGGAAGCGTCGGAACGTGATGTCGAACGCCATCGCGACGAGGCCGATGATCACGCCGAGCAGCGCCGACCACAGCAGGTCCTGCCGGCTGAAGCTCGCGCCCGACACGAAGTCGAAGATGGGCCTGGCCCCGAGAAACGACGCCAGCGTCGCGTACGAGACGACCGAGGCGATGAGCGAGGGCAGCAGTGCCTCGTGCGCCAGATCGTCCTTGTACGGCATTTCGATCGCGAAAATCAGACCCGTCAGCGGCGCCCGGAACACGGCCGCCATCCCCGCGGCCGCGCCGCTGATCAGCATGATGCGGCGGTCGCGCGGCTCCAGCTTCAGCCAGTGGAACTTCGCCCACAGCCACGATCCGATCGCGCCGCCACTGTAGATGCTCGGGCCTTCGAGCGCCGCGCTGCCACCCAGACCGACCGAGAGCACGGCCGCCACCAGCTTGGGCAGGAACGGCCGGATCTGGATGTCGCCCTGGTGCTCGTGATACGAGCGGATGATCTCTTCCGACGAGTGCTCATCGGGGTCCGGCGTCATGTACTGCATGATCAGGCCGGCGAGCGCGAAGCCTCCGCCGAGCACCGGCACGATGGCCCACCAATGCTGCAGGAAATAGGCGAGGACGGGCGGCCACATCCACACCAGGATGACCTTCACGATTAACGTGATGACGAGCCCCGTGATCACGCCGATGATCGGAGCGACGATCAACCACTTGTGGAGGTCGCGCGAGTAGGTGGCGCTGAGGTCTTCGTGGACGAGCGAGGTGTACTTGCGCAGCCGCGGATGGTCGAGAATCCGCCGCCGGGTGCGCATCGTCGGAACAGTATCCATAGCTTACGTGGTGGCCGTATTTCGAGACGCGGGCATCCCGCTATTGTATCGCAACACGACCATTTAAGGCGAGAAATCGCCCCTGAAAACTCTAGCGCTTCTTCCTTACTTATCGGTGGGAGTTCGTGACGGGATGAGGACGGCGCCGCAGAGGACGCGTGGGCCCCGGACCGGGAGCCCTCCGCGTCCTCCGCGTCTCCGTGTGCTAGAACTCGACCCGGAACCCGAGCTCCACCGTCCGCGGATCCAGCGTCGCGTTGATCTGGTTGTACCGCGAGCCGTTCGCCAGGTTGAAGTTCGTCACCGTGTTCGAGTTCATCAGGTTGAAGATGTCGACCATGAACGTGAGGCGCGTCGTGCGCACCCGCACGCTCTTGTCGAGCCGCAGGTCGATCAGCGTCACCGCATCCGCGTAGTTCTGATCGAGGTCCGTCATCAGGAACTTCTGCGTGCCGACATTCGGCAGCTTCACCGAAATGACGCGGGCGTACGGCCAGCCGCTCTGCGCGCGCAGGTTGGCGGCAAACCCGATCCCGAGCGGGAACTCGTAGCGGCCCGAGAGGTGCGCCTGCCACGAAGTCGTCTTCTGCCGGTTCGGCACCGTCGGAAACACGTTCTGGAAGTAGCCGGTGCCAATCGGGTCCGTATTCGACGGACTGTTGCTCGACGAGGTCGTCCGGAGCTCGTCGCGCCAGCCGTAGTCGAAGCTGCTGTCGAGGAACAGCCCCTGCTGGAAGCGCTTGTTGAAGGCGACGTCGAGCGTGTCGTAGTTCTCCGCACCGTTGTCTACTTCGGCCGGCATCGTCGCGACCAGATTCGTGACCACGCCACTCAACGCGTCGGGGATGTCGTAGACGGTGAAGTTCTGCGTCCCCTGAGTGACGGCCCCATTGGCCGAGTAGTTCTGAAGCGTCACCGGCACGGTCACCGGCACGGTGAACTGACCGGCGCGCGCCACGTTGTAGGTCGCGTACTGGTCGCGCGTCATCTTCCGCACGTAGGCGAAGCGGATCGACGACTCGCCCCAGAACTGATGGTCGTAGGACAGGTCGACTTCGTCGGTGTACGGCGTCTTGATGTTGGGATCGAGCGTCGTGCTGTTGCCGCCCGTCGACCCCACCAGCGCGCCGAGCTCCTGCGGTCCATCGTAGAGCCCGTTGTTGTTCAGGTCGTTGAACACGTAATCCCGCGTGTTGCTGCCGCCGGGATCCACGTTCGAGAAGTCGGTCGCGAAATTGAAATAGAACCGGCCGTAGAACGCCTTGACGACCGAGCGGCTGTCGCCCTTCGGGTCCCAGCTCACCCCGGCGCGCGGCGCCAGCATCCCCCGCGAGAGGAGCGTCGCCCCGGGCGTCGTCGTCGGCTGGAAGATGCCCGACAGGATCGGGTCGCTCTTCGCCGATTCGTAGTACGGCCGCTGATGGTCGTATCGCAGGCCGAGGGTCGTCGTGAACTGGCCGACCGTCCAGCGATCCTGGAAGTAGAGCGCGTACCGCAGGTCGCGGTCGTTCGGACCGGTCCACGCCGTGCCGAAGGTCGCCGGGTCGCCGACATCCGTCAACCGGATCTCATCGGGCTTGTTGTTGCGATCCAGATAGTAGATGGCGCCCGACGTGCCGCTCGAGTCGTCGTACGTGCTGTCGTTGGCCCAGGCAAAGCCCATCTTGAAATCGTGGCTGCCATGCTTGGTCGGCAGGAAGTAGGTGCCCTGGCCGTTCACCTGCGGACGCCGCCACCCCAGGTCGAACGGACCGGCGCCGCCGCCCCAGCCCGCACCCGACGACACGCCCGTGGCCGTATCGAGTCGCGGCGGCTGGTTCCGGAAGTCGACGCTCGGAACCTCGGGAAAATCGTAGCCCCACGTGCCGAAGGTGAACTCCGAGAACAGGCGGTTGCTCCAGACACGCTGGTAGCGCCCGGCGATGTTCCAATCCGGGTTGTACTCCGCGAGCGCCGACTCCGGCGGCGTCGTCGCCGAGAGGCCGCGCAGCGGCAGCGCCTTCTTGTTCCAGTTGTAGAAGCCGACGACGGTGTCCTTCTGGCTCGCCTTGTAGGTGAGCTTCGCCGTGTAGGAGTTGAAGAGCGCGAGCTGCGTCGCCACGTTCTGATCGACGCCGGAGATCGCCTTGTTCAATTTGAAGTGGTTGTACGCGGTGTAGAACCAGAGCTTGTCCTTCATCACCGGGCCGCCCAGTTCGGCGTGCCCTTCCCAGAAGAGGAGGTTCGGCTGGCCGGTGAAGCCCCGAGCCGCGGTGGCCGAGTCGATGTTGTTGCCGACGAAGTTGCTGCCCTCGTAGGTGATGTTCTCGAGGCCCTTGAACTGGTTGCCGCCGCTCTTGACGGTATAGATGATGGCCGCGCCGGGCGACTGCATCGCGACATCGCCGCCGGCCGCCGTCACGGACATTTCACTCTGCGTGAAGTAGTCCATGTAGTTGCCGTCGCCGCTGTTCCCTTCCGTCGTGTCCAGGCCTTCCATGACGACGTGGTTCTGGCCGCGCATGCCGAAGCTGTCGTACCCGGTCTGCGACATCTTGTGGCTGCCGCCGACGTCGTAGCCGCGCATCCGGACACCCGGGGTCTGCGCGAGCGCGCCCCAGACGTCCGTGGAGGTCGGTACGCCCACCAGCTTGGCCGTGCTCAGCACGGAGCCGACGGTCGTCGACTGCGTGTCGACGACGGGCGATTCGGCGGTGACGGTCACGTTCTCCTTGAGCGAGGCGAGCGCCAGTTGCACATCGATGGTCAGCGTCTGCCCGGTCGCCAGCACGATTCCCTTGCGCTCCTGCGTCTGGAATCCGGTGAGCGAAAAGCTGAGCGTATACGTGCCGGCTGGCAACGAGGCAAAGCGGTAGGCACCGTTGACTTCGCTGACGGCCACTTCCGAGCCGATCAGGGCAGGAGAGGTCGCGGTGACCGTCACGCCCGGCAGCACGGCGCCCTGGGCGTCCTTGACGACGCCGGTGAGGTGCGCCGGCTCGAGTTGCGCGAAGGCGGGTGCGGCGCTGAACATCGCACAAAGCGCAAGCAACAAAACAGACTTCCGTAAGGATTCCAACGCAGTTCTCCTTCTAATGATGTCGGGAACGTACATATGACCAGCGAAGCAACGGGACAACGCTGCGTCCCTGGAGCAGGCTCCCGGGCCAGTGCCCCGCCGGAGTGACGTCTAGCGGCCGGAATGGTGAGGACGGGAAAAGATACGGGAGCGCTGAATGCGTGGGGGGCGTCCGGCCGCTGCATAGCGGCACGAGAAAAGTAGAGGACTGACACCGCGCGCCGCCTTGAGACCGAACATGAAGCGGGCAGTATACAGCACTCCAAAGGCTCAGCGTTGTCAAAAATTGTCTCCGGGCTCGCGGTTCATGGCTGCGGATCATTCGGTTCGCAGGGCGTCGAGTGGCGCCACACGTGTGGCGCGACGCGCCGGAATCCAGCTGGCGGCGAAAATCGCGAGCACCAGAACGAGCGGCGCGATCGCGAAAATCGCCGGATCGAAGGCGCTGACGTTGTACAGCAGGCCTCGAACGAGCTGCGCGAGACCGGCCGCGAGCGCGAGCCCCGAGACGAGCCCGAGCGCGGCCAGCGCGAGCCCTTCCCGCAGCATCATCCCCAGCACGTCGCGCGGGGCGGCCCCGAGCGCCATCCGGATGCCGATTTCGCGCGTGCGCCGTGACACCGCGTACGCCTTCACGCCGTAGACACCGATCGCGGCCAGCAGCAGGGCGAGCGCCCCGAACGCCGTGAAGAGCCGGGCGCCCGTGCGCACCAGCCAGAGCGACAGACCGTGCTCCTGCTGATCGCGCATCGTGCGGAGCGCGACGACGGGCAGATTGGGATCCACGTCGCGAACGGCACGCCGGACCACATCCAGCATCGTCTCATCGCTCCCGGCGCCGGCGGCGGCGACGCGGAGCTGCACGTTCATGTTCGCGATGTAGTGCGACCCTGCCGGCACATACATGTGGGCCGGAGTGTCGTCGAACAGGTCGTAATGCAGCAGCGGGGCGACGCCGATCACCTGCACCACCCGGGCCTCTGGCTGATCGCTCGACGCGTTCACACGAATCAGCTGACCGATCGGCTCGCGATCGGGGAAGAGCTGTTTGGCGAGCGCCTGGTCGATGACGGCCACTCCACGCCCGCTGTCGGTCTGGGCTTCCTGTTCGGTGAAGCCGCGCCCGCGAAGCACGTGCAGGCCCAGCGCCTTGAAGTAGTCGGCGCCAACGGCCACGAACACGGTGTCGACGCCGGCGGCCGTCTCGGCGGCGGCCCCGCGCCCGCTGGCAGGGCTCACACGCCGCTCCATGGTCATCTCGCCAGAGGGCGTCATCGATCCGTAACTGGCCGCCTCGATGCCGGGCAGCGCGCGCAACCGTGCGAGCAGCCGCTGATAGAGCTGGCGCCCCTGCGTCTCATTCATGCCGGCCAGGCTCGGATCGACCGATACGAGGAGCTCGTGCTCGGTCGAGAAGCCGGGATCGGCCACGGCCGCGCGCATCGCCGCGCGCGCGAAGAGTCCCGACGTCGTGAGCAGCGCGAGCGCGAGCGCCAGCTGGCCGACCACCATGAGGTTGCGGCCGGACAGCCGGCCGAACGCTTCGCTCGACCGCGTCCCGCCATCCTGCAGATCCGTGACGAGCGCCGTGCGCGAGAGCTTCCACGCCGGCCCGAGGCCGAACACCATCGTGCTGCCCGCCGCGCAGAGGATCGTCGCGGCGAGCACGCGAACGTCCGGCGCCGCCGACATGATGATCTCGAACGGCAGGCGCGGCACGAGCGAGGCGATCAGCAGGTCGACGGCCCAGTACGCCAGCAGCAGCCCCGGCAGAATGCCGAGGACCGACAGCACGGCGCCCTCCGTCAGCAGTTGCCGGATGATCCGGCCCCGCGAGGCGCCGAGCGCCAGCCGCACGGCGACGTCTCGACGCCGGGCCGCGCCACGCGCCAGCATCATATTGGCCAGGTTCAAGCAGGCGATCACCAACACCACGATCGCCATCAGCACGAGCAAGCCCGCGAGGCCCGCGATCGGCGCCCCGCTCTGCGGATTGGTGCCGAGCCCCCAATGGTTCACCGGGCGGGCGAGCAGGCTGTAGTCACGATCGTTGGCGAGATCGGCCCGGGCGAGCTCGGCCGCCACCGCGTTCAGTCGCGGCGACACGTTGGCGAGTGTGAGGCCCGTCGCCAGCAATCCTGAGACGAACAGGCCATGCGTCGCCGGATCGGCCAGCCCGCCCTGCCCTTGCCGGAACACATCGACCACGACCTCGTCGTACACGCCGAGCGGAAGCCACACCTCCGGCGTGAGGAGCACCTCGGTGCCGGTGAAGCCTGCCGGCGCCACCCCGACAATCGTGAACACGCGCCCGTTGAGGCGAATCGTCTCTCCAATGATGTCCGGCGTCGCCCCGTGCCCGCGCCAATATCGGTCGCTGACGATCGCGACCGCGATATTCGCGCCGGGGCGCTCTTCCTCGGCCGTGAATGCCCGTCCCAGCTGCGGCCGCACACCCAGCGTGTCGAAGAAGTTCGACGAGACGATCGAACCGAACTCGCGCGTCGTCGTGCCGCCGTCGGTCACGCCGAGCATCGTCATGTTCTGCGCCAGCAGGTGCGGAAAGATCTCCGTGTGGGATCGGAGGCGGAGGTAATCCTGGTAGGAAAACGCGCGATACGACTCCCGCGATCCACTCGGAGTCGTTTGGCGATTGTAGAGACTGACGAGGTCGTCCGCGTGGCCGCTGGACGGCGGGAAGACCATCGTGTTGGCGAGCGTGAACACGGCGGTGTTGATTCCAAGGCTGAGCGCGAGCACCAGGACCGCCGTCGCCGTGAACGCCGGGCTCTTGCGGAGGCCGCGGATCGCGAGCCGGAGATCTTGATTGAGGATGCGCACGCCTGTGGGAACCTACGAGCGTTTCCGCCCGGGAGTTCCCACGGGGCTATCCCCACACGGCCGAGAGCGCCAGGCAGATCCAGCCCGCCAGGAACGCCAGGCCGCCGAGCGGCGTGATCGCCCCCAGCCAGAGCCGTCCGCTCACCGCGAGGACGTAGAGGCTGCCACAAAAGAGCACGGTTCCCACGATGAACAGGATGCCCGCCCAGCCGGCGAGCGACGAGGCCGGCAGGCGCGTGCACACCCAGGAGACCGCGAGCAGCGCGAGCGCGTGGTACATCTGATAGCGCGCGCCCGTTTCCCAGATCTGCAGCATGTCGGGCGAGAGGCGGGAGCTGAGGCCGTGCGCGCCAAAGGCGCCGAGCGCCACGGAGATTCCAGCCGACAGGCTGCCGGCAAAGAGCATGGTGCGAGACATGCCCAGAGTGTAACCGGTGTCGTCCGTCCGGCCGAATCCCCGGCACGCCTTGTCAGCCAGGCGACGACGGGCGCTGCCAGGACCGGCCGAGGGCATGAAATTCCGGGCAGGCTCCCCGCCCCGGGCAGGCTGACGGCTGGACCGGGACTTGCTCACCGTGATTCCGCCTCGCATGTCGCACCCCGTGGCCGATCCCGATACGTCCCTCGACCCGCCAGACTGGCCGTCGTTCCGATCGGACGCGCACCGGATGCTCGACGACATCTGCGATTACCTCGAGCAGATTCGTGAACGGCCGGTGTGGAAGCCGGCGCCCCGCGCCGTGCGCGACGCCTTTCGCGACGGCCTGCCGCACCAGCCGACCGCCTTGGCCGATGCCCACCGCGCCTTCATGGAGCGGGTGCTTCCCTACGCCGTCGGCAACGCGCATCCGCGCTTCATGGGCTGGGTGCACGGCGGGGGTACTCCGGTGGGCATGCTGGCAGAAATGCTGGCCGGCGGGCTGAACGCCAATCTCGGTGGCCGGAGCCAGATGCCGGTTCACGTCGAGCGCCAGGTCGTCGACTGGATGCGGGAGCTGTTCGGTTTCCCCCGGGACGCCAGCGGCCTCTTCGTGACGGGCACCTCGATGGCGAATTTCGTCAGCGTGCTCGTCGCGCGCACCGCGGCCCTCGGCCCGTCCGTCCGCCGGCAGGGACTTGGCTGGCCGGGCGCGGCGCTGACGTCGTACCTGTCCGCCGCGGCGCACGGCTGCCTCACGCGCGCGATGGAGATGAGCGGGCTCGGGAGCGACGCGATCCGCGTGATCCCGACCAACGACCGCCAGCAGATGGATCTGCTCGCGCTGCAGGCCGCCATTGCGCGCGACCGGCAGGCGGGCCTGCACCCGTTCTTCGTCGCCGGGACCGCGGGAACGGTGGACACCGGCGCGATCGACGATCTGGCCGCACTCGGCGCGATCGCGCGGCGTGAGCGCCTGTGGTTCCACGTGGATGGTGCGTATGGCGCGCTGGGCATCCTGGCGCCGGACCTCGCGCCGAAGCTCGCCGGCATCGAAACGGCCGATTCACTCGCCTTCGATTTCCACAAGTGGGGCCAGGTGCCGTACGACGCCGGCTTCGTGCTGGTCCGCGACGGCCGCCTCCATCAGGACACCTTCGCGTCGGCGGCAGCCTACCTGCAGCGCACGGATCGCGGCCTCGCCGGCGATTCGCCCTGGCCGTGCGACTTCGGCCCCGACCTGTCCCGCGGCTTCCGCGCGCTGAAGACCTGGTTCACCTTCACGGTGTACGGGGCGGACGCGATCGGGCGCAGCATTTCGCGCACATGCGAGCTGGCGCGCGAGCTGGCCACGCGAATCGAGGCCGAGCCGCGACTGGAGCTGCTCGCGCCGGTCTCGCTCAACATCGTGTGCTTCCGCTACCGCGGCCGCCGGCCGGACCTCGATCACGTCAACAGCGAGATCGTGCAGGCCGTCCAGGAGTCCGGGATCGCGGCACCGTCCACCACCATCATCAACGGGCATCGTGCCATCCGCGCCGCGATCGTGAACCATCGGACGAGGAGCGCGGACATCGAGGCGCTCGCCGAGGCGGTGCTCGCCTGCGGCCAGGCACTCGAGACGGACACCTTGGACGCCGCGTCATGATCACTGAACCGCTGCTCGGTTTCGCACGCCTGTTCCGCGCCGCCATGGCGGGCGCCGATCTCGCCCCGCTCCAGGCGCACCTGATCGAGCAGGCGACGCAGCACCCAGGCGAGGCGGCGACGCTCCTCGACCTGTCCACCGTGCTGCAACTCACCCTCAATCACGATGCCGCGCTCGAGGTGCAGGCGCAGGCCCTGCACATGCGACAACAGTACCGGGTCGCGTTGTCCGCGCCCGATGCGCCCTCCGCGTCTCCGCGTGACCTCTCCGCGGCTTCCGCGTCTCCGCGTGAGCCGCTCCGCGGCTTCCGCGTGCTCGCCCTCCTGAGCGCCGGCGATTTCATGGCCAATACGCCGCTGGAGTGCCTGCTGGAAGGCTCCGGCGCCACGCTCGATCTGCTCTACGTCGACACCACCCTCCCCTTCCCGGAGGTCGTCCCCGAACACGACGTCCTGTTCGTCGCCGTTGGCGAGAACGAGCGCAATCGCCCGCTGCTCGCATGGCTCGCCGAGCGGCTTCGGTGCTGGTCTCGTCCGGTCATCAATCATCCGGCGCAGGTGCTGGCGCTCTCACGCGAAGGCGTCTGTGCACGCCTGCAAGGTACGGAGGGACTAGTGGTCCCGGCAGTGGCACGGCACCATCGGACGAACGCGGTGGAAGCCGCGGGCGGCATCGGTTATCCGCTGCTCGTGCGCCCGCTCGGATCGCACGGCGGACACGACCTTGCGAAAATCGATTCGCCAAATGAACTCAAGGGCTATCTCGGCGCGCATGCCGACGATGAGCTGTACCTGACGCCGTTCGTGGACTACCGCGGCGTGGACGGCCTCTTCCGGAAGTACCGCGTCGCGCTCATCGACGGCCAGCCATTCCTCTGTCACCTCGCCATCTCGAAGCACTGGATGATTCACTACCTCAATGCCGGCATGAGCGAAAGCGCGGAGAAGCGAGCCGAGGAAGCGCAAGCGATGGCGACTTTTGACGACACGTTCGCACGACGCCACGCCGCCGCGCTCGGCGCCGTCCAGGATCGAATGGGGCTGGATTATCTCGTGCTCGATTGCGGAGAAACGCGGGACGGGCGGTTACTGCTGTTCGAGGCGGACCAGTGCATGGTCGTTCACGCCATGGATTCGTCCGATCTCTTTCCCTACAAGGCGCCGCAGATGCGGAAGGTGTTCGACGCCTTTGCGCGCATGCTGAAAGCCCGCGCAAGCAGATCTGCGAACGGAACGGCGCGAGCCGGGATGCGAGCGTAGAGAAGTGAGCCGGGGTTCGAGGCAGAGCCCCGATTGATCATTGCCGGGCGGTGGATGAAAAGGCCGCGAAGTCCGGCTTGGTCTCTTCGAGGATGTCGAGCGCGGCCTTCTTATCGGCCGCCGAGAATTCGTCGTAATCCGGATTCTTGTCCTGCCCCGAGAGGACATCGAAGATCCGCTGGTAGACGAAGCCCTTGACGAGCTGGGGCAGCGCGTCGAAATCGTCCGAGTACACCAGGTAGCTCAATGGGTACTTGAACAGGCGCGTCTGCAGGTCGAGATCTCGCAACGAGCGGCCCTGCCGGTCCTTCGGGCCGCGCGCCTGGAACTCCTCGGCAAAGCCAGACGTCCCCTTCACCGGCCCCGGAAACGACGCGTCCCTCGCGAACATCATCCCGCGCGCAAGCCGGTCGGCCGCCCCCTTCACGCGCATCATCGTCAAAGGCGAGTGCTGGCCGTCCGCCGTGGTGCCCATTTCGACGTCGGCGAGCTTCTCCGTGTAGAGCGCCTTCCTCGTGTCGTAGTTGGCCATCGTAATCAGGTTGTGCACGTGGGTCTGGTGCGCCAGGACCAGCAGCGCGACGATGTCGCTGCCCGGCGCGAGATAGGCGCTCGTGTCGAACTTCGATGACAGATCCGTGACGCTCCCGGTCGGCAGCTTCACGTTCGCGATGTAGTTCGGCACGTTCCCGATGTCGTGCAGCGTCATCGGGGCCATCATGTTACCCATCGTCGGCGCCGGCGCGTGCGTTCCGGTGACGTACCACCCGCCCCAGCGGTGCTCCCACGGGGTCGCGTCGGTCGTCGTGCCGTCCGGCGTGTCGATCGGATACCCGAACTTGTCTGAGTACACCGATCGCATGATGAAACCGGGCACGCCGCCGGTCGTCGACGCCGAATCGTGGCACTGCAGGCACGTGGCGCCCTGACGCTCGAACGTCGGATGTGCACTCGGCTGCTGCTTCAACGTGTAGAAGATGGCGCCGAGGTTCGGATCGACCGACGCGATCTCCATGATCGGCCCGTTCTGCACGTAGCCCACATAGACATCGTCGTTGTAGTACAGCGCGCGCGGGGTCCACGGAGCGATGAAATCGACTTGCAGGCTGGTGCGGGAGAACACGAGCCCCTGCGAATCGATCGGGACGTGCAGGTCCTTGAGGACCGAGGCGAGATATCCGTGCTTCGGTTCGTAGGTGAGCGTCGCCTGGCCGCTGTCGACCCGCTTCTGCAACTGCGCCACCGGATCGGTGGGCTGGGTATTGGTGTAGTTGATGGCAGCGCTCTCATCGGTGTTCCCGGAGAACTGGCCCATGGCGAACACGGCCGCGGGAACGATGAGAAACAAGGCCAGGAGACCGGGCCACGGCAGCCGCGAGGCGCGGGCAGCGAACGGGCGGTGACTTCTGGCCATCAAGAACAGTGTACTAGATTGCCATCGAGGCCGGTATGACGGGGGTCATAGGGGTCAGATCGTGTTTCTTGCACCGTCGAACTCTGGTGCAAGAAACACGATCTGACCCCTGAGTGAACGGAGACGTTCGCAGACAACTTACGCGGAAGGTTGGCACGCAGAGCCGCGGAGATCGCGGAGAAGAAACCAACTACTTTATGGTATCTCCTCCGCGCGATCTGGCTCCTCTCCGCGTCTCGGCGTTATCGCCCTAGCCGCAGGAGAGGCACTTGTGCGCGAGCCTGGCGCCGAGGCGCTGCAGCAGCGCGATCGTCTCGGGGAACGGGCTGATGCGCTGAATGGGTCCGTTGGCCAGATCCGGAATCGTCTGGCCACGGCGGTTCACGGCTTTCACGTCGGCGCCCTTCGCGACGAGATAGAGAATCATCTCGTTGTCGCCGCGCGCCGCCGCGTTGTGCAGCGCCGTGTTGCCATCCGCGTCGGCCTGGTTCACGTCCGCGTGCAGATCTTCGATGAGGTACTTCACGGCCGCGAGCATCCCCGTCGGCGCGTAGCGATGGTGGTTGGCCGTGAAGCTCGACCCGTACGCCTCACCGGAGGCGGCGAGCAGCGGCGTGATGTCCGGTCCGCCCACGGCGACGGGCGGACGGCCCGACGGATCGGCCTTGGCCTTCGCGGCCTTTTCATCGTCCAGGTTGCCGGTGCCGGTCGGCACGCGTCCCTTCGGCTTCATCGTCGCGATCGTCGGATCGGCGCCGTGCGCGACGAGCAGCCTCATCGCGTCGATGTCGTCGGCCCAGGCCGCCCGCCAGAACGGCGTCGCACCCGTTTCGTCCACGCCCGACTGATCGAAGTTGTAGCCGGAGTACCAGACCTTCTCCTTCAGCCGCACGTTCGGCTTCGCACCGTGCGCGAGCAGATCGCTCATGAGCTGAAGATAGGTGGTCTTCTGCTGGCGGTACGCGGTCGGCTGCGGATACAGCGTCCGCGGCGCCCACACGCAGTTCAGCGCCGCGTAGAGCGGCGTGACCCCGTTGTCCTGCGCCAGGTTGGGATCGGCGCCTTTCGCCAGGAGTTGCTCGGCGAGATCGAAGTGCCCGTTCATGACGGCCACGAGCAGCGGGCTCGTGTGCTGGCCGGCATCGACCTGGTTGATCTCCGCGCCGCCGTCCAGGAGCGCCTGCACCGTCTGCGTATTGCCCTGGCGTGCGGCGAAAAGGAGTGGCGTCAGGCCGCCCTGCCGGCCGACCAGCTTGGCGTACCCGCCCAGAAGCTCCTCGATCTGCGCCGCCTGCGCATCGGCGTTGCCCTTGGCCTTGACCGCAGCTCGCCGGCCGAGGCCGGCCTGGGCCGCCTCCGCCGTTTCGGCCGCCTCGGCGCTCGCCGGCGCACCCGGCTTCTTCGCGCCCGCGGCGGGTGCCGCACGCCGCCCGAACTGCGACAGGCGCGGATCGTCCTTCGGCAGCTTGCTCCAATCGATCACTTTCGAGGTCGCCTTCGCATTCGCGCCGTGCTGCAGCAGCAACTTCACCGCGTCGACGCGGTCGTAGGCGGAGGCGAACATCAGGGCCGTCTCTCCCTTCGCCGATTCCGCCGCGTTCACGTCGGCGCCATGATCGAGCAGCGACGTCATCGAGTCGAGGCTGCCGGCCTCGGAAGCGAACATCAGCGCCGTCGTGCCGTCGGACGTCGCCGCCTTCGCGTCGGCGCCGCCCTTGAGCAGCGCCTCGACGACGGCCGCGTGCGCGTTCTTGGCGGCCACGTGGAGCGGCGTATAGCCGCCGAGCCGCGTGGTGGCATTGGGATTGGCACCCGCGTAGAGCAGCATCTGCGCGAGATCGGCGTTACCCGACAGGGCGGCCCAGTGCAGGGCCGTCATGCCGTCGCCCTGCGCGGCATTCACGTCGCCGCCCTGCTGCAGCAGGTTCTTGACGAGCGTGACGTCGCTGCGCATCGCCGCGTCCGCGACCGGCGAACCGCTCTGGGCGGCGAGCAGCGGCCGCCCCGGAACCGCGGCGACGAGGCCAACCGTCGCGACCAGCGCGACGGTCGTCAGCGCGTGACGCCACATGGCTAGATCCCCTGCCGATTCTCGGCCGCGGTCGTCGTCATCGCCGCGCCATTCAGGTCCATCGCCTCGGTGCTGTCGGAGAACTTGTCCTTCTGCACCCCGAGCTTCTGCAGCACGGCCAGCATCGTGTTCGCCATCGGCGTGTCGACCGGCACCTTCACGTGGTTGTTGCCCTTCACCTGGCCGTTGGCGTGGCCGAGCAGGATGAGCGGGCAGCGCTTGTGGTTGTGCAGGTTCGAGTCGCCCATGGGCGAGCCGTACACGATGAGGCTCTTGTCGAGCAGGCTGCTGTCGCCTTCCTGGATCCCCTTCAGCTTGGCCAGCATGTAGGAGAGCGTGCTGACGTGATACGCGTTGATCTTCTGGAAGTCGCGCAGCCGCTCTTCCTTCTCCTGGTGGTGCGAGGCGTTGTGGAAGCCGGTCGTGACGCCGCTGCCGGGATACACGCGGCCCGATCCGTCGCGGCCCATCTTGAACGAGAACACGCGGGTGAGATCCGACTGCAGCGCGATCGCCTGCAGGTCGAACATCAGGTGCACGTGCTCCTCGAACGAGTCGGGGACGCCCACCGGGGCCTCGGGCAGCTCGCGCGGCTCGCCGCTCTTGTTGTGCGCCTCGATGTTCTGGATGCGCCGCTCGATCTCGCGCACGTCGTCCAGGTAGTTACTGAGCTTCGCGCGGTCCGATGGCCCGAGCTGCCGCTTCATGTCGGTGACCTGCGCCGCCACCCAGTCGAGCATGCTGGCGTTGGTCTGCCGCCGGATCGACCGCTCCTTGGCGGTGGAGCCTTCGCCGAACAGCTGATCGAACACCGCGCGCGGGTCGCGGATCATCGGCAGCGGCTCGGTCGGTGAGGCCCACGAGATCGAGTCGGTGTAGACGCAAGCGTAGCCGTAGGCGCAGCCGCCCGCCTGGTCGACCGGCTCGATACAGAGCTGCATCGAGGGAATCGCGGTGTCCTGACCGTACGTCCGGGCGTAGATCTGATCGATCGACGTCCCGGCGTGGATGTCCGACCCTTCCGTCTGCTTCGGATGCGACTGCGTGAGGTAGGTCGCACTGCAGCGGAAGTGATCGCCACCGACTTCCGGAGCGGACCACGCTTCGGCGCCGTGAACCGTCGTGCCACTGACGATGGTCAGGTACTCGCGATACGGATCCAGGGCCTTGAGGCTCGTCGGCCCCAGGTCGAAGCTGTGGCCCACGGCAGCCGGCGACCACATGTTCTCCTTGATCCCGAGCTCGGTGCTGCCGGCCGAGCCGTGCACCATCTCGATGGCGATGAGCCGGGTCTTGCTGGCGGACTGGCCGGCCGCCGTCTTCGCCCACGCCGTGCCCGCAGGCGCCATGGCGTCGAGGAACGGCAGCGCCAGGCTGACGCCCATGCCCTTCAGGACCGTCCGGCGGGACAGGTGCTTCTTCGTGATGAATGACATATCGGTCTCCTCAGTAGGCGCTACTGATCCTGCCGCGCCGCCGTCGTTGTGGTGGATTCCGCCCGGCTCATCCGGAAGGCCGGACTGTTCACGACCCCCACGATGTACGCCGAGATGTGATTGCCGTGCTGCCCCGCGTTCCGGATAATCGACCGGACCGTCGGCATGTCGTAGTACTCGACGCGCCGTCCCAGCGCGTACGCCATGAGGTTCTCGGTGAAGACCTCCAGGATCGTGTCCTGGTGCTTCACGAGGGCGGCGTTCAGGCCCGCGAGGCCCACCATTCTCGTCCCGTCGTAGAGATTGCCGGCCGTATCGACGGCCACGCCGTTGTCCTTGATCCGGTAGCGGCCGGTCGGATCGAAGTTCTCGAGCGAGAGCCCGATCGGATCGATCACGCTGTGGCACGAGGCGCAGAACGGATTGGCCCGGTGCTGCTCCATGCGCTCGCGCGTCGAGAGCGTGCGTCCGCCCTGCGCGGCGGCCGCCGAATCATCCAGGTTCGTGTCGACGTTGGGCGGCGGCGGGGGCGGCGGCTGCCCGAGCAGCACTTCGAGCACCCACTTGCCGCGCTGCACGGGCGAGGTGCGATCCGCGACCGAGGTGAGCACCTCGACGCTGCCCTGTCCGAGCAGGCCCTGCCGGTGGGTGCCGACGAGCGACACGCGCCGGAACTCGGGCCCGGCCACCCCGGGAATCCCGTAGTGGCGCGCGAGGCGCTCGTTCACGAAGGTGTAGTCGGCCGTCAGCAGGTCGAGGACGTTCCGATCCTCCTGCACGAGGCTGTTGAAGAAGAGCTGCGTCTCGCGCACCATCGCATCGCCGAGCGTGGCGTCGTAGTAGGGATACGAGATCGCGTCGGGATGCATCTTGCCGACGTCCTGCAGGCGCAGCCACTCCGACGCGAAGCGCGTCGAGAGCGACTCGGCCCGCGGATCCTTCAGCATCCGGTGCACCTGCGCGTCGAGGACCGCCGGTTCCTCGAGACGGCCCGACCGGGCCACCTTGATCAACTCCGCATCGGGCTGCGCCGCCCAGATGAAGTAGGACAGGCGCGAGGCGAGGTCCAGGCTGTCGATCTTGTAGGTCTGCCCGGCGCGGAGCGCGGCCGGCCGATCTTCCACGCGGAAGAGGAAGTGCGGGCTCACCAGCACCGCCTGGAGCGCCGTCCGGATGCCCGACTCGAAGTCGCCATCCTTGCGGCCGCGGTCGTAGAACTTCATCACGTCGGCGATCTCGCTCGGCGTCGCCGGCCGGCGGTACGCCTGGGTGGCGAGGCGTGTCACGATCGAGCGGGCGCACGGCGCTTCCTCGGCCGCCGAGGTCGGACGGCAGGTGAAGACCTTGCGGCGGCTCACCGTCTCGGACACGCCGGTCGTCTTGTAGGGACCGGTGATGGTGAAGTCGCGCAGGTGCGGGAGCGTCGTGATCCCCTGACCGTCGCCGATCTGGGTATCCGCGAGCGTGTGGTTGTGCGGCTCGAGCAAGTCGTCGATCGGGCCGTCGAAGCGGTTGATGAACGCCGCCGACACGCGCTGCGGCCCCGCATCCACGTGGATGGGCGGCGTCTCGAGCGTCAGACCGTTCGGGTCCGACTCGTCGAGCGTGGGCGGAATGGTGAGCACCGCCTCGCGGACGCCGTTCACCGAAACTTCGATCTGCTCGCCGAGCACCGTCTTGCCGAAGAGCTGTCCGGTCGGCGTCCCGTGGAACAGCATCTTGAACTTGTAGGTGCCGTCCGCCGGGAAGATGTGGACCACCGAGAGGCCGCCGCGCGTGCCGTAGGGCGCGCCGTCGACGTGCAGCATCTGCGACGCGGTGCGGTCCACGCTGTAGGTCGCCGAGCCCGGGCCGGCGTTCGGATCGCCGACGGCCAGCCGTGCAATCGCGTCAGCCGCCCCGAGATAGCCCTGGAGCAGCGTCGGCGAGAAGTTCTGCGCATCCGCGATGTTGTCGAAGTTGTGGCTGATCGTGTCGGGCGGCAGCCACTGGCTCACGTCGACGTCGATCCCGAGCATCGTCTCGACGGCATCGGCGTATTCCGCGCGGTTCAGCCGCTGGAACGTCCGCGTGCCCGGGTCGGGATGCAGCGCAGCGGCCCGATCGATCCGCGACTCGAGCGAGACCACGAAGGCGTGAATGCTGGCCTGGTCTGGACGCTTCGGCGCGTTCGACTTCGGCATCATGCCGGCGCGCAGCTTGGCCAGCATGTTCTCGGCGAGCTCGGCCTGGGCGGTCGACCTGGTCACCGTGGCCACGTCAAAGCCGATCATCGAGACGCCGCCGGCGCGCTGCTTGTCGTTGTGGCACTGCGTACAGATCTCGCGCACCATCGTGTTCTGCACGGTCGGCGTCATCACGTCGCCGGTGTGCGCGTAGGCGATGACCTGCACCGGCGCGGCGGCCGTCGATTCGGCGGCCTTGGCGGCTTCCGGCAGCGCGCGGGCTTCGAGCGCCGCGACGAAGGCGTTGACCGTCGTCGCATCGGGCTTCGGCATGCCCGCCGGCGGCATCTGCCCGGTCTTGAGCTTGTGGACCATCTTCGCGGCGAGCACCGGGTCGACGGCGGCCGCGCTCGTGAAGGCCTGGAAGGAGACACCGCCGGTCAGCTGCGCATCATCGTGGCAGCCGACGCAGTAGTCCTGGATGAGTTTTTTCTGGGCGTCGGCGGGGAGGGCGCTCGGCGCGTGCGACGCAGCCGGAGCGGGCGCCGCAGAAGGCGCCTGTGCATCCACTGTACGCGAATCGAGAGAGACGCCGACACTCAACCCCAGGCCGAGCGCCAGCACACCGCACCATTTCAGAGTGGCGTTGGGCATTCGCAGCTACATTCTTTCAGGGCGCACGACGCCAACGGAGGGCTGGCAGGACACGTGCCCCGATGCTGCGAAGTA
Source organism: Vicinamibacterales bacterium (assembly GCA_025450765.1). Taxonomy (GTDB): domain Bacteria; phylum Acidobacteriota; class Vicinamibacteria; order Vicinamibacterales; family CAVVIG01; genus JAGWRA01. The sequence goes on along the minus strand of JANWLS010000199.1, from coordinate 19,739 downwards.
TAAGGCCTGCACCGCGGTTGAGTGCGGCCTTTTTTTTGCATTACTTCGTCACCAGTTGTCTCTGAGTGTCAGCCAACTGGCCGATGAAGCTATCTTATTGATTGTTCAGTAGTTCTTCGTTAATCCTTCGTTCGCGATTCCTTACCGATTGGCTTCAGGCCTCAGGCTGCGGGCTTCGGGCCCGACCGGCCCGTAGCCCGCAGCCTGAAGCCCGTCAACAGTTCTGCCTCTCACTGCTGGCCGCAGGACAAACACTTGTGCATCAGCTTGGCGCCCAGGTGCTCGACGAGCGCGATCGTCTGCGGGAATGGGTCGATGCGCTGCACCGGCCCATTGGCCATGTCCGCCACCGTCTGTCCGTTCCGGTTCACGGCCGTGATGTTCGCACCCCGCGACACCAGATAGAGGATCATCGCGTTGTCGCCGCGCGAGGCCGCGTTGTGGAGCGCCGTGTTGCCGTCGGCGTCGCGCGCGTTCACGTCCACGTGCAGATCCTCGACGAGGTACTTCACCGCGGCGAGCATCCCCGTCGGCGCGAACCGATGCGAGTTCGAGGTGAGGCTCGACCCGTAGGCTTCACCCGAGGCGGCGAGCAGCGGCGGAATATCGGGGCCGCCGGCCGGCACCGGCTTGAGGCCGGAGTAGTCATGCGCCGTCTTGTGACGGTAGAAGTTGACGTTGCTGTCCGGCTTCTTCGTCGCGAGGTTCGGGTCGGCGCCGTGCGCGACGAGCAACTTCATCGCGTTGATGTCGTCCGCGTAGGCGGCGCGCCAGAACGGGGTCGCGCCGGTCTCGTCGATGCCGGACAGATCGAAGTTGTAGCCGGAGTACCACACTTTGTGCGTCAGCCGGGCATTCGGATTGGCGCCGTGCGCGAGCAGGTCCGACATCAAATCGAGATAGCTGGTCTGCTGCTGGCCGTAGGCGGTCGGCTGCGGATACTCGGCCTTCGGCGCCCATTCGCAGTTCAGCACCGCGTAGAGCGGCGTCACGCCGTTGTTGCTCTGTGCCGCGTTCGCGTCGGCGCCGTGCGCCAGGAAGTACTTCGCCAGGTCGTAATGGCCGTTGATGATCGCCATGAGCAGCGGGCTCGTGTGATCACCGGGATCGACCTCATTGATGTCCGCACCACCCGCGAGCAGAGCCTCGGCCGTGTCCGTGTATCCCTGGCGCGCCGCGAAGAGCAGCGCGCTCAGGCCGCCCTTGCTGTGCACCAGCCCCATCTCGCCGCGGAAGTCCGTCATCTTCTGCGACATGCCCATCTTGTCCACCATCTCGCGCGTCATCGTCTTGGGATGCGCGGGTGGCGGCGCGTTCGGATCGGGCGGCGCGACGGTCTTCGCGCTCGCTTCCTTCGCGTCAGCGGTCTTGGCCGGCGCGTTCGTGTCGGCCGGTCCCTTGGCCGCCGCATCCTTCGCGGCACCTTTCTCCGCGGCCGCTCCCTTCTTGGCCGGCTGGAGCGGCTGCCCGAACTGACCCCGGAAGTGCGGGAGGCGCGGGTCGCTCTTCGGGAGCTTCGTCCAATCGAGCACGGTGGTCGTGGGCTTCCAGTCGGCGCCGTGCGACAGGAGGAGCTTGACGGCATCCGTCCGGCCGTGCGCGGCGGCCAGCATCAGCGCGGTCTCGCCCTTGGTCGATTCCTTCGCGTTCACCTCGGCGCCGGCCGTCAGCAGATCCGAGATCTCCTGCACGTCGCCCGACTGCGCCGCGAACATCAGCGGGGTCGTCCCGTGAAAATCGGCCCGCTTGGCGTCGGCGCCATGGGCGAGCAGCGTCTTCACCATGTCGGCGTGGCCGTCGCGCGCCGCCAGATCGAGCGGCGTGTAGCCGCCCAGCCGAGTCGCGGCATTCGCGTCAGCACCCGCGTAGAGCAGCATGGTCGCCATGTCGGCGTTGTCGTTGAGCGCCGCCCAGTGCAGCGCGGTCATCCCGTCGTGCTGCGCCGAGTTGACGTCCTCGCCTTTCTCGAGCAGGTCCTTCACCGTCGCGGTCTCGTTGACCATCGCCGCGTCGGCCACCGGCGTCGTGCTGTTGGCCGAGGCGACGGCCGGCGTCGCCGACGGAGGAACTGCGGCTTTCGGTCCGGCCGCGGTCAGCGCGCTGCCGCCGAGCGCGAGCGCCGCGCCGAGTGTCACCACCCACAGAGAGCTGTTGCGCCACATAGTCATCTGATCCCTCTCAGTGCCCCTTCGTCGCCGCGTGGTTTTGATGGACGTCCGCGCTGTCAGCCGTCAGCGTGCCGGCCCGGCTCATCCGGAACGCGTCGCTCTGGACGATCCCCATCACGTACGAGGAGAAATGGTTGCCGTGCCGCTTCGCCTGGTCGATCACGGCCCGCACGGTCGGCATGTCGAAGTACTCGACCTGCCGGCCAAGCGCGTAGGCCATCAGGTTTTCGGTGAACACGGTGAGGAACGTGTCCTGGTGCTTCATCATCGCGGTCACCAGGCCGTCCAGCCCCACCATCTTCGTGCCGTCGTAGAGCGTCGTCGAGTTGTCCACGTCCACGCCGTTGTCACGAATCCGCCAGTGACCCGAAGGCCCGAAGTTCTCCATCGAGAGCCCGATCGGATCGATCACGCTGTGGCACGAGGCGCAGAACGGATTCGCGCGGTGCTCTTCCATCCGCTGCCGCACCGAGAGCGGCTTGCCGTTCTCGACCGACTTGGCCGAGTCGTCCAGGTTCGTATCGACGTTCGGCGGCGGCGGGGGTGGCGGCTGCCCGAGCAGCACTTCGAGGACCCACTTGCCGCGCAGCACCGGGTCGCTGCGCTCGGCGACCGACGTCTCCACCTGGATGGCGCCCTCGCCGAGAATGCCGCGGCGGTGCGTCCCATCGAGCGACACCTTCTGGAACTGCGGCCCGGCGACGCCCTTGATGCCATAGAAGTTCGCCAGATCCTGGTTCACGTAGGTGTAGTCCGCCGTCAGCAGGTTGAGGACGTTCTGGTCGCCCGTGACGATGCTGTTGAAGAAGTCCTCGGTTTCCGTCTTCATGTCCCTGGCGAGCGTCGCGTCGTACTGCGGATACATCAGCGCGTCGGGCCGGACCTTGTCGACGTCCTCCAGGCGGAGCCACTGGGCCGCGAACCTGGTCGAGAGCGCGTAGGCGCGCGGGTCCTGCAGCATCCGCTTCACCTGCGCTTCGAGCACGGTCGGCTCATGCAGCCGGTCCTGCTCCGCCAGCTTGATGAGCGTCGCATCGGGCGGCGTCGCCCAGAGGAAGTAGGACAGGCGCGAGGCGAGCGCGAGGTCCGGGATCCGGTAGTTCGCGGCGGCCTTCACCGTGACCGGCCGCGGCTCGAGCCGGAAGAGGAAGTGCGGGCTCGCCAGGACGGCCTGGAGCGCCATCCGGATGCCGTTCTCGAAATCGCCCTGCTGACGCCCGAGCTGATAGAACTTCATCAGCGGCTGCAGCTCGGTCGCCGACACCGGCGCGCGATAGGCCTCGGTCGCGAGCTTCCGCACGATCCGCGTCGCGCAGGGCAGCTCGTCACCCGCGGTGATCGGCCGGCAGACGAAGATCTTGTCGCGGCTGATCGTGTTCGAGACGCCCGTGACGTGCATCGGCCCGGTGATCGTCAGGATCCGCAGGTGCGGATACTCGGTGACGCCGAAGTCGTCGCCGATGTCGAGGTCGGCGAGCGTGTAGCGCTCGGGCGCCATCAGGTCGTCGTTGGCGGCGTCGCTCTCCTTGAGGAACGCGGCCGAGACGCGATGCTGCCCCGCCTTGATTTCGATGGGCGGCGTGCTCAGCTCGAGCCCGTGGGGCTTCGACTCGCTCATCTGCGGGTCGACCTTCAGCAGCGCCACGCGCTGGCCGTCGATCGAGATTTCGATCTGCTGGTTGGCGAGCCGCGATCCGAAGAGCCCGCCGGTCGAGACCGCGAAGAGCAGGGCCTTGAAGCTGTAGGTCCCGTCGGCCGGGAACACGTGAAGGACCGAGAGCCCGCCGCGCGTGCCGAGCGGCGCCCCGGGGACGTGCTCGACCTGGGAGGCGGTGGTGCTCGCCGGGTAACTGGCGGCGGAGGCCACCACGTGCGGATCGCCCACGGCGAGCCGGCTGATTTCATCGGCGGCATCGAGATACGCCTGGAGCAGCGTCGGCGACATCTCCTGCACGTCCGCGATGTTGTCGAAGTTGTGGCTCATCGTGTCGGGCGGCAGCCACTGGCTCACGTCGACCGAGAGCCCGAGCAGGTTCCTGATCGAGGCGGCGTACTCCACCCGGTTGAGCCGCTGGAACGTGCGCGAGCCGGGATCGGGATGCGTGGCCGCGCGCTTGTCGATTCGGCTCTCGAGCGAGGCGACGAAGGCATTGATGGACGCCTGGTCCGGCCGGACCGGCGCGCTCGCCTTCGGCATCATCCCCGCCTGCAGCTTGGCGATCATGTTCTCGGCGATATCAGGGTGCTTCACCGGCAGATCGGCCATGTGCAGGTGCTCGAACGACAGCCCGCCCGGCTTGATCGCGTCGATGTGGCACTGGGTGCAGATGGCGTGCACCATCTTGTCCTGCTCGGCCACCGACATCACGTCGCCGTGGTGCACGAAGCTGACGATCTTCGCCGGTCCGGTCCGCGACGGCATCTTCGGCGGCGCCGCGCTCGCGCTCGACGGCTTCGAGGATCCCTTCTGCCCGACCGCCTCCGCCTGCAGCGCCGCGATGAACGCGGCGCGCGTGGCGTTGTCCGGCTGCGGCATCCCCGCCGGGGGCATCGCGTGCGCCTTCAGCTTGCCGACCATCAGGCCGGCGATGCTCGGATCCACTTTCGTGGCGTCGAACTGCTGCAGGGAGAGCCCGCCCGTCATCTGCGCGTCGTTGTGGCAGGTGACGCAGTACTTCTGCACGACCGCCTTCTGCGCCGCGGGCGACATCGTCCCCTGCGCGCTGGCGCTGGCCGTGGCCGCGGGAGGCGCCGTGGTCGAGTTCGCCGACGCCTGCTGCGCCGCCGGACTCGCCTGCAGCCCGAAGCCGAGCGCCAGGCCGCCCGCGAGTGCCACCAGAATTCCGCTTACGCGTTTCATCATGACCAGATATCCCGTCGTTGGTCGCGCGTCAGCCGCACGACACGCATTTGTGCATCATCCGGGCGCCCAGCCCTTCGAGCAGCGCAATCGTCGTCGGAAACGGATTGATGCGCTGCTTCGGACCGTTCGCCATGTCCACCGTCGTCATGCCATCGTCGGCCACGAGCGTCGGATCGGCGCCCTTCGAGACGAGATAGAGAATCATCTCGTTGTCGCCGCGCGCCGCCGCATAGTGCAGGGCCGTGTAGCCGTTATCGTCGCGTTGATTGACGTCCACGTGCAGCTGCTCGACGAAGTAGCGGATCGTCGGCATCCAGCTGCCCGGGGCGTTCACGTTGAAGTTGCCGTTCCAGCCGGCGCCCGACGCCACGAGGAACGGGCTCACCGCGGGGCTGCCGAGCTTCTTCTCGCGCGCTTCCTGCTGCGCCAGGAGCTGGGCCTTCGTGAGGGTATCGTTCCGGTTCCCCCCGTTCGGCAGGCCGCGCTCGGGCGTCACCTCGCTCCAGATGCGCGGGTCGGCGCCGTGCGCGACGAGCAGCTTCATCGCCGCAAGATCCGTCGACTGCGCGGCACGCCAGAAGGGCGTCGAGCCGGCGGCGTCCACGGCCGCCTGATCGAAGTTGTAGCCCGTGTACCAGAGACGCTCGGTGAGGCGCGCGTTCGGGTTGGCGCCGTGTTTCAGCAGGTCCGACATCATCTGCAGATAAGTCGTCTGCTGCTGGAACGGATTGGGCTGCGGATAGAACGCCTTCGGCGCCCACTGCACGTTGATCGTCGCGTAGAGCGGCGTCGCCCCCGCCTTGCTGGCGAGGTTCGGATCCGCGCCGTGCGCGAGGAGGTACTCGGCGACGTCGAAATTGCCGTTGATCGTCGCGATGAGCAGCGGGCTGCTGCGGTCCCCGGGGTTCACCTCGTTCACGTCCGCGCCGCCGTCGACGAGCGCCTGCACGCTCGGCAGGTCGCCCTGGCGCACGGCGAGCATCAAGGCGGTCATGCCGCCCTGCGTCCCGACAAGCTGGACGTACGACAGCGGCTGGGTGAATTTCGGCGTCTTCGTCGCGTCAGCGGACGCGTCCGCCGCTTTTCCGGCCGGGCCCTTGCTGCCCTTCTTCGCCGCGCCCGCCGCGGCCTGCCGGCGGCCGGCGCCGCCAAGACGGGGATCGTCCTTCGGCAGCTTCGTCCAGTCGAGGACCTTCGACGCCGGTTTCCAATCGGCGCCGTGCGCGAGCAGCGTCTTGATCACGTCGGTGCGGCCGCTGCCGGCCGCGAACATCAAGGCCGTCTCGCCCTTGACGTGCTCGGTGGCGTTCACATCCGCCCCCGCCTTCAGGAGATCGAGCACGGCCGGCACGCTGCCGGAGGCCGCCGCCAGCATCAGCGGCGTCGTGCCGTGCAGATCGACGCGCCTGGCGTCGGCCCCGCCGTCGAGCAGCACCTTCACCAGGTCCGCGTGACCATCCTTCGCGGCGATATCGAGCGGCGTGTAGCCGCCGACCCGCGTCGCCGCATTGGCATCCGCCCCGGCCACCAGCAGCATCTTCGCCAGCGCCTCGTCGCCATTGAGCGCCGCCCAGTGGAGCGCGGTCATCCCGTCGTGCTGAGCCGTGTTGACGTCGGCGCCCTGCTCCAGGAGTGTTTTCACCTGGCCAGGCTCGCTGTTCATCGCCGCATCAGCCACCGGCGTCATGCTCGGCGCGGCGGTGACGAGTGCCGTGAGGCACACCGCCACTGCCAACGTCAAACCTGCGCGAATGGCCGAAGCTGGTCTCATCACGATGTCCGCTCCTAGGCCGCGGTCGACGTGGTCGTGATCACACCGGCCGAGTTGAGGTCCATGGCGTTCGTGCTGTTCTGGAACTTGTCCTTCTGCACGCCGAGCATGTTGAGGACGGTCAGCCACACATTGGCCATCGGCGTGTTGTCGGGCGCGATGATGTGGTTGTTCCCCTTCAGCTGGCCGGCCGCGTGGCCCACCATGAAGAGCGGCAGCCGCACGTGGTTGTGGAGGTTCGAGTCGCCCATCGGCGATCCGTAGATCAGCAGGCTCTTCTCGAGCAGGTTGCCGTCGGCCTCCTGGATGCTCTTCAGCTTGTTGGCCAGGTAGGGCACCATGCTCACGTGATAGGTGTTGATCGCCTGGAAGATGCGCAGGCGGTCTTCCTTCTCCTGGTGATGCGATGTCGGATGGAACGCCGCCGTCGCCGCCTTGCCGCCGGCACCCGGGTAGACACGGCCCGACGCATCGCGTCCGAGCTTGAAGGTGAACGTCCGCGTGAGATCCGACTGGAAGGCGGCGGCGATGAGGTCCATCATCAGGTGCACGTGCTCGTGGAACGAGTCGGGCACGCCGATCGGCGCCTCGGGCAGGTCGCGCATCGCGCCGCTCTTGTTGCGTGCCTCGACGTTCTGGATCCGCCGCTCGATCTCGCGCACGTCATCGAGATAGTTGGTCAGCTTCACCCGATCCTGCGGGCCGAGATCGCGCTTCAGATCGGAGACCTGGCTGGTGAGCCAGTCCAGGATGCTCGCGTTGGCCTGCCGGCGCTGCGCGCGATCCTGGGGAGTGCCCCCCAGGCCGAACAGCTGGTTGAAGACCGCGCGGGGGTCGCGGATCATCGGCAGCGGTTCGGTCGGGGAGGCCCAGGAGATCGTGTCCATGTAGACGCAGGCGTAGCCGTAGGCGCAGCCGCCGCCCTGGTCCACCGGCTCGATACAGAGCTGCATCGAGGGGATGGCGAGCGACTTGCCGTGCACCTGCGCGTAGATCTGGTCGATCGAGACGCCGTCGTGGATGTCCGATCCTTCGGTCTGCTTCGGGTGCGCCTGCGTCAGGTAGGTCGCGCTCGAGCGGAAGTGATCGCCGCCGACTTCCGGCGCCGACCACGCTTCGGCGGCATGATTCCGCGTGTTGCTGACGATGGTCAGGTAGTCGCGCAGCGGCTGGAGCGACTTCAGGCTCGACTGGGTGATGTCGAAGTCGCTCCCGGCCTTGGCCGGCGACCACATGTTCTCGTTCCAGCCCAGGTGCGCGCTTCCCGCGCAGCCGTGCACCATCTCCATCGCGACCAGCCGCGGTTGGCTCATGGCCTGGCCAGCCGGCGTCTTCGCCCACGCCTTGCCGGCCGGAACCATGGCGTCGAGAAACGGCAGCGCCATGGTGACGCCCATCCCCTTCAGGACCGTGCGGCGCGACAGCTTCTTCTGTGTGAGAAACATTCTCATCCTCCCTCAGTTCGATCCGTTTTTCTGATGGTCCTGGTGATCCGCATTTGCCGCGCTCAGAGCGCCCGCCCGGCTCATGCGGAAGGCATCGCTTTCGACGATGCCAATCACGTACGAGGAAAAGCGGTTGCCGTGCTGCGCCGCCCGATGGATGACGGCGCGCACCGTCGGCATGTCGAAGTACTCGACCTGCCGCCCCAGCGCGTACGCCATCAGGTTCTCCGTGAATACCCGCAGGAACGTGTCCCGGTGCCCGAGCATCGCCTGCTCGAGCCCGTCGAGGCCGTTCATGGCCGTGCCGTCGTAGAGCACCGTCGACGCATCGACCGGCACGCCGTTGTCCCGAATCCGCCAGTGTCCCGACGGCCCGAAGTTCTCGAGCGACAGGCCGATCGGATCGATCACGCTGTGACACGACGCGCAGAATGGATTCGCGCGATGCTCCTCCATCCGCTGGCGCACCGAGAGCGTCTTGCCGCCCTGCACCGCCTTGGCGGAGTCGTCGAGATTCGTGTCGACGTTCGGCGGCGGCGGCGGGGGTGGCTGGCCGAGCAGCACTTCGAGCACCCACTTGCCGCGCAGCACCGGATCGCTGCGATCGGCGACCGACGGCTCCACCTGGATGGCGCCTTCACCGAGAATCCCCCGCCGGTGCGTCCCGGCGAGCGACACCTTCCGGAACTGCGGTCCGGCCACGCCGTCGATGCCGTAGAACGCCGCGAGCTCCTGATTGGCGTAGGTGTAGTCGGCCGTCAGCAAATCGAGCACGTCGTGATCGCCCGTGACGATGCTGTTGAAGAAGTCCTCGGTTTCCGTCTTCATCGCCTCGGCGAGCGTCGCGTCGTACTGCGGATACTGGAGGGCGTCGGGCCGGACCTTGTCCACGTCCTGCAGCCGCAGCCACTGCGCCGCAAACCGCGTCGAGAGCGCGTAGGCACGCGGATCCTGCAGCATCCGGTGCACCTGCGCGTCGAGCACCGTGGACTGATGCAAGCGCCCCTGCTGCGCCAGCGTGATGAGCGTCGCGTCGGGTGGCGTGGCCCACAGGAAGTAGGACAGGCGCGAGGCGAGCGCCATGTCCGGGATCTGATAGTTCTGGCCCGCCGACACCGTGACCGGCCGCGGCTCGAGGCGGAAGAGGAAGTGCGGGCTGGCGAGAATCGCCTCGAGCGCCATCCGGATCCCGTTCTCGAAATCGCCCTGCCTGCGTCCGAGCTGGTAGAAGTTGAGCAGCGGCTGCAGGTCGGTCGCGCTCACGGGCCGCCGGTAGGCTTCCGCCGCCAGGCGCTTGATGATCGAGGTCGCGCACGGCACTTCGTCGGCCGCGCTCACCGGCCGGCAACTGAAGATCCTGTCGCGGCTGATCGTGTCTGACACGCCGGTGACGTGCAGCGGGCCGGTGACCGTGAGCGTCCGCACGTGCGGGAGCGTCGTCACGCCCTGGCCGTCGCCGATCTGCGTGTCGGCCAGCGTGTAGCGATGCGGCTTGAGCAGGTCGTCGATCGGGCCGTCGAACCGCTTCGGGAACGCGGCCGCGACGCGATGCGGACCGGCCTTCACCTGGATCGGCGCGGTCGTGAGGTTGAGGCCGTGGGGGCTCGACTCGCTCATGTGCGGGTCGATCGCGAGCAGCGCCACGCGTTGGCCGTCGATCGAAATCTCGACGTGCTCGTCCTTCACCGTCGATCCATACAGCTGCCCCGTCGGCACGCCGAAGAAGAGCACGTTGAAGGTGTAGGTGCCGTCGGCCGGGAAGATGTGGACGGCCGACACGCCGCCGCGCGTTCCGTACGGGGCGCCCGGCACGTGCTGCATCTGGGAACCGGTCGGGCTCGCTGGATACGTCAGTGACGAAGCGACCGCGTGCGGATCGCCGATCGCCAGCCGGCTGATTTCATCCGCCGCATCCAGATAGCTCTGGAGCAGCGTCGGCGACATCTGCTGCACGTCCGCGATGTTGTCGAAGTTGTGGCTCATGGTGTCGGGCGGGAGCCACTGGCTCACGTCCACCGACAAGCCGAGCATCGTACGGATGGAGTCCGTGTACTCCGTCCGATTGAGCCGCTGGAAGGTGCGCGTGCCCGGATCGGGATGCGCCGCGGCGGCGCGATCGATCCGGTGCTCGAGCGACACGACGAACGCATGAATCGACGCCGCGTCGGGCCGGACCGGCGCGCTCGCCTTCGGCATCATCCCGGCGCGCAGCTTGGCGAGCATGTCTTCGGCGATCTTCGGGTGGGCCGTGGCCTGCGCCATGTCGAAGTGCTGGAACGAGAGGCCGCCAGGCTTGATCTGGTCGACGTGGCACTGCGTGCAGATGGTGTGCACCATCGTGTTCTGCTCGGCCACCGACATCACGTCGCCGTGATGCACGAACGACACGATCTTCGGCGCCCCGACCACGTGCGGCATCTGCGGCGGAGCCGCGGTCTTCGCGTCGGCGTGCGACCCGGCGGGCGCGTTCACCGCTTCGGCCGACAAGGCGGTGATGAACGCGTCGCGCGTCGCGTTGTCCGGCTGCGGCATGCCGGCCGGCGGCATCGCGTGCCGCTTCAACTTGCCGACCATCAAACCGGCCACGCTCGGATCGACCTTGGAGGGATTGAACGACTCCAGCGAGAGGCCCCCCGTCATCTGGGCATCGTTGTGGCAGGTGACGCAGTACTTCTGCACGAGCGCCTTCTGCGCGGCCGGCGACATCGCGCGCTGCGCGGCAGACGTCGCCGTCGCAGGCGGCGTCGCCTGTTGCGCGCTCAGCGCGGCCGACGAAGTCATGGTGAGGGCGAGTGCGGCGGAGAGCGCCACGATCAGCCCACACATCCGAGTCGTCATTCCGTGCAGCCCCCAAAACCAACGTTGGCGGTTTCCGCAGTAATCAACGCGGCAGCCCACGAGGGCGTTATGTCGCCATACGACATGTACGAGAATACGGCCATCGAAACCGGAAAGTCAGGTCTTATTTTGTCTTTTGTGTTCACGGATGTCTGTCTTTGTAACGGACCAGGCAGACCCGTTGGGCGGGATGGGACGTCTCGATGCCCATCAAGCTCTAGCTAAACTGTTGATATGAGTCGAGTTAACGCGTGATCGCCAAGCGCCAGGCGACTAGAACGAACCGCCAGGTCTCGTCTTTGGCTGGGTCGTCTTGGATTTCGGCGGCTCGGGTGTGGGGGTTTCCACGCCGGTGTGGTTGTAGGTCTTGTCGATGTCCGCGCGGATGCGCGACACGGGAATGCCGGCCTCCGTCATCTGCTTGGCCCGATCGCCGATCGCCAGGCACATCGGACACATCATGCCGTGATCGTTCCAGGCCGTCACGTCGCCGTTGGCGGCGCGCGTCTTCACGAAGCAGTCTTCGTTCGAGGTGTGGCCGAGCCGATCGCACCCACAGAAGCAGGGAATGTAATGGAGGACGTCGGGCCGCTCGGCGGCGAACTTGTAGATCGCCCGGACCTCGTCCTGGCTCCGCGTGAGCTGAAATTTCGGGAGCTGAAGCGGCGGGAGATTCACCTGCGGATGCGGTGAGACGAATGGCCTGGCGGGCGGCGCGGCCGCCGCGCCGACGAGCATCACCACGCCGATCCAGAAGATGACCTTGCTCAGCACCCGCACCACCCCATCTTACTCCAGCCCACGCACGGAGTCGCCTCTCCACCGAGCCGTTCCTGGGCGAGGGACAGATGGGGCCCACCACAAGCTCAATAAAAGATGGGCTCCTGTAGTCAAACGCGTCGCGGCCTGCGCCATTCGCCCATCCCCTCCGAGGGTATGACGCTTGCACATGATGGGAGCGAAGCCACCGAGGGCTTCGGCCGGTAAGGAGTGATCATGCTGGATCTGGATCGGATGTCAGACGTTTCGACTCGCGATCTCATCCGCAACCTCTTCGACGATGTGAATGAGCTCGTGCACAAGGAGATTGCGCTCGCGCGCGCCGAGATCACGATCGAGCTCCGCAAGGCCACCAGGGCCGGCGTCGTCGCCGGCGCGGCAGGAGCGCTGCTGGCCGGCGGACTGGTGATGTGCTTCGTCGCCGCGGGACTGGCCATCGCGTCAGCGGGTGGCTGGCCGATGTGGGCCGGCGTGCTGCTGCTCGGTGGGGTCGGTGTCCTCATCGGGTTGTTCCTGTGCGTCCCCGCGTGGGCGCTCATCCGTCGTATCCGTGTCGTGCCCGAACAAACCCTCGAAAGCATGAAGGAGAACGTCCAATGGATGTCAGCCCGGACGAGCTTCGGCAGCAAGCGAGAGACACGCGTGAGCTGATGGACAGGCGTCTCGACGCGCTCGAGCGGCGGATGCAGCCGCGCGAGGCCGTTCGCCGAGTGGCCCTCAAGAGCGCGGAGACCATCGGCACCGCGGTGGGCCGGAGCGAAGTGATCGCCCGGCGCGTGTACAAGGATCTGCGCCGCCGCTGGGGCGGCACGCGGACGGCGGGGTGATGACGATGCGCTTGAAACCGCTTCTGCTGGCCGCGCTCTTTGCCGCCGTCCTGTGCCCGTTCGCGCTGGCGCAGGGCGGCCCGGCGGAAACCTTCACCGCCATGGCCGTCAACATGAACCGTTCCGGTCCTGGCCCGAAGACCACCACCGTCCAGATCCACATCGATCATTGGACGCCGCCCGCGACGCGCGACCGGCTGATCAACGTGCTGATGCAGGACGGGCCGGACAAGCTGCTCGACGCGCTCAGGAAGACCCCGCGCGTCGGCTACATCCGCACCCCCGACAGCATCGGGTACGACCTCCACTACGCCACGCGCAAGCCGACGGGTGACGGCGGTGAGCAGATCGACCTCGCCACCGATCGGCCGATCGGCTACTGGGAGGTGAGCAACCAGGGGCTGTCCCTGCAGTATCCGTTCACGGTGATCGAGCTGCGCGTCAAGCCGGACGGCAGCGGCGAAGGCAAGATGTCGGTCGCGACGAAGATCACCGCGGATGCGAAGGACAAGCTGATCGTCCTCGAGAACTACGCGCAGCAGCCGGTCCTTCTGCAGTCGGTGCACCGCGCCAGCGCGAACTGAGTCGCTACTCGTCGCGCAGGATGATCATCGGGTCCACCTGCGTCGCCGAGCGGGCCGGCATATAACACGCCGCCATCGCGACCAGCAGCATCAACACGATCACGAGGCCGATGGTGGCCGGGTCGCCCGGCGCGATGCCGAAGAGCAGCGACGCCAGCGTGCGCCCGATCGCCAGCGTGGCAATGAGGCCGGCGACCACGCCCGCGGCGGCCAGGGCCATTCCCTGCGACAGCACCATCTTCAGCACGGATGCCCGATCGGCGCCGAGTGCCAGCCGGATGCCGATTTCCCGCCGTCGCTCCATCACCATGTACGCGAGCACGCCGTAGCTGCCGATCGCGGCGAGCAGCAGCGCGAGCCCGGCGAAGATCATCAGCAGCTCCGCGAGCAGGCGGGGCCGGCCGATCGCCTGGTCGAACACCTCGTCCATCGTCTGCAACTTGACGACGGGCAGCGTCGGGTCGACCGAGCGGACGGCGTCGCGCACGGAGGCCGCGAGCGCCGTCGGCGCGAGCGAGGTGCGCATCACCACGTGCATCGCAAAGTCGTTGAAGCCCGGAATCCGCGTGAGCTGATCGAAGTCGAAATACACCTCGGTCCCGGCCTTCTTGTCGACGCCGCCCTGCTTCACATCCTTGAGGACACCGATGATCGTGAACCACGGCGTCCCGTCCGGGCCGGAGGGACGGATGCGCCGCCCGATCGGGTTCTGCCCGCGATAGAACGTGCGGGCCGTGGTCTCGTTGATCATCGCGACCAGTGCGCCCGTCGTATCCGTCCTTTCGAACGTACGTCCCTGGATCACCGGGATTCCCATCGTCTCGACGTACGCGGGCGTCGCAAGCTGGTAGTAGTCGATGTTCTCGAACGGGCCTTCGGGCGGCGCCGTGTAGCCTTCGATATCGGTGTCGTTGGCGTTGACCGGCCGGTCGGGCGGAAGGCCGCTCATCGCCGCTACGTTCTGCACGCCAGGGAGCGCCTTCAGCTGATCGAACAGGCGCTGATAGAGCGCGGAGGCCAGGTGCGGGTCCTGATAGCGCGCTCGCGGCGGCGCGACGAGAAACGTGACGAGCCGGCCGCGCCTGAACCCGGCGTCCACGTTCGTGAGATTCATCACCGTCTGGAGCAGGAGACCGGCGCCCGACACGAGTGCCACCGCCAGGGCCACTTCGACGACGACGAGCGCGCGACGGAGGCGGTGGCGTCCCGACGTGGTGCGTTGCCCACCTTCCTTGAGCGTCGCCAACGTCGCCGTCGGCGTGAGATGAAGGAGCGGCGCGAGGCCGAACACCACGCCGCAGGCCATCGCGACCACAAGCGTGAAGATCAGCACGCGCCAGTCCAGGCCGACGCCGGACGCGCGCGGCAGGCTGTCGGGATACGCGGCCGCCAGCGCCTGCAACCCTCCGGCGGCGAGCAGGAGGCCGGCCGCGCCGCCGGCCAGGGAGAGGACGCATCCTTCGGTCAACGACTGCATCAGCAGGCGTCCGCGGCTCGCGCCGAGCGCCAGGCGGACCGCCACGTCCTTGTGTCGCGCTTCCGCGCGGGCGAGCAGGAGATTGGCGAGATTGGCGCACGCGATGAGCAGGACGAACAGGACCGCCCCCTGCAGCACCCACACGGCCGTGCCCGCCGTGCCGACCACCTGCGCCTGCAGCGGGTCGAACCGCAGCCGGTGCGTCGTCGTGTTCGGCGTGTGAACACGTTGGGCACGCGGCGGGTTGTCGAGGCCGGTGACCGATCGCTGCCACCCGGCGAGCAGCGTCTCGAGCTCGGCCCGGGCGGTGGTCAGCGTCTGGCCGTCGGCGAGCCGGCCTATTAAATAGAGGTAGTGACTCCCTCGACTCTGCTTGTCGGCGGGATCGAGCACCAGGGGCAGGTACGCGTCCAGATGCTGGTCGGCGACATCGAATCCCGAGGGCATGATGCCGACCACCTGCCGGCGCACACCGTCGATCTCGACCATCCGGCCGACCAGTCCAGGCTCCCCGCCGAACGCCGATCGCCACAGCTGGTACGAAAGGATCGCCACGTGAGGACCACCCGGCCGCGTCTCGCCCACCGCGAACGCGCGCCCTTCGAGCGGCGGCACGCCGAGCGTACCGAACAGGTCGGCCGACACCGCGGCGACGTTGATCCGGCGAGGCCGGTCCGGTGCCGTGAGATTCGCCTGGGCCGTCACGAACGCGCCGACGCTCGAGAACGCCCGCGTCCGCTCCTCGAACTCGAAGAATTCCGGTGGAGAGACGGGGAACTGATCGAAGCCGAGCGCAGGAAACTGGCTGGAAATGTAAACCAGCTGTCCGGGATGCGGGTACGGCAGCGGCCGCAGCACCACGGCGTTGACGACCGAGAAGATGGCCGTGTTGGCGCCGATGCCGAGCGCCAGAGTCAGGATCGTGACGACCGCGAACCCGGGCGTTCGCCGCAGGCCCCTGACGGCGTACCGCAGGTCTCGAAGCACATGCCCCATGTCGTCTCCCGCTCGATCGCCCGCGTGGACAGTCGGTGGTTAGACGGGACGCGCACCGCAAAGGTTCGTGCGGTATGATGATCGCGAGCTATGATCGGGAGTCCGACCGAGCTGACGCTGACGCTCGCGCCTCAGCGGCGCTTCGAGGCCATTGACGTCACACGCCGCATTGCCGAGCAGGCTGGCGATCTCCTCTGCCGCCACGAGCTCGCGATGTACTGCTCGTTTCACACGACCGCCGGGTATCTCGAACAGAGCCTGTCGGCCCGCCTCCACCACAACGATCGCCGCCTCGGCCAGTTCTTCCGGAGCTTCACCGATCTCTTTCCGCCCGGCGCCGAGTACCGCCACGACCAGATGGACCTGCGGACGGAGCTCACGCCGGCGCAGCGCGAGGTCGAGCCGCGCAACGGCGACTCGCACCTGACGTACATCGGCGCGGGGCTGCGCAACTGCGTGACGTATCGCACCCGGCCTGCGGCGCCGGTCTTCTTCATCGACCTGGACGGCACGAACGAGGCGCTCAAGCGCCAGCGGAAGACGACCGTGATCGCCTACGATCGCGAGCGGCCGATCGCCCGCACGTCGGTGAGCATCCCGGTGTCGCGTCATCCGATCGACGCCGTCAACCTGGCCGATACGCGGCTCGGGCTGCTCGAGACCGCCAACGACCTGCTCGCATCGAGCGGGGTCGAGCGCGGACGTGTCGACCTCATCGTCGATCCGGGCGAGCACCACGTCGGCATCACCGTCAACGAGTACGAGACGCTGCTGATGCAGCACGACCTCGTCGACGTGCTGAAGAACCCGCTGCGGTTCGCGCGCCTCAAGGGGCGCAACATGCTCGACGATCCGCTCGCGATTCCCGGCAAGACCCTGAGCTACGCGCGCTACGACGTGGTGCGCGTGCTCAACTCGCTGATGGAAGCGCTGCGGCTCGACGAGTCGTCGCTCGAGCGGCTCTTCGCCAAGGTGATGGCGGTGCCGGCGCGCCGCTTCCTCCGTTCGCGCCGCGTCAGCTTCCTCGCGACCGCCGAACCCGGGCGCACCGCCCCGCGGCTGGTGCGCGGCACCTACCAGAGCCCGATCCTCGTTCAGTGGAAGTCCGCCACGCGCCAGGCCCGCCGTGTCGACATCGTCATCGTGCAATTGTCGTAAATTGTCTCTGCCCGCCGGATATCGACTGAAGAGCTGCAAGCGGTATAGAATCAGCCTGATAGGCACCCCGGGGAAAGAGATACCCTCATGCAGCGGACCGATGTAAGCGACCCCCTCTACTTTCACAAAGTCGTCGACTGCCAATATGCCTGCCCGGCGCACACGAACGTCCCGGAGTACATCCGGCTGATCGCGCAGGGCCGGTTCACCGACGCGTACATGGTGAACCGGGAATCGAACGTCTTCCCGGGGATTCTCGGGCGGACCTGCGATCGTCCGTGCGAACCGGCCTGCCGCCGCGAGCGCGTGGACGGCAAGCCGGTCGCCATCTGCCGCCTGAAGCGCGTCGCCGCCGATCACCGCGACGACGACATCACGGATCGGCTTCCGGCGATTCCCAGCGTCAAGAACGGCAAGCGTGTCGTCTGTGTCGGCGCCGGTCCGGCGTCGCTCACGGTCGCGAACGACCTGATGCCGCTCGGCTACGAGGTGACGATCCTCGAGCAGTTCGACAAGCCGGGCGGGTTGATGCGGACGAACATCCCGTCGTTCCGCCTGCCGGCGCAGGTCCTCGACGACGAGTGCCAGACGATCATCGACTTCGGCGTCGACATCCGCTACAACTCGCCGGTGACGAGCATGAAGGCGCTGCTCGCGGAGGGCTACGACGCGATCTTCATCGGGAGCGGCGCGCCGCGCGGCAAGGAGCTCGACCTGCCGGGCCGTCACGACACCGATCGGATTCACATCGGCATCGACTGGCTGCAATCGATTGCCTTCGGGCACATCGACAAGATCGGCAAGCGCGTGCTCATCATCGGCGTCGGCAACACGGCGATGGATTGCTGCCGCTCCTCACGCCGGCTCGGTGCGACGGACATCAAGGTGATGGCGCGGCGTCCGCGCGCCTTCTTCAAGGCGTCGCCCTGGGAGCTCGAGGACGCCGAGGAAGAGGGCGTCGAGATCGTCATCAACCACTCCCCCAAGCGCTTCGTCGTCGAGAACGGCACGCTCACCGGGATGGAGTTCGAGCGGCTCGAGTGGGACGCCGAGGCGAAGAAGTCGAAGGTCCTCGAGACGATCTTCATCCCGGCCGACGATGTGATCCTCGCGATCGGCCAGGAGAACGCGTTCCCCTGGTTCGAGCGGGAGCTCGGCGCCGAGTTCGACACGTGGGGCGCGCCGGTCGTCGACAAGACGACCTTCATGTCGACGCGGCCCGGGGTGTTCTTCGGCGGCGACTCGGCGTTCGGCCCGAAGAACATCATCTGGGCGGTCGAGCACGGCCATCAGGCGGCCATTTCGATCGACAACTACTGCAAGACCATCCCGGTGACCGAGCGTCCGGCGTACGGGATGAATCTGGTGAGCCAGAAGATGGGGCTGTCGGAGTGGAGCTACCACAACGACTACAACCCGTCGCCGCGCCAGAAGATGACGCACGTCGATCTGAAGCGGCGCTTCGAGAAGCTGAACATCGAGGTGGAGCTCGGCTTCACGGCCGAGCAGACGGCGCGCGAAGTGCAGCGCTGCCTCAACTGCGATATCGAGACCGTCTTCGCGGCGCCCAAGTGCATCGAGTGCGACGCCTGCGTCGACATCTGCCCGGTGCAGTGCCTCACGATTACCGCCGACGGCGACGAGCACGCCGTGCGGCTCCGGCTCTCGGCACCGGCCGTCAATCCGGACCAGGCGCTGTATGCCTCCGACCCGCTTCCGCAAACCAAACGACTGATGCTCAAGGATGAGGACGTGTGCGTGCACTGCGGGTTGTGCGCGGAACGCTGTCCGACCGCCGCGTGGGATATGCAGAAATTCGAGCTCGAGACGCCGTACGCCGGGAGGGCCGCATGTCCGGTGTCGGTGTAGACGTCGCCGTCCGCGTCAACGATTTCGCCATCAAGCTCGCCAACGTCAACGGAACCGGATCGGCCAGCGCGAACGGCCTGCTCATGCAGGCCATCTTCCGCATGGGCATTCCGGTCTCGGGCAAGAACCTGTTTCCGTCGAACATCCAGGGCCTGCCGACGTGGTACGAGATCCGGGTGAACAAGGACGGCCAGACAGCCCGGGCGCTCGACTACGACCTGATGGTCGCGATGAACGGCACGACCTACGAGCGCGATATCAAGGAAGTGCGCGAGGGCGGCTTCGTGATGTTCGACTCGAGCTGGCCGCTCGATCCGGGGATCGTGCGGAGCGACGTGACGGTCCTCGGCATCCCGCTCGCCGAGATGTGCGTGGCGAACTTCAAGGAATCGCGCGAGCGGATCCTGATGAAGAACATCGCCTACGCCGGCGCGCTCATCGCCGTGCTCGACGTCGACATGTCGATCGTCGAGGAGTTGCTCGACGAGAAGTTCGCCGCCAAGAAGGCGCTGCGCGACTCGAACCACAAGGCGCTCCGGCTCGGATACGACTTCGCGAAGGCCAATTTCGATCCGCTTCCGTTCCGTCTCGAGAAGATGAACGAGAACAGCGACAAGATCCTGATCGACGGGAACACGGCGACGGGTCTCGGCTGCGTGTACGCCGGCGCCACGGTGGCCGCCTGGTATCCGATTACGCCGTCGACGTCGGTGATGGACGCCTTCACCGGGTTCTGCAGCAAGTTCCGGAAGAACCCGGAAACCGGCGAGATGAACGCCATCATCATCCAGGCCGAAGACGAGCTCGCCGCCATCGGCATGGTGATCGGCGCGTCGTGGAACGGCTCGCGTGCGTTCACCGCGACGTCCGGCCCCGGCATCTCGCTGATGCAGGAGTTATTCGGGTTGGCGTACTTCGCCGAAGTGCCGGCGGTGGTGTTCGACATCCAGCGCGGCGGGCCGT
>JANWLS010000198.1 GCA_025450765.1 Vicinamibacterales bacterium | reverse complement strand
ATTGATGCGAGCCGGATCTCGACGGTGAGCTACGGGGAAGAAGATCCGAAGTACTCGAACGACCGCGAGGAGACGCGCCGCCTCAATCGGCGGGCCGCGTTGATCATCCGCGTGCAGTAGTCCGAACCAGGGGTCGGCCTTCGTGCCGGCCCTTCCCCAACCGTTGTTGTTTCCCCTCCCACGGCACATCATGTAAGGAAGGATGCCGCACGCGCTCATGAGCCGGCCCCGGCGGTGCGTTCCACTGATCGCCCTCTGGTGGGCATCGCTCCTCGTGCTCGCCGGCCCCGCCTCAGCCGCTCCCGCCGCGCTTCCCAGCGTCGCCCATCTCTCGTTCGTCGGCGTGAAGAGCGTGGACCCGTCCAGGCTGCGCAGCCTGATGGCGACGAAAGCCAACTCGACGCTGCCGTGGGGCCGGCAGTATCCCTTCGATCAGGCGGCCTTCGCAACCGATCTCCAGCGCATCCGCGCCTATTACATCGACCATGGCTTTCCGAACGTCCAGGTGAGCTCGCAGGTGGTCAACCATCCCGAGGCCCACACCGTCGATCTCACCGTGATCGTCAACGAAGGCCAGCCCGTGCTCGTGCACGCGATCAGCTTCAAGGGCTTCACCGTCGTGCCGGCGTCGCACATCCAGCGGCTGCGACACGAGATGCCGGCCAGGGTCGGGCAACCGATTGCGCGCGAGGATCTGCTGGCATCGCAGGCGATGGCCATGCACGAGTTGCAGGATCACGGCTACGCGTACGGTGAAGTGGCCGTGAGCGCGACACGCGTGGGATCGATGGACGTGGCGCTGACGTTCACCGCGACGCCCGGACCGCTCTGTTATTTCGGGAAGACGGACATCACCGGCAACGCCAGCGTCAGCGACACGGTGATTCGGCGGCAGGTGCTTTACCGTCCCGGCCAGCCATTCGATCGACAGCTGGTGGAAGCGACCCAGCGAAAGCTGTATGCCCTCGGGCTGTTCCAGTTCGTCGAGGTCGCGGTGGTCAAGGAGACGCCTCCGACGGCTGAAGTGGCCACGCGGATCACGGTCACCGAAGGCCAGCACCATCACGTGCAGTTCGGCTTCGGCTGGGGCACCGAGGAGAAGGTGCTGCTCGAGGCGCAGTGGCGGCAGGCCAACTTCCTCGGGGGCGCACGCTCGCTCGAAGCGACGGGCCGCTGGTCCTCGACCGAACGCGGGCTGCGCCTGGATTTCACGCAGCCGTATCTCTTCACGCCGCATTTCTCGATGAAGGCGGAGGGGCAGCGATGGTACACCTTCGCCCCGGCCTATTCGCTCGTGACGAGCGGCGGCACGCTCACCCTCACGCACCAGGCGGGGGACCAATCCCTCTGGTCGGTCGCATTGACCGATGAGCGGGACACGAGCAGCATCGCCGGCGACGCGCTGAACGATCCACTGCTCAGGAACGACCTCATCGCGCTTGGCCTGAATCCCGTCACGGGCCAGCAGAGCGGCGATCGTGTCGCGATCGGTTTCGACGTCCAGCGGAACACGGCCGGCAACCTGCTGAACGCGACGCGCGGCTACTACGCCGCTGCGCACGTGGAACAATCGGGAGAATGGCTGCCCGGCGCCTTCAACTACATCCTGATGTCGGCCGAGTTGCGGCACTACTGGAGCCTGAACAGCCGGCTCGTATGGGCGAACCGGGCGCAGGCGGGCGACATCCAGCCACAGGGTGGCCGGGATGTGAACATTCCGTTCTCGAAACGGTACCTGCTCGGTGGGGCCACGAGCATCCGCGGGTGGGGCCGCTACGAAGTGAGCCCCCTCAGCGCCTCGGGCTTTCCTATCGGCGGCGACAGCATGTTTCTTGGAAGCTCGGAGCTGCGCGCCCGGTTGTTCGGAAAATTCGGCGGGGTCCTGTTCACGGACTTCGGCAATGTGTGGGCGAATCCGGAGGCGGTGTCATCGGCCGATTTGAGGTACTCGGTCGGTGCGGGGCTCCGATACCAGACACCCGTCGGGCCGCTCCGGTTCGACTTCGGCTATCAGTTGAATCCGATTCCGGGGCTGCTCGTCGACGGCCAGCCGCAGACCCGGCGCTGGCGCCTGCATTTCAGTATCGGGCAGGCATTCTGAAAGTGCGATGACCATGTGGCGCCGCGTGCTGCAGATCATCGGCGTTGTGCTTGTCGTCGTGACGCTCGTGGTCCTCGCGGGCGTCGCGCTCGTCGAGACCGGCTGGTTCAAGCACAAGCTGGGCGGCTGGGCGATGAGCGCGGCCAATGGGAAACTGAACGGCCAGCTCACGATTGGCGGCCTGAGCGGCAATCTGTTCGAAGGCATCGAGCTGCACGACGTGGCCTTCGTCATGGACGGTCAGCCGGCGTTCACCATTCCCCTGATCACGGTGAAGTACCGGATGTCCGCGCTGATCTCGGCCGGGCACCTCATCGACGAGATCGACGTCAGCCGCCCAGACATCTTCCTGCGGCAGACGGAGCACGGCTGGAACCTGGCCCATCTGACGCGGCCCTCGCCGCCGCGATCGGGCGGCGGGCCCACACTGGGCTTCCGCCGCATCGTCCTGACGGGCGGCACGCTGCACATTCAGCCCGCATCGTCTCCGCCGCCGACCGCCGCCGTGCAATGGCCGACGCGGCTCACTGCCTTGAACGGGGAGATAGGCCTCGGCGTCCGGCCTGGCCGCCTGGATTTCGCCATCGACCGGATGTCGTTCGAGGCCAGCCGGCCGGACGCGCCCGCCGTGGCCGTACCGTCGCTGACCGGTGGCTTTGCGATCGCCCAGGACGTGCTGACCTTCTCGTCGCTCCGCCTCCAATCCGGTGCCGGCACGTTTCAGATCAATGGCGACGTGCCGAAGGCTGGGCACGCGGCCGCGTTCAACCTGCACGTGTCGACGGACGCCGTGGCGCTGCCGGTGCTTGCGCCGTTCGTTCGCTCGGCGGCGCGCATCCCGCTGCATCCCGCGATCACGCTCGCCGCGACAGGGCCGATGGACCGGCTCGGACTCGCCGTGCAGTTTCGGTCCGATGCCGGCCAGATCGCGGCCCAGCTCACCATGAGCGGGGCCGCCGGCGGGCGTCGCCTTGGCGGCCGCGTGCAGTTGACGCACCTGAACCTGGCGCCCTTCCTGAACAAGCCGGCCGTGGCCAGCGACATCACGGCGGACGTCGACGCGCAGACGATGATCGGATCGGGGGCGTTCGCGCTCAGCTACAGCTTCACGGCACCGCGCGCAATGGTGGCCGGGTATCAGGCGTCTGGCATCACGGCGCACGGGAGTGTGGATCGTGCCGGCGTGCAGCTCGACGCCAGCGGCCGCGCCTATGGCGGACGGGTGACCTCCGTCGGGCGGCTGACATTCCCCACTGGGCGAGGGCACCGCGTCGGCTTCAACCTGACCGGGCGAACGGCGGACGTCGATCTCTCCACGCTGCCGCGGCATCTCGGGATGTCGAAGCTGCCCACGCGCCTGAACTTCGGGTACACGCTCACCGGCGAATGGCCGGCGCTCCAGGGGCATTTCGCGCTCAACGCCTCGACGGCGATCGGCGCCCAGATTGCCGCCGGGGACACCGGCAGCTTTTCGCTGACCGGCCCGGAGCTCCACTATGCCGCCGCCGGGACGGTGTCACATCTGGATCTGCAGCGCATCGGCCACAGCTTCGACATCAAGACTCTCGCCGACGATCGCTATCGGACCGACCTCTCGGGTGAGTTCACGCTGCAGGTCTCCGGCACGCGGCTGGCGACGCTCGCACTCGATGCCACCACGCACCTCACGTCCTCGTCGGCGTTCGACGGGCGCGTGGTGCGCGCCGATGCGACAGCGCACCTGATGGATCGGCGGCTGACGGTCAAGGCCACCGGCCTCTTCGATGCGATCGATCTGGAGCGTGCGTTCGCGATTCCACAAATCCAGGGACGCGCCGGTGGAACCGTGGACGGCACGGTCATCTTCGCGGACCTCGACGAGCCGACCTCGGTCGACAACGTGGAGTGGAACGGGGCGATCGACCTCACCGATTCGGTGCTGGAAGGGCTGCCGGTCAATCGCGCGTCGTTCGATGGCAGTTACGCGCGCCGGCAGGCGAACATTCGGACGCTCGACATCAGCGCGCCATTGATCCAGGGGCAGGCGCACGGCACGTTCGATCTCTCGTCGGCCGGTGCGTCGCAGCTCACCTATCGCATCGTGCAGCTCGACCTGGCCGCGTTCGGCGCCCGGATCCGGCAGCCATTCGGCGGCCTGGCGGCGGCGGAGGGGACGCTGACAGGCAACGCGCATCTCCTGATGACCTCGGGCCATCTTTCCGGTTCGGCCGCCTCGTTCGGAGGCATGCAGGTGCTCGACCTCGAATCGGACTATCGCGCCTCGATGCCCGATCTCGACTGGCATCGCCTGTCCGGCGACACGACGACCGACGTCGAAACGTGGACCGTCGACGCTCACACCATCGCCGAATCGGCGTCGCTTCACGCTGGCTATGCCAGCGACATGACGACGTTCCAGGGGTCGGCGCAGAATCCGCATTCGACCGTGAGCACCGCCGGCACCTGGCACCTGGCCGCTGGGGATCGCACGGTGCAGACCATCGATCTGAGTGAGCTGACCGTCGCCACGCCCGGCCTGGTCTGGCAGCTCCCGCCCGGCCAGGCGACGCACGTCGAGTACACGCCCGGACGCCTGGCGATCTCCGGCCTGCAGCTGGTCCACGACGGCGAGACGATCGCCGTGAGCGGCACCGTCGGGAACGGCGGCACGCCGCTGCGGATGACGGTCCATGATTTCGACCTGGCGACGCTGGACCGCATCCTGCCCGACGCGCCGCCGCTCGCCGGCACGATCCGCTCGGCGGACGCGACGCTCACCGGATCGCTCGGGCGGCCGGTCGTCAATGCCACGCTGTCGCTGACGGGCGGCGCCTATCGCTCAATTACCGATGTGTCGCTCGGCGGCACGATCCGTTACGCCGCCGGCATGATTGGCCTGGACCTGCGCGTCGAGCAGCCGGCGAGCGGAACGCTGCAGGTCGGGGGGCGGGTGCCGCTGGCGGCGTTCACCTCCGCACGCGCCACCTCGAATGCGCCGCTGGACCTCACGATTCGCGGACAGCAGATGTCGCTCGGCCTCGTCACCGGTCTCACGGGGGCGGTCACGGACGTCGCCGGGCGCTTCACCGCCGACGTACGCCTCACCGGCACGCTGGCCACGCCATCGGCCGGCGGAACCGTGGACGTGACCGACGGCACCTTCATCGTCGCCGCGACCGGCGTTCGCTACAGCAGGCTGTCGGCGCGCGTCGCCCTTGCGGGCGATCGTGCGCGCATCGAGCAGCTCTCGATGAAGGACCCGGCGGGGCACACGCTGCAGGCCAGCGGAGCCCTGGCGCTCGAGTCGGGCAAGCTGGGGGTCGTCGAAGCCTCGGTGCAGGCCGACAATTTCTCGGTGATCGACAACGGGCTCGCCAGCGTCGACATCGACGCGCGGCTCCAGGTGCTCGGCCGGCTCCTGCAGCCGCGGATGACCGGCACCGTGACGCTGCGCTCGGCGCGGCTCGATGCCGATCGTCTGCTGGCGCTCGTCTCGCGAGGCGCCACGCAGGCGGCGCCGCTCATCCCGACGTCCGCGACGGAAGCGACGAGCATCCCGGCGGTGATCATGGGGCCGCCGGAACCGGGCGCACCGCCCATTGCCGGGGTCTCCGCAGACATCACCGTGAACGTGCCGGACGATCTCGTGATCACCGGGTCGGAGCTGACCGGCAGCTCGGCGATGGGCATCGGCGCGCTGAACCTCACGCTTGGCGGCACCGTCCGCGTGCAGAAGGCGCCGGATGGTCCCGTGATCATTGCGGGGACGATGAACACGGCCAGGGGGAGCTACGCGTTCCAGGGGCGCCGCTTCACGATTCAGCAGGGCGGGCAGATCCAGTTCCGCGGGCAATCACCGATCGATCCGACGTTGAACATCGGGGCGACGCTGAACATCGCCGGCGTGCAGACGCGCGTGAACGTGGAAGGATCGATGCGCACGCCGCGGCTGGCGCTCTCGAGCTCGCCGCCGCTCGACGAGGCCGACATTCTCAGCCTCATCGTCTTCAACCAGCCGATCAACCAGCTGGGCGAGCAGCAGCAGGCCTCGCTCGTCTCGCGTGCGAGCCTGCTCGCGGCTGGCGCGCTCGCCTCGTCTGTGGCGCAGTCGATCGGCCGCGCGCTGAACCTGGATATCTTCGAAATCGAGCCGTCGCCGGCCACGGGCGCCACGGCGGCCGTGACGGTCGGTCAGCAGATCGGCGCGCGGCTGTTCGTGAAGGTGAGTCAGTCGATCGGGCGCGAGTCGGCCACGCAGTTCACGATCGACTATTTCCTCACGAGCTTCATGCGGCTGCAGAGCGAGATTACGCAAGGGGCGCTCAACACACAGACATTGCTGGCGCGGACGGACAGATCGAGCGTGGAGTTGGTGTTCTTCTTCAGCTATTAGGGGTCAGATCGTGTTTCTTGCACCCTCGTTCATGTGTGCAAGAAACAAGATCTGACCCCTACGCTCTCGCCAGGCTCGCCACGTCCACGCGCGCGTCGTTGAAGCACGCGCCGCCGCCGAGGTCGGTGAGGGTGTCGGGAACGAGCGCTGTCGCGGTCTGGCCGTTGAGCGTGCTGCGGCGCCAGAGGCCCTTGGGCAGGCTCACCACGCCGGGCCGCAGGGCGTTCGACACGCCGAGACGGCACCGCACTTCGCCGCGATCGTTGAAGACCCGCACCTCGTCGCCATCCTCCAGGCCGCGCCGCGAGGCATCGTCCGGGTGCATCAGGAGCTTCACGTCCGGACGCGGCAGCTCGCCGAGCGTCGAGCTGATCGTGCGGTCGCTCGCCGGCGAGATGAGTGCCAGCGGGTAGCGTTCGCCTTCGGGATTGAGCTGGTACTGGTAGAGTCCGGCCGGCGCCACCGCGTCCAGCGCCGCGGAAAAGAGCTGCACGCGCTGATCGGCCGTCCGCGGCAGCACATCGACGAACTGTACCGGCGTGAAACCGCAATCGGGCTCCGGATTGATGTTCTCGCGGAGCTGATCGCCCGCTGAGCCCGGCAGGTCGCCGAGCGCCTGGAGCATCAGGTCGAGCTCACCCGCCGGCTCGTCTTCCTTGAGCAGGTTCAGCCGGCCGCAGATCTCGCCGAAGACATCGGTGTTGGACCGCGCCTCGCCTGCGGGCTCGACCACCGGCTGAATGATCTGCAGGCTGATCGGGCCGTACGCGCGCGCCAGATCGTAATGTTCCAGGAAGCTCGTGGCCGGCAGCACCAGGTCCGCGTAGTGCGCGGTATCGGTGATGACCTGGTCGAACACGACCGTGAAGAGATCCTCGCGCTCGAGCCCTTGGAGCACCAGGTGCTGATTCGGCATCGTCACCGCCGGGTTGCAGTTGTACACGAAGAGCAGCTTCACCGGCGGATCGAACGCGGTGAGCGCGCGACCGAGCTGGTTCATGTTGACGAGGCGCGTGGCGGGCTCTTCGGCTCCAATCCACGTGCGCTCGATCGGCCAGGCCGGCGAATTGCTCATCGCGTACCCGCCGCCGCGCACGCCGAACTTGCCGCCGACGGCCGGCAGCGCCAGGATCGCCATCGCGGCGTTCCCGCCGTTGCGATTTCGCTCGAGCCCCCAGCCACAGCGGATGAGGGCGGGAGACGACTCCGCGTACCACTCCGCCAGCGCTTCAATCGCGGCGGCTTTCACGCCAGCCACTTCGGCGGCCGCCTCGAACGTCCATGGCCGGGCCCGTTCGCGCAGCGGTTCGCTGCCGGTGGTGTGCCGCGCCAGGAACGCCAGGTCGGCACCGCCGTGTTCGAAGAGATGACGATGGATGGCGAGCGCGACGGCGACGTCGCTGCCGGGCTGGACGGCCAGGTGCAGGTCGGCGAGCCGGGCGAGCGGCGTTCGGCGCGGATCGATGACGACCAGGCGGGCGCCGCGGCGCTGCGCTTCGCGCACGTAGGGCACCAGATGAATGCCCGACGCGGACGGGTTCACGCCCCACAGGATGATCAGCGTCGCCTCGACGAAATCCTGGTACGAGACGGACGGCATCTTTCCGTAGAGCGCCTCGTTCGCCGCACCGGTCGGCGCCGCGCACACCGTGCGGGCCAGGCGCGAGGTGCCGAAGCGGCGCCAGAGCCGGGCGTCGGTCGTATCCTGCGTGAGCAGACCGTTCGAGCCGCCATACGAAAACGGGAGGATGGCCTCGCCGCCCCACTGCTCGCGGGTCTCGCGCAGGCGCGTGGCGACGAGGTCCAGCGCCTCATCCCACGACACGCGGCGGAACGCCCCCTGTCCCTTCGCCCCTTTTCGGACGGCGGGATAGAGCAGGCGATCCGGGCCGGTGAGGCGCTCGCCGAAGCGGCGGATTTTGGCGCAGATGTAGCCGTCGGTCACCGGATTCCGGTGTCCGCCCTCGAGCGACACCAGCCGTCCGTGCCGGACCTTGGCGGTCACCGTACAGCTGTCGGGGCAGTCCATCGGGCACGCGGTTTCGACCACCGACACCGGACCGCTGTGGAGCCTCGAAGGACCGTCGGCCATGGCGGTACGATAGCATTTTTCAGACCTCGGGCGCTTTTCGCTTGCGCTGTCCGCGCCCGTCCCCCTATTCTGCGCACGCGCCTGCGCGTGCGGCGGGCGAGGACCTCGAGATCATGCCTGTCGCCGGGCCGCCGGCGGCGCTCCCTGGGAGACTTTCATGACGACGACCGTGACCGCGACGGCCAGTGAACGGGCGAACCAGCGCAACGCGGTGCTGGCGGGTTTTCTGGGCTGGACGCTCGATGCGTTCGATTTCTTCATTCTCGTCATGGTGCTGCCGTACGTGGCGCGCGACCTGCACGTCTCGCGGCCCGACATCGCGCTGGCGCTGACGGCCAGCCTGGCCACCCGGCCGCTCGGCGCGTTCATCTTCGGCGTCATCGCCGACCGCTACGGGCGCCGCCTCCCCATGGTGGGCGTCATCATCTTCTATTCGATCGTCGAAGTCCTCTCGGGGCTCGCGCCCAACTACGCGACCTTCCTCGCGCTGCGCTTCCTCTTCGGCATCGGGATGGGCGGCGAATGGGGCGTCGGCGCCTCGCTCGTGATGGAGAGCGTCCCCGTGAAGTGGCGCGGGGTGCTGTCGGGCCTCCTGCAGGAAGGCTACGCGTTCGGCTACCTGCTGGCGGCGGTCGCCTACTTCGCCGTCAACTATTTCGCCATCCCGACCAACTACGGCTGGCGCCTTCTCTTCCTGATGGGCGGCCTGCCGGCGCTCCTCTCGCTCTTCGTGATGTTCAAGGTCAAGGAGACCGAGTCCTGGCAGGAGCACCGGTCGAGCGACTGGAAGGCCTACGGCCGTGAGATTACGAAGCACTGGAAGCTCTTCGCGTACCTCGTGCTGCTGATGGCGATGATGAACATGATCTCGCACGGGACGCAGGATCTCTATCCGACGTTCCTCCAGCAGCAGCGCCACTTCAGCCCGGAGACGGCGGCGATGATTACGATCATCTCGATGGTCGGCGCCATTCTCGGCGGGCTCGTGTTCGGCTTCTTCTCCGATCGCAGTGGCCGGCGGAAGGCGATGGTCACGGCGACGATGTTGGCCGTCGTCCTCATCCCGCTCTGGGTGTTCGCGCCGAGCCTGCCGCTCATCGTGCTGGGCGCCTTCCTGATGCAGTTCATGGTGCAGGGGGCGTGGGGCGTCATCCCGGCGCACATCAACGAGCTGTCGCCCAACTCGTTGCGCGGCTTCTTCCCGGGTTTCGCGTACCAGGTGGGCGTGCTGATCGCGTCGAGCATCAGTTATTTCGAGGCGGTGCTCGGGGAACACCTGACGTACTCCGAATCGATGGCGCTGCTCGCCGCCATCGTCCTCGTGGTCGGCACCTTCGTGATCGCCCTCGGACCGGAAGCCAAAGGAGTGTCGTTCCGGAAGGCGGCGCATTGATCTATGATTTTTCGTCATGGATCTGCGCCAGCTCGAAATCCTGCAGGCAATCGCTGAGACCGGTTCGTTCACCGGCTCGGGGCGGAAGCTCCACGTCTCGCAGTCGGCGATCAGCCGGCAGATCCTCCTGCTCGAAGAGGAGCTGAGCGAGCCGCTCTTCCTGCGCATCGGCCGGCAGGTGAAGATGACGCCGACCGGCGAGGCGCTGCTCCAGCTCAGCCACCGGATTTTCGACGACCTCAAGGACACCGTTGGCGCGATCACCAACCGGACGGGCGAGCTGCGCGGGACGCTCCGGCTGGCCGGCGGGATGACCGTCTGCATCTACGTCTTCCCGCCGCTCCTGCGGCAGTTCCGGCGGACCCATCAGCACGCCGAAGTGCGCGTCTCGGCCGGTCTCAGCGAGAAATCGCTCCAGGAGCTGCGCGCCGGCACCGCCGATTGCGGGCTGCTCACGCTCCCGATCGACGAGCCCGACTTCGTCACGATTCCCGTCCTCAAGGAAGAGCTCCTGCTCGTGACGGCCCCGAACCACCCGTTCGCGCGCCGCCGCCGGATCGTGCCGGCCGATCTGTCCGGCCAGCCGTTCGTCCTGTTCGAGGCGGGCTCCAACACGCGGCGCGTCATCGACGCGTTCTTCCTCCGGTCGGGGATCGAGCCGACGATCGTGATGGACACGGAGAATGCCGAGATCATCAAGGCGATGATCCGGGCCGGCATCGGCATCAGCATCCTGCCTTACCTGGCGATTGCCCGGGAGGTCCGGAGCGGCCAGCTCTTCTGCGCCCGCATCCAGGACGAGGAGCTCGTGCGGCAAACGGGCTGGGTCTATCCGCGCACCAATCGGGTTCCGCGCATCGTCCAGGAGGCGCTCCGCAGCTTCGAGGCCATCCGTGATCAGCTGCGCCTGTCGCCGCCGGCCTCGCTCATGCGGCCGCACGTGGCGGCCCAGCCGGAGCGGCGGGGGCGCCCCCTCAAGCCATAAGCGATGCAGATGGATTCCATGCGATCATTCTATTTTGCGCACAATCACCCGGCGGCTATCCTTCAAGCACGGAGGAATGCCGACCATGGGAATCGATCGCGTTATCTGTGTTCCGCTGAATGATGCGGACTGGCGGGCCTTCCTGGCAGTTCAGCCTCAGCCTGTCGCCTGGCTGCAGCAGCAGATCCGGCAGCAAGTGCAGGCCGCTCGCGCCACGGCGTCCTCCAGCGACCAGGAATCGCAGGGCACCGTTCGCGCCGCCGCCAACTGACGAAAGCTTGGGCCCGATTGGCGCTCGCCGGCCGGCGCGCCCGGCCCGGTGAGCGTCCATGCGTACCAACCTTCCGCCTTCCCGTCATCTTCTTCTCATCGTGCTGCTGGCTGCGTCCGCGCCGCCGGCCATCGCGCAGACCTCGACACCGCCGCCTGCCGTCAACGAGACGGTGGTCGTCACCGCGACGGCCTCGCCGGTGTCCGCCGAGGATGTCGCGCGGTCGGTGATCGTGCTCACGCACGACGAGATCGCCCGGTTGCCGGCGCAGTCGATCGACGATGTGCTGCGCTACGCCTCGAGCGTGGACGTGCAGGCGCGCGGGCCGATGGGGGTGCAGAATGATTTCGCGCTGCGCGGCGCGGCATTCGGCCAGGTGCTCGTCATGGTCGACGGCGTGCGCATCAACGACGCGCAGTCGGGGCACCACAACGGTGATATTCCCGTGCCGCTCGATGACGTCGATCGCGTGGAGGTCCTCTTCGGGCCGGGCTCGTCCGTGCACGGCGCCGACGCGTTCGGCGGCACGATCAACGTCATTACGCGCCATCACGCGCGCGAGCAGAGCGTCCACGTCGAGGGAGGGCAGTTCGGGCTGGCCTCGGGCGGCGGCACGGCGACGGTTGGATCGGCGAGCGTCCGCGAGACCGTGTCGGGAAACATCACCCGATCGTCCGGCTTCGAACCGGATCGCGATTTTCAGACGATCGACCTGAGCTCGGGCACCGCGCTCGGGCCACGCACGTATCTGTTCACCTCCTACCTGCGGAAGCAGTTCGGCGCGTACGGCTTCTATGGCCCGGCGCCCTCCCGCGAGTGGACCAATCAGACCCTCGTGGCGCTCGATCGGCAATTGACGACCGGCGGCGCGTGGAGGTCGGACCTGCGGCTGTCCTACCGGACTCACGGCGATCGCTTCCTCTACGATCAGACCGTCCCGGATTTTCCCGTGAACCAGCATCGGACGCACGAAGTGCAGGCCGCGCTCAAGGCGTCGCGCGAGGTGAGTCGCCGCACGCGCCTGACCGTTGGCGCCGAAGCGGGCGGCGACTGGATCCGGTCGAACGCCCTCGGCGATCACGACTACAGCCGCGTCAGCGGATATGCCGAAGT
>JANWLS010000197.1 GCA_025450765.1 Vicinamibacterales bacterium | reverse complement strand
GCTCGGGTTCGGTGAACTGGTACTGCACGTGAAATTGTCCATCGACCATGCGCTCCGACCCGGTTTCGTACATCTTGATGAACGTGGCGCCCCGGTGGATTTGATCGCGGATGGCGCCGACGAGCTGGGTGATCCCGGTGACCATCGTGGCGTTGTCGAGGATCGGGATATCGGGGTTGTAGCCGCGTGCCGCTTCGTGGCCGCCGACGATCGAGAGCGCGTTGCCCGAGATCCACATGCGTGGACCAGGGATCCGGCCCTCGTTGATCAGGCGTCGAACGTCGGTGTCGGCCGGACCGGCGCCCTCGGTTCCCATGTCCTTTTCGGCGGTGAAGCCGTTGAGCAGATCGGCCTTCGCGTGCAGCGTGGCCAGAATCGTGCGATAGGCCACCGACTCGTGCACCGTCTGGCCGGCCTCGTCCACCCGCTGTCCCGGCGGCGCCGAGTGCAGGAACAGATGCACGTGCGTATCGATCAGGCCTGGCAGCAGCGTCAGGTTCGGCAGATCGATCACCTTCGCGCCGGCGGGTGCGGTGAGATTGGAGCCGACGGCCGCGATGCGTCCGCCCTCCACCAGGATCATGCCCGGACGGATGTACTGCCCGGTCTTGACGTTGAGCACCGCGGCGGCACGCAGCAGCTCCGGCTGCGTGGGCGCGCCCGTGAGCCCGCCATCCTGCTGGGCGATGGCGACACCGCCGGGGCAGAGGAGGACCACGGTGAGGGACAGGATGAAGGCAAGCTGGTTGCGCATGCCGCCGATTATATCCATGCGGCGGCGCCGATAGCCGTACAATGCGGGCGCACGCGCGCCCGGCGCGGAGGCTCGGATCGGACGCCTGGAACGGGAGGATTTCGTGAAACGGATGCTCGTCGTCGCGGCGCTGGCCGCTTGTGGGTTGACGTTCACCGCGGCCGCGGCCACTCGCCAGCCGGCGCCGCCGCAAACCACGGTCGCCCAGGCCGCGCCCGCCGCTCAGGGTGCGGCGGACCCGTTCCTGTGGCTGGAGAACAAGACCGGCGCCAGGGCCATGGCCTGGGTCCGCGCGCAGAACGCACGCTCGTTGCCGGTCCTCGAAGGCGACGCTCATTACCAACCGTTTTACGCCCAGGCGCTCGCGATCGCCCAGTCGAACGCCCGCATTCCGTCGCCGCGGTTTCTCCACGGCGCGATCTATAACTTCTGGCAGGACGCCGAGCACGTGCGTGGCGTCTGGCGGCGCACCACGCTCGCGAGCTACCGCAGTGAACATCCGCAGTGGACCACGGTGCTCGACCTCGATGCGCTGTCGGGGCACGAGCATGCCAACTGGGTGTGGAAG
This sequence comes from Vicinamibacterales bacterium, assembly GCA_025450765.1. GTDB lineage: Bacteria > Acidobacteriota > Vicinamibacteria > Vicinamibacterales > CAVVIG01 > JAGWRA01. The sequence goes on along the minus strand of JANWLS010000197.1, from coordinate 11,228 downwards.
GGCTACCGTTGCGTCGAGCCTCAGGAAGATCGCTGCCTCATCTCCCTCTCCGACGGCGGCGAGGACGCGGTGACGATGCGCGAGTTCGATCTGACGACCGATCGATTCGTGCCGAACGGGTTCGTGCTGCCGCGGCAGAAGCAGACGGCCGCGTGGCTCGGCGAGCGGTCGCTTCTCGTCTCACGGGCATGGACGCCGGGCGAGGAGACCGCGTCAGGATACGCGTACGACGTGCGCGAGCTCGAGCGCGGCCAGCCGCTGTCGGCGGCGAAGGCGATCTACAAGGGCCAGCCGAGCGACGTCTCCGTCGATCCGGTCACCCTCGTGGACGGCCAGGGTCACTCGGCGGCCTTCATCGACCGCGGCGTGTCCTTCTTCTCCACCGAGCACTACCTGCTGACGCCGCACGGCGTCGAGAAGGTCGGCATCCCGATGAAGGTCGACATCGCCGGGTTGATCAACGGCGAGCTTCTGCTCGAGCTCAACCAGGATTGGAAGCCCGCCGGCACCGCCTTCGCGCAGGGCTCGCTCGTGGACGTGCCTCTCTCCGAGGTGTACGCGGACCCCGCGCATCTGCATCCGCGCACGGTCTATCATCCCGGCTCGCATGAAGCGCTGGACAGCGTCGCGACCACCAGGCACGATCTGATCCTGACGATCCTCGACGATGTGCGCGGGCGGGCGTACGCGTACTCGCCGTCGGGCAGCGGGTGGTCGCGGCATCCGCTCGCGCTGCCGGACATGTCGACCATCAGGGTCGTGGACACGAACCTGCAGAACGACCAGGTCTTCGTCGACGCCACCAGTTTTCTGACGCCGACGACGTTGTATCTCGCTGACGCGGCGACGGGCGGGGCGCCGGCGACAGTCAAGGCGATGCCGGCCCAGTTCGACGCGTCGAACGATGTCGTCGAGCAGTTCTGGGCGACGTCGACGGACGGAACCAGGATTCCGTACTTCATCGTGCACCCGAAGCAGATGGCCATGGACGGGCGTCATCCGACGGTGATCAACGCCTACGGCGGCTTTCTGATCTCGTCGACGCCCTCCTACTCGGGGACCATCGGAAAGCTGTGGCTCGAGCACGGCGGCGTGTACGTCCTCGCGAACATTCGCGGCGGCGGCGAGTTCGGGCCCGCGTGGCACGATGCCGGCCTGACGATCCATCGGCAGCGCATTTACGACGACTTCTACGCGGTTGGACGCGACCTGGTCGCGCGGCACATCACCGATCCGCGGCACCTTGGAATCGTCGGAGGGTCGAACGGCGGCCTGCTGATGGGCGTGGAGCTCACCGAGCATCCGGAGATGTGGAACGCGGTGCAGATCGAGGTGCCGCTGCTCGACATGCTGCGCTACGAGAAGATCGAGGCCGGCGCGTCGTGGGTGGGCGAGTACGGCAGCGTCAGCGATCCGCAGGTCCGCGCCTTCTGGGAGAAGACCTCGCCGTACCAGAATCTCAAGAGCGGCGTGGCCTATCCGGAGCCGTTCATCTGGACCGACACCAAGGACGACCGGGTGGGACCGGAGCACGCCCGCAAGTTCGCGGCGAAGCTCGCCGCGATGCACGTGCCGTATCTCTATTACGAGAACACCGAAGGCGGACACGCCTCCGGCGCGAACCTGAAGGAGAGTGCCAGGACCGCGGCGCTCGGGTGGACGTACTTCACGAGAAAGCTCGTGGAATAGATGAGCAGTCCTGTCAGGTCTTATGACAACCGATGAGACGTGAAATGACTTATAGTAACGGGTGCGCACCGTGTTGGGCACAACTGTCGCGCACTACCGGATTGAGGCGGTCCTGGGCCAGGGCGGCATGGGTCAGGTGTACCGTGCCCGCGACACGCGGCTGGACCGCGCCGTCGCCCTGAAGGTCATCTCGCCAGCCGGCGCCGATCAGGCCACGCTCGTCAAGCGATTCTTCCGCGAGGCCCGGGCGGCCTCCGCGCTCAACCACCCCAATATCGTCACCATCCACGAGGTCGGACAAACCGACGAGGGGGCCTACTACCTCGTACAGGAGCTCGTGCAGGGTTCGACGCTCCGCGACCTCATCGCCGACGGGCTTTCCATCGAGCGCGCCACCGCCCTGGGCCGTCAACTGGCCGCCGCGCTCGCGGCGGCCCACCAGGCGGGGATCGTGCATCGTGACATCAAGCCCGAGAATGTCATGGTGCGCCCCGACGGCTACCTGAAGGTGCTCGACTTCGGCATCGCCCGCACGGTGACCTTCGAACCCGACGACACGCAGGAGACGACCGCCGCTGGCCCGACGCAGGCCGGCACCCTGCTCGGGACCACGTCGTACATGTCGCCCGAGCAGGCGCTCGGCCGCCCGGTCGGCCCTGCCTCGGACGTCTTCGCGCTCGGCATCGTGCTGTACGAAATGCTCAGCGGCCGGCGACCGTTCACCGGGAGCGGCGTAGGGGTCCTGCCGGCGATCTTGATGGAGGAGCCGCCCCCTCTGTCGCGCGTCCAGCCCGCTGTGCCAGCGGTCTTCGACGATCTCATTGCCAGCATGCTGGCGAAGGAGGCGGCACGGCGCCCCACGGCGGTCGACGTCGAACGGGCGTTCTCCGCATGGTTCGGCGCACCCGCGGCGACGATCCAGCCGGCAGGCGTCCCGGCGGTCCGTTCGATGGTCGGACGGGATCGCGAGCGTCAGGTGCTGATCGATCGGCTCGGGGAGGTGGCTGCCGGCAGCGGATGTCTCGTGGCGGTCACTGGAGAACCAGGCATCGGCAAGACGACGCTCGTGGAGGATGCGCTCGCCGCGATGGCGGCCCACGCGGCGCGTCCCGCGATCGCGCGCGGCCGCTGCTCCGAGCGACTCGCGGGCAGCGAGGCGTACCTGCCGTTGCTCGAACTGCTCGACAACCTGCTCCGCGACGGAACCGGTGGGTTCGGCGACATGCTGCGGTCGCTCGCGCCGACGTGGTACGGGCATCTCGCACCGGTGACGCTTCGCCCGCCGGAGGACGGCCCGCGACTCGAAGCGGCTTCGCAGGAGCGGATGAAGCGGGAGCTCGCCAGCCTGCTGGCCGGCATCGGCCGAGTGCGACCCGTGGTGCTGCTGATCGAGGACCTGCACTGGGCGGACGTGTCGACGATCGATCTGCTGAACTATCTGGCCGGCCGCCTGGCACAGTCACGCGTGCTGGTGCTGCTCACCTACCGCCCCGCGGACATGGCCGTGACGCGCCATCCGTTCCTCGCCGTGCAGCACGAGCTGAAGGCGCGCGGGCTCTTCCGCGAGCTGTCGCTGGAGTTCCTCACGGCGACAGACGTCACTCGCTTCCTGTCGGTCGAGTTCCCCGACCACGACCTGCCAGCCGCATTCGGCCGGATGCTGCACGAGAAGACGGAAGGCAGTCCGCTGTTCATGGTCGATCTCGTGAGTTACCTGCGGGACCGCGGCATCATCGTCCACGAGCGGGATCGCTGGCGGCTGGCCGCCTCGGTGCCCGACATCGCGCGCGAGCTGCCGGCGACCCTGAAGGGGGCGATCGCGCGGAAGATCGACCGTCTCCAGGATCTCGATCGTCGGTTGCTCACGACGGCGAGCGTGCAGGGGCACGAGTTCGACACCGCCATCGTCAGCGACGCGCTCGATCTGGATCCGGCCGACGTCGAAGAGCGCTGCGAGGCGCTCGATCAGCTGCACCGGCTCGTCCAGCCCATTCGGACCTACGATCTGCCCGATCGCACCTTGAGCGTCCGCTATCGCTTCGTGCACGTGCTGTATCAGAACGCGCTGTACGCATCGCTGCAGCCCACGCGCCGTGCCTCGCTCGCCGGCCGCGTGGCCCGTGCGCTCGAGCGCCATGCCGGTGTGGAGGCGGCCGCGCCGGCCTCGGCCCTGGCGATGCTCTTCGAGACGGCGCGCGATCCGGTGGCGAGCGCCCGGTATTACCAGGCGGCGGCCCAGCACGCGATGGAGCTCTTCGGGTTCACCGAGGCGCTCTGGCTGGCCGATCGCGGGCTCACGGTGATCGGCCAGGTTCCAGACGAGCCCGCGCGCAAGGCGCAGGAGCTCGGGCTGCAGATGTCCAAAGGGGCGGCGCTGCGGTCGATTACCGGATGGGCCACACCGGAGCTCGAGCAGACCTTCAACCGGGCGCGCGCGTTGTGCCAGCAGCTCGGCGATCCACCGGCCGTGTTCCCCGTGTTGTGGGCGATCACGCTCTTCCACCTGATCAGAGGCAACCTCGTCGAGTGCCGTGATCGGGCCGACGAGCTGATGGCGCTCGCGGAGCCCTCCGGCCGACCCGAGCTCCGGATGGCCGCCCACCACATGGCCGGCGTCTCACGGGAGTTTCTCGGCGAGATGGTCGAAGCGAGCCGGCTCCAGGAAATCGGCTGTCGGCTGCACGATCCCGCGCAGCACGACTTCTACACGGCCACGTTCGGGATGGACCCCGGCATGATCCTGCGCGCGATGTCCAGCCGGCCTCTCTGGGCGCTGGGCTATCCCGATCGGGCGCTGGCGCGGGCGCGCGACACGCTGCGGATCGCCCGCTCGCAGCGGCAGCCGCTGACGCTCGCCTTCGCGCTCGTCGTCCTGCACGGCGTCCTCGCATACCGAGGGGACGAGGAGGCGCTGCAGGTCGGCGACGAGAACATCGCGCTCTGCCGCGAGCACGGACTGCCGCAGGAACGCGAGTGGAGCCGCTCGTTCCAGGGCGGCGCCCTCATCGCACTCGGTCGCGTCGACGAAGGCATCGCGCTGCTGCAGGACAGCCTTGCGGTGCAGCACGCGATCGACACCAGGCTGGCGCGTCCGATGTATCTCGCCCTGCTCGCCGATGGCTTCCGCCGCACCGGCCGCGTGGACGAGGGACACCGCGCGGTCGACGAAGGGCTGGCGTGCGCGGCCGAGACCGGCGAAGCCGGTTATCTCGCCGAGCTGCACCGCGTGCGCGGGCAGCTGGCCCAGCGGGCCGGCGATACGGTTGCCGCCGAGCGGAGCCTGCGGGAATCGCTGGCGATCGCCGGCCGGCAGCAGGCGCGATCGTTCGAGCTGCGCGCGGCGACCGCGCGCGCACGCCTGCGCGCGGAGGCGGGAGACGCGGCCGCCGCGCGCGCCGTCCTGACACCGGTCCACGACTGGTTCACCGAAGGGTTTGCGACGGCCGATCTCGTCGCCGCCCGCGCCGCGCTGGCCCATCTCGCATGAGGACACGATGAACGCATCGGCTCCGCCGCTGGCGCCAGGGCTCGAACGGAAGCGGCCGTCCGAGGACGAGGACATCGCGGAGATCGTCCACGGCATCCTCGCGGTGCAGGCGCGGTTCGCGGCCGATCAGCACCGATCGCTGGCGCGCGGCACGCACGCCAAGGGGATCTGCGCGCGGGCGGTCTTCGAGGTCTTCGACGTCCGCAGCCGCATCGCCGACCCGCGGCTCGCCTCCCGCCTGGCGCGCGGCCTGTTCGCGACGCCAGGGCGGTATCCCGCGATCGTCCGATTCGCCAACGCCGAAGCACGGCTGCGTCCCGACGGCAAACCGGACGTTCGGGCGCTGTCCTTCTGGATCGACGTCCCACCTGGTGTGATGGGCGAGGAGGCGCGGCGGCTGGACTTCTCGTTGAATGGCCGGCCGACGTTTCCGCTGAACGATGCGCACGCCTTTGCCGTCTTCATGCGCCAGCAGAGCGCGCCCGGCCGGCTGGGGACGCTGAAGGTCCTCTGGTCGTTCTCGCTGCGCGATCTCTGGACGTTCTTCCGGACCGCCGCGCTGGCGCTCGGGCAGCAGCGCGGACCGATCCGTCCTTACCAGCAGCTGCGATATTGGAGCACGGTCCCTTTCCTGCACGGTGCGACGGACGCCGTGAAGTACTCGGCGACGCCCCTGGCCGGCAATTCCGCACAGCCGCTCGGCAACGGGTTCGATTGCCTGCAGGACGAGCTCGTGCGCCATCTGACTGACGACGCGGAGATGGGCGCGTTCGACTTCGCGCTGCAGTTTCTCGACGCCGATCGGATGACGCGATTCGGGTTCCGCCGGTCCGCCCCGTTCTGGGTCGAGAACGCGGTGGCTGACTGGAATGAATCGCAGGCGCCCTTCCACATCGTCGGCCGCTTGACGCTCGAGCGCGGGTCGCAGATGCCGGTCGAGGCCTGCGAGCGGCAATACATCGACGTCACGGAGCACACGCTGCCGGAGATGCGGCCGATCGGCAGCATCAACCGCGCGCGGTGGGCGGCGGAATCCGCCAGCCGCCGTGCCCGCCTCACCGGCGAGGTGGCGATCCCGCCCAGCGTTCCGCTGCGGCGCTCGTGGATCGGGCGGATCACTCGCGCGGCCGCAGTCGTCGTCATCGGCGTTGTGGCGGTCTGGTTCGTGGCGGCTGCGGTCTACGCGAGGAGTGCCGCGGCGAACCTGCCGCCACCCGAGCACATCGACGCGGTGCGGTACCTCCGACAGGGCTGGGGCGCGGGCCTGGATGCGCCCGCGCGGCAGCTGTACTACTACTCCCCGCAGGGAACGTCGATGCAGGGGATCCGCTACAGCTGGTTCGTCGATCTGGAGCGGCCGTTCGCCCGCCAGCGCTTCGCCGCTCCCGCGCACATGCGTCAGCTCGATTTCATCGTGGATCCCGTGCCGACGCCGGCCAATCCGGACCAGCTTCCGGTCGGCTTCGCCCGTCGCTACGATCCCGCGGCGCACGACGATGTCGTGGATATCACGTGCGCAGCGTGTCACACGGGCCAGCTCAACGTGCGGCGACACGGGAGAACGCTCGCCGTCCGGATCGACGGCGGACAGGCGATGAGCGCGTTCACGGACATGACTGCCGGCAGCTTTCAGGTCGATCTCGCGGCGGCGCTCAGTTCCACGTTCATCGATCCGCCCAAGTTCGGCCGCTTCGCGCACAAGGTGCTGGGCCGCGACGACACCTGGTCGAATGCCTTCCGGCTCTGGCGGCAGGTGGGCGCGGAAAGCGGGCACCTCGTCTGGCTGGCCACCCGCGGCTCGTCGAATCCGTCGCTATATCCTACGCAGGAAGGCTACGGCCGAACCGATGCGCTCGGGCGGATCGCCAACGTGGTCTTCGGCGATCACCTGGATCCCTCGAACTATCACGTGGCGGACGCGCCCGTGAGCTATCCGTATCTCTGGAACATCTGGAAATTCGACTGGGTGCAATACAACGCGTCGGTGAGCCAGCCGATGGCACGCAACATCGGGGAGGCGATGGGTGTGGGCGCGGCGTTCAGCCTGGTTGATGACTACGGGCGCCCGATTCCGGCCGGCCAGCGGTATCACACCTCGATCGATTTCACGAATCTCGAGCGGATCGAGTCGGACCTGCAGACACTGACGCCGCCGCTCTGGCCGGAAGACGTGCTCGGGCCGATCGATCGCGCGAAAGCGGCGCGCGGCAAGCAACTCTTCAATCAGTATTGTGTCGGGTGTCACGGCCCGCACGTGGCGGCGGAGGCCGTGGCGCACGCCGTGTCGCCGCTGCGCGGAGCCGGCGATCCGCTCTGGCTGATCCGGTGGAAGTCGACCGAGGATGTCGGCACCGATCCGCGGGAAGCCCGCAACTTCCTGGCGCACCGACTGGATCTCAGCGGCGCGGGGCTCGAGCCGGGCTCGGTGAAGGAGATGCTGCGCCGCAGTCTCGAAGAAGAACAAACGCGCGCGGCTGGTGTCGTCCCGGCGCTGCAGGCGGCGATCAGCCAGCGGATCGCGGCCGGCGCGCCGGACCCTTCCCTCGATGAATGGCGCACCGAATTGGATGAGGCCAGGGCGGAGCCTGGCGCGATCCGGCAGCAGACCGCCGAGCTCGACGATCTCGATCTGCGCAAGGTGCCGCTCGGCACGGCCCTGACGATTCTCGGTCAGATCGTCCGGACGCGCTATTACGACGATCACGGATACAGCGCCGCCGAACGGGCGTGCAGCGACGGCTTCGGCACGCTGGATCTCCCGCGAGCGGTCCTGGGGTACAAGCCACGTCCGCTCGGCGGTGTCTGGGCCACGCCGCCGTTTCTTCACAACGGGTCGGTGCCGACGTTGTACGACCTGCTCTCGCCCGTCTCCGAGCGGCCGAAACGGTTCTACGTCGGTACCCGGGATTTCGACCCGGTGAAGGTCGGCTACGCGACCACGCCGCCGCCAGGCGGAGGCGGTTTCTGGTTCGACACGACGAAGCCCGGGAACGCCAACACGGGCCACGAGTTCAACAAGGGCTACGTGCCGTTCGACGACAGCAAGCCTCCCGAAGCGCAGTACCAGAACGGGCTCATTGGTCCGTATCTCACACCGGATCAACGCGACGCGCTCATCGAATACCTGAAGGTCCGCGCCGAAGACGAGCCGGTGCCGGCCGTTCCCCATGTGCCGCCCGATTGTGGCGGCCCCGGGCAGGCGTCCACGGCCGTGGCGGGCGGCTGGCGGTGATGACCCGAGCACGGCTGTCGGTGACCGATCCACTCGGCACGCGCACACTCTCCATCGAGCAGCCGTCGTTCACGATCGGCCGCCGCGCCGGTCATCATCTCGCGCTGTCGGCCGGCGATGCGTCGCGCGATCACGCGGAAATCACCTGGACCGGCCAGGCCTACGTGCTGCGGGACCTGCAGTCGCGGTGCGGCACGTTCGTCAATGGCACACGCGTCGGCGAGCGCCGCCTCGCACATGGCGACCGCCTGCGTTTTGGCAGCGGCGACATCGAAGCGGTGTTCCTGCTGGACGAGGGCGTCTCGCCGATCGAAAGCTCCGCGGCGGCTGCGGCGTTCGACTTCCGCCGCATGGCCGCCCTGCTCGAGACGATGCGCTCGCTGGGGAGCGGCCGGCTGGTCGATGAGGTCCTCACGATCATCCTCGATGCCGCCATCGATGCCACCGGCGCCGAGCGGGGATTCATCATGCTGGCCGATGCGGCGGGGCAGCTGGAGCTGAGGGCCGCGCGGGCGGAGGGGCATGTGTCGCCGTCGGACCAGGGCTTCGCCACCAGCCGGAAGATTCCCGAGGAGGTGTTCGCGAGCGGCGAGAGCCGGCTGCTGGCCGACTTGTTGGACGGCGATCTCGCGGCGCTCCACGACGGCACGATCGCCGCCGGCATTCGCCACGTGCTCTGTGTGCCGCTGACGCTGGCGCGGTTCGTCGATTCGGCCGCGGCTCCGCTCGAGCCCCGAGGGGTCGGCGTGCTGTATCTCGACAGCCGTGAACGCGGCGCGCTCCTCTCCTCGACCGCCGTGACGGCGCTCGAGATGCTCGCGCGGGAGGCCGTCGTCGCGATCGAGCAGGCGCGGCTCTATCGCGAGGCCGAGGCCAAGGCGAAGCTCGATCGCGAGCTGGCGGTCGCCGCCCGCATCCAGCAGGCGCTGCTCCCGCCTTCACGCCGCGAGGGGCCGCATTTCGAAGCGCTCGGCTTCTCGGTCGCCTGCCGCTCGATCGGCGGCGACTTCTTCGATTATCTCGACGAGCCCGGTGGTGCGTTCGGCTTCGCGCTGGGCGATGTGTCCGGCAAGGGGCCGCCGGCCGCGCTGCTGACCGCGATGCTGCAGGGGATGCTGGCGGCGCATGCGGGATCCGCGGGCCCCGCCGAGACGCTGCGCCGGATCAACGAGGGATTGCTCCGGCGGGCGGTGTCCGCCAAGTATGCGACCGCCTTCTACGCGGTGCTCGCGCCGGATGGCCGGCTCACGTCGTGCAATGCCGGACACAATCCGCCATTCCTGGTGGCGCCCGATGGCCTGAGGCGCCTGGAGACGGGCGGCACCGTGGTCGGCCTGCTGCCCGACGCCCGGTATGAAGAGGAGACGATCACCCTGCAACCCGGCACGCTGATCGTCGTCTTCAGTGACGGCATCAGCGAAGCGTTCGACGCCGCGGGGGAGGAGTTCGGCGACGCGCGGATTCTCGCCGTGCTCGAGCAGGGCGACCGCCCGCTGGAGGTGCTGATGGCGGCGCTGCTCGAGAGCGTCCGGACCTTCTGCGTCGGCACCGAGCCCGGCGACGATCAGACCGTGGTGATGGTTCGCTATCGCGGCCCGGCGACGGCCCGTTGACAGCGGCGGCCGAAACCTTCACCATCGGCACGCGCTCGTGACGTCCACGAGCATTCTGGAGCCCAACGTGAATCGACGAGAGTTCTTCATCCGCACCGGCGGCGCTGCGGCAGCCGCCGCGCTGGCGGGCCCGCGCACGCTGCGGGCCGCCTCGCCCATCATCCATGACACGCTCACGCTCGCGGCCACCGGCGACTGCATCCTGACGCGGCCGATCTCGAGCCTGCGCGACCCGCGCTTCCTGCGTCTGATCGAGGTGCTGCGCGGCGCCGACTGCCTGTACGGAAACTGTGAGATGGTGCTGGCCGCTCCCGACCAGGGCTACCCGATGGTCGAGGGGAACGCGCTCAGCGTCGTCTCGGATCCGAAGATCGCCGACGATCTGTCGTGGTGCGGCTTCGACGTGATGGGAACGGCCAACAATCACAGCCTGGACTACGGTGTGGGCGGCATCGTCTCAACGCGCCGCGCGCTCGATCGGGTGGGCATCGGGCACGCGGGAACGGGCTTGAGTCTGCAGGAAGCGGCCGCGCCGGCCTACGTGGAGTCGGCCGCCGGCCGGGTGGCGCTCGTGAATTGCGCGTCGACCGTTCATCTCTATTCAGCGGCCTATCCGTCGCGTCCCGATTTCCGCGGCATTCCGGGTGCCAACCCGGTGCGCGTCCGCCACCGGATTCAGCTCGATCGGGCGAGCTTCGAGGCGCTGAGCCGTGCGGCCACCGCCATGGCGCCGCTCGGGCCGATCGGAAATCCGCTCGTGCCGGGCCAGAATCCTGCGCCGAAGGTCAGCGCCGATCAGGTGAGCCTGTACGGCAATACGTTCGTGCCCGGACCGGATGTCGATGTCTCGTCGGCGATCGATGCGGAAGACCTGGCGCGGATTACCGACGCCGTCAAGGTCGCACGGCGCAACGCGCGGATCGTCATCGTCAGCATCCACGCGCACGAGGTCTACAAGTCGCTCGAGTCGCCCGACAAGTTCCTCCAGCCGTTCGCGAAGGCGTGCATCGACGCCGGCGCCGATGCGTTCTTCACGGCCGGCACGCACGTGCTCGAGGGAATCGAAATCTACCGGCAGCGGCCGATCTGCTATGGCCTCGGGGATTTCTTCTTCCAGTACCAGACCGTGCGCGGGTATTCGTCGGATGTGTACGAAGCGTTCGGGCTCGATGCGCAGCTGCCCGATCCGAGCCAGGCCAGCGATCGG
>JANWLS010000196.1 GCA_025450765.1 Vicinamibacterales bacterium | reverse complement strand
GCACCTCCTCGATGCGCTCGTCACGCACCATGTCGATGGCGAGCTCGACCAGGTCGCGCACCATGGACTCGACGTCGCGCCCGACGTAGCCGACCTCGGTGAACTTCGACGCTTCGACCTTGATGACCGGCGATTGCGCGAGCCGGGCCAGCCGGCGCGCGATCTCCGTCTTGCCGACGCCGGTCGGCCCGATCATCAGGATGTTCTTGGGTGCGATCTCCTCGGCGAGCTCGGGCGGCAGCTTCTGCCGGCGCATCCGGTTGCGGAGCGCGATGGCCACGGCGCGCTTGGCGGCGCGCTGGCCGACGACGTACTTGTCGAGCTCGGCGACGATCTGACGGGGCGTCAGGGTGTCGCTGGCCGACGCCGTGCTCTCGGGAAGGTAAATGGCCATGCGCTATGCGCCGCGATCCCGCCCGGCCGGGGGATCACAGCTCCTCGATCACGATGTTCTGGTTGGTGTAGATGCAAATCTCGCTGGCGATCGTCATCGCCCGCTCGGCGATGGTCCGCGCCCCGAGCGTCGTCTCACGCGCCAGGGCGCGCGCGGCCGCCAGCGCGTACGGACCGCCCGATCCGATCGCCACGATGCCGTCATCGGGCTCGATGAGATCGCCGGTGCCCGACAGCAGGAACGTGTGCGTGCGATCGAGGACGATGAGCATGGCCTCGAGGCGGCGGAGGATCCGGTCGGTCCGCCAGTCCTTGGCGAGCTCGACGGCCGAGCGCTCCAGGTTGCCGCGATATTGTTCCAGCTTCGATTCGAAGCGGGCGAAGAGCGCGAAGGAATCGGCCGCCGAGCCGGCAAAGCCGGCGAGAATCCTGTCGTTGTAGAGGCGCCGGATCTTCCGGGCACTCTGCTTCATGACCGTGGCGCCGAAGGTGACCTGCCCGTCGCCCGCGAGCACGGCGCCTTCATCCCGCCGGACGGCCAGAATTGTCGTGCTATGCATCATCGGCGTCGGTGTCTGGGCTGACATGGTCGGGAGGAAACGACGTGGAAACAATGGCGGCAAAACGCGGCCGTTCGACTGAATTTTCAGTGTATCACGGGGGCGCGCGGCCGCCAGCGTGGCCCGCAGGAGACGACCTGCGCTCGCAAGGGGACACCTGGCCCAGGCCCATACCCGCGAAAAATACCCCGGCCGAGGTGGCAACACTGTTGCACGCTCAGGTGATAATTAAATACAGGTGATAATTAAATAAAGGACACTGACATGAGACCCTCAAAGGCTTTTCTGGCGGCCGCCGTTTCGGGCCTGTGGCTCGCGGCGAGCGCGTTCGCGGTAGCGGGAGCCCCCGGTCAACAGGCGCGGCAGCGGCACCCGACGCAGGACAGCGCACCCGCGAGCCGCCCGGCAGGCCAGGGACAGCGGGCGATGCCGCGCTCGCAGGCTCAGCCGCGGCAGGAGTCGCCGCGGCAGGCCGAGCCGGCGCCCGGCGCCCAGGCGCCCGAGGCGAGCGGACGGCAGCGGTATCCGAACAACTCGTCGATTGGGCGGGCGGTGCCTCGGACCGAACCGATCCAGCCGCCCAATAGCGGCCGGACGTATGACGTGCCCGGCTACTACTACCCGTACGCCTTCACCGGCCTCGGGCTCGGCTACTACTATTACGACCCATTCTGGCGCGGCTATCTGAGCCCGTACAGCTACGGACCGTACGGCTACGACGGCTATTCGGGTTATTCCGGCTATCCCGGCTACGACAACTCGTACGCGCCGGCGTATTCCGAACCAGATGAGGGAGACGCGGCCATTCACCTGAAGGTGAAGCCGAACGACGCGTCGGTCTACGTGGACGGCTATTTCGTCGGGACCGTCGACAGCTACGACGGCATCTTCCAGAAGCTGCACCTGCAGAGCGGCCCGCACCGGATCGAGATCCGGGAGCCCGGGTATCAGCCTCTGAGCTTCGACGTCAACCTGCAGCCTGGCCAGACGATCACCTACAAGGGAGATCTGCAGCAGATTCGGTAGCGTGGAAGAGGCTAGAATGCCTCATGCGATCGGCATCCCTGCTGCGCCTCGTGGCGGCGATCTCGCTGGTCTACGACGGCGCAGTGGGCATCCTGATGCTTGGTGCGCGCGGGTGGCTCGCGCACGTCTTCGCCGTCCCACTTCCTCAGCCGCCCATTCACGCTGAACTGAACGGCGTCTTGCTCCTCGCGGTCGCGGCCGGCTACCTGATGCCGTTTCGCGATCCCGAGCGGCATCGCGGCTATCTCTGGATTATGGGGGTCCTGCTGAAGGGGGGCGGCGCGCTCACCTTGGTCGTGGACCACTTCGTCCACCACGCGCCGACGGTGTTCCTGCTGTTTGCGGTCACCGACGGCGCGCTCGCCGTCTTCACGCTCTGGGCGCTCGTTACTGCCCCTGCCCCGTCGTCCCGTTCAGCAGCGCGCGTTTGATCGGAAAGTCGCCAATCTTCGTCCACTGCGACGATCCGTACTTGGCGAAGATCGTGACCTGCGCGTCGACGAACAGATGGTTCTGCAGCATCAGCGACGGCGCTTCGGTGCCGGTGTAGCCGAGCGGCGACTGCAAGGTGAGCGCATTGGTCGTGGCGCCCGCGGCAAGCCCGTCGGATCCGGCGACACCCTTGTAGGCGTTTCCCCATTCGTCGGTCTCGCCGACGCGGCGGAAGACGCTGTTCACCTGGAGGCTCACGAGCGGCGCGGACGCCTGGTTGTCCAGCTTGAACGTGATGGACGGTACGAGCTTGTGCTTGCCCTCCACGATGCCGGTGTCGTACCAGCCGCTCGAGACGTCGGTGACCTTGAGCGTTTTCTGCAGGTCGATGGACGGTCCGCCGCAGGCGGCGAGCAGCCCGGTGATCGCCGCCGCGCCCAGCACCAGCCCGACCCGTCTTGCCAGCCGCAGGGATGATCGCGTCATGCGCGTATTGTAAAGCATTCAGTCCTGATCGACCTCGACGCGGGCGACCGCCTGCTCACGCGTGAGGCGGCCGGCATGGAACGCCTCCAGATCGCGGCCCCGGATCCGGAGCGTGAGCGCGTGGCTTTCCGGAGGATCACCGGGCAGCCTCGCCGCCTCGTCATCGTCGCGGGCGGCGACGACCAGCCACTGATCCGGCGGCAGCGCGAGCGGGCCGCCGTAATCCAGCATCGCATCGATGAGCGCCTGCCGCACGGCCGTGCGATAGGCGCCCTCCGGATCGTGGAGCAGCTTCTCGCGCTCGGGATTCGGCGCGGGCACCTGCTCACGGGTGGTCTGGGAGGTGGCCTGCGCGGCGGTCGTCATCGCGTGGGACGAACTCGTCGCGGCATTCGCAGCGGGCTCCGGGACGGGCGCCACGCCGAGCGGCCCCATTTCCGCTTCAATCTCCTTGAGGGCTTCCTCGAGCGACTGCCGCATGGCGCTGTCGCCGACGGTCTGCACGTGCTGTCGCAGTTCGTCGAGCGCACCGGTGAGCGATGGATCGGGACGATCCAGCATCTGGAAGCTCCACGCGATGCTCTTGCGGAGCGCCGGCACTTCGACGTCGAAGAAGACGCCGTAGTCGGGTAGGCGGAATCCTCGTGCGCGCGACATGCCGGCGAGCACGATCATGTTCGGCATCACGCGATGGATCTGCTGGTTCAGGATGTCCGCCCCGTGATCGACGGCCCGCTGCAGCACCGCCTCCATCACGAAGATCTGGTACGGCGTCGGCGTCGCCGCGGCCGCGCCCGCCCGCGCCTGCCGTGGCGCAGCGGCGGCGAGGGGCGTGGCCATGAGCATCACACTCAGCGCGGGAACCGCGAGCGATCCGAAGTGTTCAGTGCGCACGGGAGTACTCCAGAGCTGTCAGCATTTACCAACTTCCATGTCCTCGGCTCAGCACGGCCGCCGGCGCTATTGAGGGTGCTGTGCGACCCGCACCAGGTAGTTCCACAGCTCGCGCTGCTGCGCGACGGCGACCCCCGTGGTGCCTTCGATCTGTCCGAAGCCCTGATCGATCCGCACGAGGTCGGCGCGGCGCTGCGCCTCGACATCCCGCATGGCGTCGGTGAGGCGGAGCGCGAACTGCCGCTGCTGACGCTGCTCGCTCGCCTGCACGAGCCCCTGCACCTGCTGCAGCAGGCCCGCCTGCGAGGGAAGCGCCGCCGCTTTCGTGCCCGCCGGCTGCGCGGCGGTGAGTGCGTTCAACCGCTGATCGATCCGCGCTTCGAAGGCCGTGAGGTCGGGCTGCCACGGCGCCGCGTGGGCGTCGCTCGCCGCCGCCGGGACGGACGTCTCCGCGCGGCGGGTGGTCGGTGAGGCCGTCGCCCATCCCGTGCGCACGACGAGCCCGTCGGCGTTGTAGCGCACTTCGATGTGCGCGAGGCCGGCGGCGCCCGCGAGCACCAGGATCGACGCCGCGGCCGCGATCGGCACGCGCCACACCGTCCACCACGGCATGGAGGCGGCGCCTTCGCGCGCTGGCGCCTGCGCGAGACCGTGCGAAGCGCCGAAGCCGGCGACGCGTTCGGGCGGTGCCCAGCACGCCAGCGCGTCGCGCACGCCGCGCAGCGACTCCAGCTCTTCCCGGCAGTGCAGGCAATCCGCCAGGTGCGCGGTCGTCCCCGCGCGCGCGACCTCGTCATCCTCGCCGTAGAGGAACGCGATGAGCGCGTCCCGATCGTCGCAGGCCATGTGGTTCATGATGCGTCCGAGCGTCCCAGGCGAAGCGCACCCGCTGCCGGTCCGGCCGCCAGCTCGCGGCGCAGCACGCTCAGCCCCTGGTACAAACGTGTTTTCACGGTGCTCAGCGGACAATCGATCAGTGTCGCGATCTCCTGGAAGGTGAGCCCGTGATACTCCTTCAGGATGATCGCCGTGCGCTGCTCCTCGGGCAGCGCCGCCATCGCGCGGGCGACGATCCGGCTCATGTCGCGGCGGCTCACGAGATCCTCGATCGACTCGCTCGGCTCGCGCAGGGAGGCGAGCTGCACGAGATCGACCCCTTCGGGCGCCTGCACGACCGGCGCGCGCCGCTCGCGCCGAATCCAGTCGCGGCACAGATTGAGCGCGATCCGGTACAGCCAGGACGAGAATTTCGACTGGCCGCGGAAGCCGCCGAGGGCCCGGAACGCGCGCAGGAAGGTTTCCTGGCAGACGTCGCGCGCGTCTTCCTCGCGGCCGATCACGCGGTAGGCCAGGGCAAAGATCGGGCGCTCCCAGCGGACAATCAGCTGGTTGAAGCTCTCGGTATCGCCGCCGATTGAATGCGCGACGAGCTCCTCGTCGGTCCAGGTGGCCCGCAGCGCCGCGGAATCAGAGCGTGCCATGCACCATGTGGTTAGACGGCCGGCGGCCTGGAACAGTCGGGATGGCCGTCGCCCCGACTGCCATGATGCCATAAACCGTTACAGAACTGACGGTTAGCTGGCGTAAGCTCATCGGCTTGGACTACAATCGGCGGGCACCCATGCCGCGCTCGAGCCCATCGCTTCAGTCGACCGCCGCCGCCCTCGTGCGCCCGCGCCGCGAGGCGGCGCGCACGCGGCCGCCGACACCCGCGCCGGCGCCGCCGACCTCGCTGGCGAGCCTCCTGCTGCACAGCGACGATCCGTCGGACGTGCTGCCGCCCCTCCACCGGGAGGCGCTGGCGATCCTCGATGGGCGGGGCTCCGTGCTCTTCGAGCGAAGCCTGCGCGGCCCGATGGTGCTGCCGACCTCGAGCCTCGGCATCGACGGGCTGCGGGCCGATCCGTGGGCGCCCGGGCGCGCGGAAGCGAGGCTGGCCGAGCGCGTGTTCGCGAGCGGCGCACCGCACCTGCTCGTCGACGCAAGAGCGGAGGCGCCGGCCCTCGCGACCTACATTGGTACGCCGCTCGCCGTGCTCATTCCGCTGCAGCGGCGCGAAGAGCGCTTCGGCCTGCTCGTCGTCGGGCTCACGACGGCGCCGCGGCTCGACGCGGTGCGTCCGCTGCTCGCGCGGCTGGCCGACGCGTTCACGCTGACGCTCGAATACCTCCGCCAGCGCCGGACCCTCAGCCTGCAGCGCGATCTGCGCGGCCTGCTCCAGGACTTCAGCGAGATCGTCTCGTCGACCTCGACGCTCGCCAACGGCCTCGACATCTTCTGCGAGCGGGCGAACCGGCTGTTCCACGTCGATCGCACCTCTGTCTGGATGCACGAGCGCCGTTCTCGTCATCTGGTGCTCCACGCCTCCTCGGACCGCGTCTTCGCCGGCCGCGGCGGCCGCGTGCCGACCGACGATCCCGATTCGCCGGTGGCGGCGGCGATGCGCCACGCGCGTGCGCAGATCGTGCTCACGCTGCCGGAGGGCGACGGAGTCCCCGGCCTGTCGGCGATGACGCTCACCGTGCCGCTCAGGGGCTACCGGCGCGCGCTCGGCGCGATCATCTGCGAAGGCGTGCGGGTCGACCCGGGCACCGAACGCGAGCTGCTCGATCGCGCCGACGAGGTGGGGCACCAGCTCTCGCGGGCGATCGAGAACATGCAGCTCCTCGAGGAGGTGCTCCGGTCGCGCCGTGAGCTCGAAAACACGTTCGATTCCATCGCCGACCTCGTCGCCGTGTGCGATCGCCGCCTGCGGCTCGTGCGCGTGAACGAAGCGTTCGCGCGGCGCGCCGGCATGGCCCGCGGCGAGATCGTCGACCGCCCGCTCGCCGATTTCGTCGGCGAGGCGACGCTGCGCTGGATCCGCGCGCTCGACCGCTCGGGTCCCAGCCGGCCCCGGCGCGGAGGGACGCGCGAAATCGCCGATCGCGTGCTCAAGGGGACTTTTTCGATCACCGTCACCGATCTGCTCCGCGAGGACCGCGATCCGATCGGCCACGTGATGGTCGCGCGGGACATCACGCCGCAGGCCCGGCTCGAAGCGGAGCGGGCGGAGCTCCGGACGCGCCTCACTCAATCCGAGAAGCTCGCCGCTCTCGGACAGTTCGTCGCCGGGATCGCCCACGAGCTCAATAATCCGCTGCAGGGCGTCCTGGGACACCTCGAGCTGCTGCGCGCCACCGGCGCCTTCTCCAAACAGGTGCGGCGCGACGTGCAGGTCGTCTACCGCGAGGCCGACCGGGCCGCGAAAATCGTGCGGAACCTGCTGGTCTTCGCCGGCTCGCGCCGCCTCGCCCGCCGCTCGCTCAAGGTGAACACCATCGTGCAGCGCGTGCTCGCCCTTCGCGCGGCGGCGTGCCGCTCGGCGTCGATCGAGGTGGTCCGCCATTTCGACGATCACCTGCCGCGCCTCCAGGGTGATGCGCTCCTGCTCCACCAGGCCTTCCTCAACATCGTCATGAACGCCGAGCAGGCACTCTTCGGCCGGTCCCACAGCCGCATCGACGTCCAGACGACGCTCGATCCGACCGGGGAACGGATCATTGCGCGGATTCGCGACAACGGGCCCGGATTGCCGGAAGATGTCCTGCCGCGGATCTTCGAACCGTTCTACACTACTAAGGAGGTCGGACAAGGCACCGGGCTCGGACTGGCGATCGCCTACGGCATCGTGCAGGAGCACGGCGGGCAGATCGTGGCCTCCAACCACCCCGAGGGAGGGGCGGTGTTCACCGTGGAGCTGCCGGTCCGGACGACCGAACGCTCCAGGACTGACGCATGATTGACGAGACGTTCCTGACGACCGAGGAGGTCCTGGAGTACCTGCAGGTCAACCTCCGCACGGTCTATCGCCTGATCAAGGCGGGCAAGATCCCCGCCGTGCGCGTCGGGCGGCAATGGCGCTTCCGCAAGCGCGACATCGACGCGTGGCTCGACAGCCAGCGTCCGCGCGCAGGCCGCGGCACGGCCGCCGCGCCGGCCCCGGCGGGCGCGCGCACCACCGGCCTCGCCCGCCCGCGCATCCTCGTCGTCGACGACGAGGCGCGCATCCGCGACCTCCTCGCCAAGACGCTGGCCCTCGCCGAGTACGACGTCGACGTGGTCCCGGACGGCCGCTCGGGTCTCGAGCGGATGCGCCTGTCGCCGTACGATCTGTTGATCATCGACTTGAAGATGCCAGGGATGGACGGCCTGAGCGTCATCCGCGAAGCCCAGCGCTACAAGGCCGACCTGCCGGTCATCATCATCACGGGCTACTCGACCGAGGCGAGCGCCATCGAGGCCGTCAATCTCGGCGTCGCCGGTTATCTCACGAAGCCCTTCCGCGTGCCGCAGGTGCTCGCGGCGGCCGCCAAGGCACTGGGCGAATAAGCACCACTGAATGATCCAACTCGCCGGCCTCACGAAATCCTTCGGCGAACGTGTTCTCCTCGACGGCGTCACCTGGCAGATCGACGATCGTGAGCGCGTTGGCCTCTGCGGCCCCAACGGCGCCGGCAAGACCACGCTGCTCAAGATGCTCGCCGGCCTCGACGAGCCGGACGGCGGCCAGGTCGTCACGCCGGCCGCGCTGACCATCGGCTATCTCCCGCAGGACGGGCTCGCCTATGCCGGGCGCACCGTGTACGACGAGGTGAGCCTCGCGTTCCAGCCGCTGCTCGACATCAAGGCGGAGATGCACGCGATCGAGGAGCGGCTCGCCGACCCCGCCGCGAGCGAGGCCGATCACGAATCGCTGCTCACGCGCTACAGCGAGCTGCAGGATCGCTTCCGCCTGGGGGAGGGCTACAGCATCGACCTGCGCATCGCCACCGTACTCCGCGGCCTGGGCTTTCAGCCTGATGATGCGGGCCGGCAGACGGATACGTTCTCCGGCGGCTGGCAGATGCGCATCGCCCTCGCCAAGCTGCTCCTCGGACAGCCGGGCCTGCTGCTGCTCGACGAGCCGACCAATCATCTCGATCTCGATGCGCGCAACTGGCTCGAAGCGTACCTCGGCGACTACCCGCACGCGGTGATCCTCGTGTCGCACGACCGGTATTTTCTCGACGCCGTCGTCACGCGCATCGCCGACCTGAACCTGCGGACGCTCACGGACTATTACGGCGGTTACAGCGACTATCTCGTCGAGCGGGACGCGCGGCTCGATCGGCTGCGCGAGGCCAAGCGGCGGCAGGACGAAGAGGTCGCACGCGTCAAGCAGTTCGTCGACCGCTTCCGCTACCAGGCGACCAAGGCGTCGCAGGTCCAGAGCCGGATCAAGATGCTCGAGAAGGTGGTGCCGATCGAGGTACCGCCCGAGCGCAAGCGGATCCACTTCCAGTTCCCGGCCGCGCCGAAGAGCGGACGCCAGGCGCTGACGCTCGACCACGTGCGCAAGGCGTACGGCGACACGGTCGTGTTCCGCGATCTCAATCTGCTGATCGAGCGGGGCGACCGCATCGCGATCGTCGGTCCCAACGGCGTCGGCAAGTCGACGATGATGCGGATGCTGGCGGGCGCGGAAGCGCCGGACGAGGGCGCGCGCGTCGAGGGGCACCAGATGGTGCTTCAGTATTTCGCCCAGGACGAAGCGGCGCGGCTCGATCCGGATCTGAACGTGTACGAGACGCTCGTCGCGGGCTCGCCGATGGACATGGTGCCCGCGGTCCGCAACATCCTCGGCGGGTTCCTGTTCTCGGGCGACGATGTGTACAAGCGGGCGGGCGTGCTCTCGGGCGGGGAGCGGACGCGCCTCGCCGTCGCACGCATGCTCCTGCGGCCGTCGAACACGCTGCTGCTCGACGAGCCGACCAACCATCTCGACCTCGACTCAAAGGACGTGCTGCTCGACGCGCTCGAGGACTACGGCGGCACGCTCATCTTCGTCTCCCACGACCGCTACTTCGTCGAGCGCCTCGCGACGAAGATCGTCGAAATCCAGGACGGCGCGGCCGTCGTGTATCCAGGGACGTACGAGGAGTTCCTGTGGAGCAAGGCGCAACGAGACGCGGCTGCCGGGCCCAAACCCGCCCAGGAGCGCCCGCGGCGATCCGGGCCCGAGGACAAGCTCATCCGAGGGCGAGGATCAGCGAAGACACCGGCTGCTGACAAATCTCCCTCCAGCCCGCCCAGCCGCGAAGAGCACAAGCGCCTTCAAGCCGATGAGCGCCGCCGGGATCGGGAGCGCAAGGCACGCCGCGCCCGCATCGACGACCTCGAGGCGCGGATCGCCGAGCGCGAGCAGGCCATCAAGGATCTCGAGGCCACGATGGCCTCGCCCGGCTTCTATGGCGATCGCGAGGCCGCACAGCCGGTCATCGACCGGCATCAGGCCTTGATGTGGGAAGTCGGCTCGCTCATGGAGCAGTGGGAGTCGCTCCAGGAGCTGGCGGCCGCCGAAGATTAAACCTGCCAGATTTGTAAGCCGATTACATTCCTGTGAGACCGCGGGCCGGGTCGAACGGCCCGCCCGATGGCTTTTTCAGCGAATGCGGCGCGTTTCCGTCAGGGCATGCGGTTTGCCCCTGGTGGCCCGGTGCCCCTTCTACCCGTGATGCCAACACCTCGCGACCGACAGCCGCGCCGTCCGGTGCGGCGGCCGACCTCCGTGCGCCCCGCGCGCCCGCGTGCGGCCGAAGATCCCCTGTTTCACCAGATCGTCTCGAGCATGCGCAACGGCGTGCTCGCCGTCCACGCCGACGGGACCGTCGCGCTGATGAACGACGAGGCGTACCGGATTTTCGACCTCACGCCGCGCGCCGCCGATCTCGGCCAGCCGCTCGCCGCCGTCCTCGAGGCGCATCCGGACATCGTGCGCGTGATCACGAGCGGCTTCGAGCTGAGTCACCTGCCGAACCGCGCCGAGATGCGCCTGAAGGCCTCCGATCGCGTGATCGGCTACACGCTGGCGCAGGTGCGCGACGCGCGTGGCCGCACGACCGGCGTCACGATGTTCTTCAAGGACCTCACGCAGGTCGAGCAGCAGGAAGAGCGCGAGCGGCTGCGCGACCGGCTCGCCGCGCTCGGCGAGATGGCGGCCGCGATCGCCCACGAGCTGAAGAATCCGCTGGCCGGCATCGAAGTGATGGCCGGGCTGCTGCGCCGGCAGCTGCCCGACGCGCCCGACGCGCACGCGATCCTCGCCGACATCATCAACGAGGCGAAGCTGGCGAACGCGATCGTGATCGAGATGCTCGAGTTCGTCCGGCCCATCCGGCTGCAGGTGGCGCAGACCTCACTCATCACCGTGCTCCACAGCGCCATCACGATGGCCGAGAGCAAGGCGCGCCGCGGCGAGGTGAGCGTCGCGATGCGCCTGGCGCCGCGCCTGCCGCCGGTGCGCGGCGACGAGCACCAGCTCGTGCAGGTCTTCACCAATCTCCTCATCAACGCCTTCGAGGCGCTGAACGGCGCGGGCACGGTCACCATCCTGGCGCGGCTCGTCGCCGTCGAGAATCGGACCGCCCCGGGCGGGGAGCGCCGCGGGCCGGACCGCGAGATCATCGTCGAGATCGCCGACAACGGCCCGGGCGTCCCGGCCGAGCTGCAGGACCGCATCTTCAACCCGTTCTTCACGACCAAGCCGCAAGGCTCCGGCCTCGGCCTGGCGATCGTGCGGAAGATCGTCGACGCCCATGACGGGCGGATCGACATCAGCACACCATCCGGCGGCGGCACCCGCTTCCGCGTGTATCTGCCGGCGTCGAGTCTCTCGACCGATACGTTGTAAGGAAGGCAGTCATGGGTCGCATCCTCATCGCTGACGATCACGATGCCCTTCGCCGCGGGCTCGCCCGGGCGCTCACCGAGGCCGGCCACGAAGTCGACGAGGCCCCGAACGGCAACGCCGCCATCCAGTGCCTGCACGACGGCCATTACGACCTCGTGCTGAGCGACCTGAAGATGGGGGGCAGCGACGGCCTCGACGTGCTGCGGACGACCAAGGCGCTGCACCCGTCGACGTCGGTGATCCTGATGACCGCCTTCGGGTCGGTGTCGACCGCCGTCGAGGCGATGAAGATCGGCGCGTTCGATTTCGTCCAGAAGCCGTTCGAGATCGAGGAGATGGAGGTGAAGATCGAGAAGGCGCTCGAGGTGCGCCGCCTCCGCCACGAGCTCGACTACCTGCGGCACACCCAGCAGGACATCTACGACTTCGATCGGATTATCGGCTCCAGTCCGGCCCTCCAGCACGTGCTCGGCATCGTCCGGAAGGTCGCCAAGAGCAACACGACCGTGCTGATCCGCGGCGAGACGGGGAGCGGCAAGGAGCTGATTGCCGGCGCCATTCATCACAATTCGACGAGGACCGGGCGGAACTTCGTCAAGGTGAACTGCGCGGCCCTGCAGGAGAACCTGCTCGAGTCCGAGCTCTTCGGCCACGAGAAGGGGGCGTTCACGGGCGCCGACAAGCAGCGCATCGGGCGCTTCGAGCAGGCCGATGGCGGCAGCCTGTTCCTGGACGAAGTCGGCGACATGAGCCCGAGCACGCAGGCGAAGATCCTGCGCGTCCTCCAGGAGCACGAGTTCGAGCGCCTCGGCGGCACGCGGACGCTGCGCGTGGACGTGCGGCTCATTGCCGCCACCAATCGTGACCTGCCCGCGATGGTCGCCACCGGCCAGTTCCGCGAAGACCTGTACTACCGCCTGAACGTCGTCTCGATCGAGATGCCACCGCTCCGCGAGCGCAAGGAGGATATCGTCCCGCTCGCCGGCTCCTTCATGCATCGTTTCTGTGGCGAGCTGAAGAAGAAAATCGACGGCATCGAGCCGGAGGCGCAGAAGATGCTGATGCGCTACAACTGGCCCGGCAACATCCGCGAGCTGGAAAACACGATCGAGCGCGCGATCCTGCTCACCGAGGCCACGACCATCGGCGCCGACGACCTCAGGCTCGGCGACGCGCCGACGCCGGGCGCGATGCGTGACGCCTCGTCGCTCGTCACGATTCCGCCCACCGGCGTCCCGCTCGACGACGTCGAGCGCGCCGCGCTGGTCGAAGCGCTCAAGAT
>JANWLS010000195.1 GCA_025450765.1 Vicinamibacterales bacterium | reverse complement strand
GAAGCCGGCCCTGACCCGCGCGAAGGCGCGTCTCGCTCATGCGCGCATCGACGGCGTCGACTGGTACTGGCCGGCCGGAGAGCGCCCGGAGCGCGCCACCGTCGACGATGGCGTGCGCCTGCTCGCGCCATTCGATCCGGTGGTGTGGGACCGCCGGCGATTCGAATTATTCTGGGGCTGGCCGTACCGCTTCGAGGCCTATACGCCGTTGGCCAAGCGGAAGCACGGCTACTACGCGCTGCCGATGCTGTGGCGCGATCGTATCGTCGGCTGGGCCAACCTGTCGGTGCGCGACGGCGTGCTGCAGCACGAATGTGGCTACGCCGGGGGCCGGCCGGCCGATACGAGCTTTGCCGCCGGGCTCGATGCGGAGCTCGATCACGTTCGTCACTTCCTGGGACTCGCTCCCGACTGACAGCCATCCCGACTGACAGCCATGGCCAGCACCGACGAGCGCGAAGTCCTGAGCTGCGGCGGTCGCGACGTCGCGATCACGAACCCGCGAAAGGTCCTCTTCCCCGAGGCCGGCGTCACGAAGCTCGATCTCGCGCGCTACTACCTCGCCGTGTCCGACGGCGCCCTGCGGGCGGCCGGCGGCCGGCCCAACGTCCTGGTTCGCTATCCGAATGGCATCGGCGGCGAGTTCTTCTACCAGAAGCGTGCCCCGGAGTCCCGGCCCGAGTGGATCGAGGTGGTGTCGCTGCACTTCCCGTCCGGCCGGACCGCGGAGGAAGTCGTCCCGCGTGACGCCGCCGCGCTGGTCTGGATGGCCAACCTCGCGTGCCTCGAGCTGCATCCGCACCCGGTGCGGGCCGACGATCTCGATCACCCGGACGAACTGCGCGTCGATCTCGATCCCGTGCCCGGCGTCGAGTGGCCGCAGATCCAGCAGGTCGCGCAGGTCGTCCGCGCCGCGCTCGACGATCTCGGTTTGATCGGATGGCCGAAGACGTCGGGCTCGCGCGGCATCCACGTCTCGATCCGCATCGCCCGTCGTTGGACCTTCGATCAGGTGCGCCGCGCGGCGCTGGCGCTGGCGCGCGATGTCGAGCGCCGGGCGCCGGGGCTGGCGACGAGCAAGTGGTGGAAGGAGGAACGCCAGGGCGTCTTCCTCGACTACAACCAGAACGCCAAGGATCGCACCGTCGCGAGCGCCTACTCCGTGAGGCCGCTCCCGGATGCGCGTGTGTCCGCGCCGCTCGCGTGGGACGAGATCGACGAGTGCGACCCTGGGGCATTCACGCTCGCGACGATGCCGGCGCGGTTCGCCGCGGTCGGCGATCGGCACGAGGCGATCGATCGACACGCCGGCTCGATTGAAGCGCTCCTGGAACTATCCGCACGGCAGGAGAGGGACGGACAAGGCGACGCGCCCTGGCCGCCACACTATCGCAAGCAGCCGGGCGAAGCGCCGCGTGTCGCGCCTTCGCGGCGGAAGACGGCACTTCAGACCACGTCGAAGTCATCCGCCAAACCCGCGGGTGGCCGCAAGGGACGATGACGGACGGCGCCGGCGTAGGTCGCCGTCGCGGATACGCCCGTTCCGGAACCAGAGAGTGCAACAGCTGTTTCTGACGGGTCCGGAACGTGGCTCACCGACGGCCGGTCCCGGCGCCGAACACGCGCTCGAGCTCGTATGCCGGCGTGATCTCGAGCTGATCGTACCGGCAGTCGATCGGCCGCTTGTCGGGCCGCCAGCGCTGGAAGACGGCCGCGTGCCGGAAGCGCGTCCCCTGCATGTGGTCGTACTTCACCTCGCACACGCGCTCGATCCGCAGCGGCTCCCACGAGAGGTCCTTCCCGGCGCTCCACCGGCTCTGTCCGCCCGGCATGCGTGTCCCCGCAGCCGAATCGGGATCGTGCCAGTCGCGCCAGGGATGGCGTGCGAGCGCGTCCTTGCGCAACGGCGCCAGCTCGCGCGCGAGCGCCTTCCGCCTCGCCATCGTGAACGACGAGGTGACGCCGACGTGATGAAGGCGATCCTCGTCGTCGAACAATCCGAGCAGCAGCGAACCCACGAGCTCGTTCTGGCCCGTCTTGTGCCATCGGAACCCGGCGACCACGCAGTCGGCCGTCCGCACGTGCTTGACCTTGATCATCACGCGCTTGCCCGGCTCGTACTTCTGATCGGCCGGCTTGATGACGACCCCATCGAGGCCCGCACCCTCGAAGCTCGCCAGCCACTCGGCGGCCTTGTCCGGGTCGCGCGTCATCGGTGTGAGGTGGATGGGCGGTCGAACGCGCGCCAGCAGCTGTTCGAGCCGTTCGCGACGCTCACGCTGTGGGCGGCGTCGCAGATCCTTCCCGTCGGCGGCGAGGAGGTCGAACGCGACGAAAGACGAGGGCGTCTCGTGTGCGAGCCTGGCGGCACGCGACGCGGCGGGATGCAGTCGCAGCTGCAGCGCGTCGAAATCCAGGCCGTGCGCCGTCGCGATGACGATTTCGCCGTCGACCACGCACCGATCCGGCAACCCCGTCAGGAGCGCGGCATGAAGCTCCGGGAAGTAGCGATCGAGCGGCCGCAGGTCGCGGCTCTGGATGAACACGTCACCGCGCCCGCGAAACACGAGGGCGCGGAAACCATCCCACTTCGGCTCATAGAGAAACGCATCGCCCTCCGGCAGCGCGGGCGCGAGCTTGGCGAGCATCGGCTCGACGGGAGGCGCAATGGGAAAGGTGGAGGACGCCATGCCCCAGCGTACTGCGTCTGGCACGAGACACGCATCTGAGTGGAACATCACGATGGCCAAGCTGGCGGCCCCACTCGCGATCGTCCTTCTCATGCTGGCGTCACTGCACACCGGCCCCGGCTCTGCCGCGGCTCAGCCGGCGGCGGGTGTTCCTTCGCCGAGCGATGTCGTCCACCAGTACACGATCGATGGTTCCATCCGTCCGTTTTTGCTCTTCTGGATCAGCCGGAGCGACATCGGCCGTGCGACGATCACCTGGCGGCACGACCCACAGGACACCGAGTACTCGCTGCTGATTGGCACCGACCCTTCGCGTGCGCCGCGGCACCTCAACCGCTGGGGCTATGCCGACGAGCAGCTTCGCCGGGGAACGGCGACGATTCTTGGCGTGATGACCCGGTCCGATGAGCAGTCGCTCGACCAGGCCAGGGCGAACGTCAGCCACGCCTCGGGCCAGCCGCAGGCGTTCCGCGTCATCCGCGAATCGGTCGACGGCCAGCTCGCCCGTTCGGCGGTCATGACGCTTGGCACCCGGCAGCACTACACGTTCAAGCAGCTCGATGATGTCCTCGCGCAGGTGCCGCCCGCATCACAGTTCCAGCATCACCGGAGCCTCACGCTTCCGCCGGGTACGGAGCCAGGCTTCCTGGCGGCTCTCAATCACTTGATCGGGGAGACACTGAGCGGCGGCAGCACCGAGCATCCGGCGCCGGTCCGCTACGTGTACTCCGGAAAGCTGTATCTCGTGCGGGCGAGCGATGTGAACCAGAAAGACGAGATCAAGACCGGAAGCGGGGATTATCAGCATCTCCTCGAGGCGAGCTTCGACATTCACAACGTCGCGACGGGAGACGACACCGACTTCGACATGACGTACGGCACGGAGGGAGCGCTGCGCGGCATTCCAGTGACCGTGCAATACCAGCCGCGCTGGTGGCTGCGCCTCGAGCTCACGCTCACCGGCCCGAGCTCTTGAGGCAGCGTAGTCCGCAACCCGGGCGCAGGGCGCGCGTCACGGTCACAGCCACGCGGCGCCGCGCACGCCGCTGGCGTCACCGTGCCTGGCGCGCACCAGTCGCGTGCGCACCTCCTCGGGCGGACCGGCGCCGTGGCACTCGAACACCCACTCGCCCCAAAGCCGCGGCACGCGCTCGTACAACGCGCCGATGTTGGAGACGCCGCCGCCGAGCACGATCACGTCCGGATCGAGCACATTGATGATGCTGGCCAGCGCACGCGCCATGCGGGAGGCGTGGCGTTCCAGCGTCGCCTCGGCATCCGGGTCGCCGGCCGTGGATCGCTCGGCGATCTGCTCTGCGGTCAGCCTCGCGCCTGTGCGCTGTTCATGATCGCGCGCGAGTGCCGGACCCGACAGGTACGTCTCGATGCATCCGTGCCTGCCGCAGTAACAGGGTGGCGGCGGAAGGTCACGATCATCGGGCCACGGCAGGGGGTTGTGCCCCCACTCGCCTGCGATGCCATTCGGACCACCGAGCACCTCCCCGCCGACCACGACGCCCGCGCCGGTCCCGGTCCCGACGATGATGCCGAAGACCACGTCCGCGCCGGCACCGGCGCCGTCGGTGGCTTCCGAGATGGCGAAACAGTTCGCATCGTTGGCGATCCGAAGCGGCCGATTCAGACGGGCTTCCAGGTCCGCCTGCAGCGGCCGCCCGATCAGCCACGTGGAGTTGGCGTTCTTCACCAGACCGGTCGCCGGCGACAGCGTGCCGGGAATGCCGAGGCCGACCGACGCGGGCGCGTCAGCGACCGGCCGCGAACCGCCCCTGACGCCGGCAGTCCCGCGCGCCTCGCGCTCGAGTCTTTCAACCACACTCGCGATCGCCTCGATCGTTCCCGCGTAGTCCTCGCGCGGCGTCGGGATGCGGGCCCGCGCGGTCTCGCGCGTCCCTTCGAGCGCGATGCCTTCGATCTTCGTCCCGCCGAGGTCGACGCCGATGCGCATGAATGAATGGGCCGGGGAGATGATAACGAAAAAAGGGCGGCAGCCGTTGCCGGCTGCCGCCCTGATCGTCTGGCCCGAAGCCTGAGGCCCGTGGCCCGAAGCCCGCGGCCTGTCGCCGGAAGTCCGACCTACTCCGTCGGTTCCACCGGACGGGCGCCGAGCGCTTCCTCCGGCTCGAACGAGTACTCGCCGATCTCGCGCTCGATGTCGAGCTCGTCCTCGCTCGGCGGCGGCAGCGGCGGCGGCGGCGGCGGCTCGTCCGCCGGAATGGTGATCTGCCGATACCACTCGAACCCGGTGCCGGCCGGGATGAGCCGGCCCATCGTGACGTTCTCCTTCAGGCCGCGCAGATAGTCGATCTTGCCTGAAATCGACGCCTCGGTGAGCACGCGCGTCGTCTCCTGGAAGGAGGCCGCCGAGATGAACGACTCGGTCGACAGCGACGCCTTCGTGATGCCGAGCAGCAGCGGGCGCCCCTGCGCCGGACGGCCACCCGCCCCGATGACCCGCTCGTTCTCCTCGAGGAAGCGGAACTTGTCCACCTGCTCGTCGATGAGGAACTCGGTGTCGCCGACGTCCTCGATCTTCACCCAGCGCATCATCTGCCGGGCGATCGTCTCGATGTGCTTGTCGTTGATGTTGACACCCTGGAGCCGGTAGACCTCCTGGATCTCGTTGACCAGGTAGCTCTGGAGCGCCTTCTCCCCGAGGACGTTCAGGATGTCGTGCGGGTTGCTCGGCCCGTCCATCAGCGGTTCGCCCGCCCGGACGCGCTCGCCCTCCTGCACGTTCACGTGAACGCCGCGCGGCAGCGCGTACTCGCGCGGCTCGGCGCCCGGCTCGTCGGGGACAATGATGATCTTCCGCTGTCCCTTGACGATGCCGCCATGCTTGACGACGCCGTCGATTTCGGTGATGACGGCCGTCTCGCGCGGTTTGCGCGCTTCGAACAGCTCCACCACGCGCGGCAGACCGCCCGTGATGTCCTTCGTCTTCGTGGTTTCGCGCGGGAT
>JANWLS010000194.1 GCA_025450765.1 Vicinamibacterales bacterium | reverse complement strand
TGGCCAAGACCGACAGCGGCGATCTCACGCTGCGCGGGCTCTATTTCGGCGCCGTGGCCAGGTTCTAAGACAGCTCGCGCTTCGTCGTTCGCTCCGCTCGGTTCGCGGCGTGGCGGGCCTTGGCGGGTGTCGAACGGCGGTGCTTCGGCACCACCTTCTTCTTGTGCCGGACGGGCGTCCGCTTTTTCTTCACGCCAGAGGGCGTCTTCGCCTCGGCGGGCGCTCGCTCGTCCCGGGCGATTTCTCCGCTGGTTTCATCCCCATACAGGCGGCGATAATCGGCCGCCGTGCCCAGGATCTTCTTCACGTAATTCTGCGTTTCGGGGTACGGAATATCCTCGATGAACGCGTCCTGGTCGAAGCCGAGCCCCTTCCGCTCCGCGATCCACTGCACCACCCGGCTCGCCCCGGCGTTGTAGCTGGCCAGGGCGTAGTGGACGCCGCCGAGGCGCTCGACGAGGTCGGAGAAGTAGGCCATGCCCAGCCGGATGTTCACGGCGGCGTCGGTGAGCATCCGCGTCGAGAAGCGGCGGTCGTGCAGCTCGCGCGCGGACTGCCGCCCGGTGGACGGCAGGATCTGCATCAGGCCGATGGCGTTCGCGGAGGATCGGAGTGCCGGCTCGAAGGTGGACTCCTGCGCGATCAGCGCCGCCATCAGGTACGGATCGAGATGATGTGCGGTCGAGTACTTCTTGATGAGCGGCCAGTAATCGAGCGGAAACAGGACCTTGAGGATCGCCGCCGGCAGGCTGTCGCCGGAGGCGGCGAGATACTGCGGATAGGCGATCTTCATCGCGTTGATCCCGCTGCGCAGGTTCCCCTGCCGGTTGTCGATCCAGCCGATCGTCGCCTCGACCACCGGCGAATTGCCCCAGGCCCGCTGGGCGTAGCGCAGCTCGTTCATCGCCTGGTCGTAGAGCCCGACCGACAGCAGCAGGCGCACCGCCTCGCCTGTCGGAGGCAGGGCCCGCGGGAGATCGGCCGCCGGATCGCTGGTGGGGTCGGCCGCCGGCGTGGTGGCCATCGTGTTCGCCGCCACCTTCCGCCACGCGTCTTCGCCGCCCAGGTGCTCCACCGCGCGCCGCCCGTAATACGAGTTGAGATAATCCACCGCCACCAGCGCGAAGCGGGCATCGGCGATCGGGCGATCCTTCAACGACTCGTACGCGCGACCTGACCAGTAGAGATACGCCGGCCGATAGTTGGAGCGCGGATACCGCGCGGCCGCCGCATCGAAGGTCTTGACCGTCGTCCCGAAGTCGCCCGCGCGGTACGCGGCCCAGCCGACTTTCCAGGCCGCCCGCTCGGCGTGCGGCCCATCCGGAAAGCGCGTCACCATGTCCTGGAAGACCGCCGTCGCCGCATCATCCTGGTCGTTGATGATGTCTTCGCTGGCGAGGTCGTTCAGCGCCGACTCCACCCAGGGATTGCTCCCGAACCGATCGCTCATCTGGTGCACGGCCTGCACGTAGGTGCCGCTCTCGCCGAGCCCGCGGAGCGCCGACACGTAATCGTAGGTGGCCTCGGCCTGGAGCGGGCCGTTCGTCGTGTACGGCTGCGCTTCGTCGCGCGCCTGCCGGTGGCGCCCGAGATTCAGGTCGCAGGCGGCGAGCCGGACGGAGAGCATCGCGCGATCGGCATCCGGTCCGCTCGAGACGAGGGCGGCGTAGGCGTCGCGCGCCTCCTTGTAGTGGCCCGCCTGAAACAGCAGCCCGGCGCGCGATCGTTCCATCGCGTACCGATCGGCGTCGGACAGCGCGGGCAGGCCAGGCGCGGCGAGCGCCTGCCGGGCCGGATCGGCCTGATCGCTCAGGGGAAATTCGTAATAGACGCGGCGCCACGCGGACGCGGCCGTCGCCTGATCACCGGCTTTCGCGGCGGCGCGCCCGAGCCGCAGCAGGATATCCGCCGGCATGGTCGGCTTGTGCTGGAGCAGCGTCTGGTAGATGGCGACCGCGGCGTTGAAGTCGTTCGCCTGCTCGGCGGCCTGCGCCTCCGCCAGCGGCGCCGCTTCCGAGAGGTACCCGCTCGGTCCGCGCGCGACCAGCGTGGCGAAGGTGTCTCGCGCGCGCTCGAACTGCTTGAGCCCGAGCTGTGCCTGTCCCAGGTAGTAGCTGGCGTAATCGGCGAGGGCCGTCTTCTGCAGGCTCGCCGCCCGCAGCAGGTTCAGCGCCTCGCTGAACCGGGAGTCGCCTTCGAGCTTGATGGCGCGCGCCAGGCTCTCTTCCGGCGCGAGGCGGGCCTCGCTGTTCACCGTCGGCCTCGGCGCGAGCCACAGCTGCGAGAGGTCGGCGGGCAGTTCGGGGTGTACGGTCGGGGTCAGCACCGGCACGTCGCCCTCGCCGGCCTCATCGGCCAGCTGTCCGCCCATGGCAGACGAGGCCGCCAGCGCGACCAGCAAGGCCGCGAGCACACCCCAGATCCTCAGCCGCGAGATCGTCAAGGTCTTCACGTGTCCCATCAGGAATATCGGCATCTGCGGCTCCGGGTCGCATTCGCCTGTCGGCGTACGACACTCCTGGCTTGGACGTCGGGCACGATTCACGGAAAGAAGGTCAGAATGCGCCGGGGTGGGAGCAGTGGTCGTGCGGATGAGCGCGTCGGATGGCATCGAGCGGCGTGCGGCCATTCGGACGAAAGCGACCGAAGCAAACTGCTCGCATTATGCGGGTGGGGAAACGGATAAGTCAAGGAGGGTCAAGCGCATCCATGTCACGGGCTGTGGTCGTCCAGGGGCTCAGGCAGCTCCAGCAGGTGAGCAATGTAGAAGCACCCGAACGCGAAGAGCAGCGCGGCGATGGCGCCGATGCGCGCCTCGACCTCCGGGTCCATCAGTTCCTCTACCCAGTTCGAGAGGACGACCCCGCCCTTCCCGTACAGGATCCCCATCTGCCGCTGTTGCGCCTTGGTGTAGCCGGGCAGCAGCTGTTCGATGCTGGGCGCGGGATGGTGATGAATACGCCACGCGGTACCCGCACAGGCCACGGCCAGCATGAGCGCCAGCGCGCCGAGCAGCTTCAGGCCCGTGGGCATGTCGGCGGAAAAAATTCGGATCCTCCGGATAGGTTAAGAGCAACACAGGCGGCGACAATTGTCAAGAGAATCGCGCTCAGCGCTGGAACGCGTGGGACAGCTTCACGAAGAACTGCCGGTCGAGCGGCGCCAGCCGGCCATCCGGCGCGAGGCCGGCATCGTCCCCATAGCCGACGAACAGGACCGATTGCCAGTTCACCTTGTAGGCCAGGAGCGTCGAGAGCGCGAACGAGCTGTCGCGCGCATCCACGCTCGAGGTGTACCAGGCCGGATCGCGGGTGGTGTCGATGTATTGCGCGATCAGGCGGAAGAACAGGCGCGCCGTGAAATTGTAGGTGCCGTTCACCTGCGAGACGTGCTGCGTGAGCAGCCGTGTCAGCGTGCCCGCGGGCGTCCGGATGTTCAGCGACCGCAGGTCCTCGTTGAGGGCGACCTCGAGATGATTGGTCGGCTGTACCACGGCCTGCATGTTGAGGGTGGTGCCCCGGGCCGGTCGCGCGTTGTCGAAATCGATGTCGCCGCCGAGTGTGCCGTCGGCTTCGAAGTACTTGAAGATGCGCGACGGGCTGATCTGCGCGAAGTAGCCGAACTGGCGGCGGCGGATCAGGAGACCGCCTGCGCGCGTCCGCTCGTCGATGTAGCGGAACTGCATGAAACCGCTCAGGCGCGTGTCGAGATTGATGCCCGGCTCGATGTGCTCGGTGAGCGGCGCCCCCGAAGAGTCGGCCTGGTTGATGACCTGCAGGTAGGTGCGCTCGCGGGCGATGAACCCGCTCGGACGCACCGTCCACCCGACGTTGCCGTCGGCGTCACGGTACCCGACCTGCGGGACAAAGCCGGTTTCGGCGCGAAACCCTGGCGCGACGTTCTGGTACTGCGCAAACCAGTCGAGGTGCGTCTGATTGTGGCTCCAATTCGCCTGGAGATCGTTGCCACTGAGGTGTTCCCCGGTCCACTCATCGGCCAGCGTGGGCAGGTTCGGTGTCACCGTTTCGCTGAGCAGCCACTGCCCCGTTACGACGTCCTCGGGCGAGAGACGCCACTGAAAGTCCGGACCGAGGACGCGGTTGTGGCCGCCCACCGCGCCGGCCTCGCGATCGGCCACGAGCGCCCCGACGAAGGATTGCCCGATCTCACGCTTCGCCCGGCCGACGAAGATCGTCGATGAGAAATCCTCGTCGACCGTCGAGGAGCTGTTGGCGCCGGGAATGACCGCCGTCCCGCCGCCCGTATCGTCGACGGCGAGCGCGGTATAGCGGATCCCCGCGCTCTTGCCCGTGAGCCGCCCTCCCCAATCGGGCGCGGTAATCGTCCGCGTATAGACGGCCTGAATCGGCGTGCTGAGCAGGTCGGCTCCTTCGAGGAAGAACGGGCGCTTCTCGGGATAGAACAGCGCGAACCGTTCGTTGGCCGAGATCTGCGGCGTGTCGGACTCGACCTGTGAAAAGTCCGGCTTGATGGTGGCGTCGATTGCGTTGTTGGCGTCCGGCGTGAACTTCAGATCGAGACCGGCGCGCGGCGACAGATGGCTTCCCCCAAGAGGCTCGCCCGCCGTGTCGTCCTGCGTCTTCGCCGTGTCGAAGCCGCTCACGTAGGGCGCCACCACCAGGTGGCGGCCGCCGGGCAGGCCTGAGAGCCCGAGCAGCCGGTTCTCGTGACACACGAAGCAATTGCTCGCGCGCGGCGACGGCGCCGATGAAAACTGATAGCGAAAGCCGTGCGGGTAGTTGCGCCACAACGTGATCCCCCACGTCTCGGGATCGACGGTCCGGTACCTGAGCGAGGAGAACGGGATGGCGATCTCGAGCGTCCACCCGGCCGGTCCGATCTTTGTCGCCGAATTCCAGAAGAAGTCCGGAGCGCTGTTCTCGCCGGAGCCATCGTCCTGCACGGCGTCGTACTGCACGTTGCTCGGCGTCACGAAGAACTCGATCGCCGTGCGTCCCGAGTTCAGGGCGTCGATCATGATGCCGCCGAAGTCGGTGTTGTTGCTGTTGACGTGATCGTGGTCGGCGATCGGCGCGAGAATCTCCTTCGGATTCGGATCCGAGAAGATGAAACCGACGTAGAAGAACCGATCGGCGGAGGTGAGGTACGCGACGTTCTTGACGGGCGGAGCGATGTTGTCGCCCGGGTACGTCTCGAACCACTGATCAACGCGCGTCGCGCCGCGCCACCCCGGATCCGACAGATCGCCGTCGATGGTAATCGGGCCCGCGGCGCGGGAGATGTGGATGGTCGGCGCGGATGGTGTCTGAGCGGCCGCCGAAGTGATGCCAAGCAGGATCGGAGCGATGACGAGGATGGAGACGACGGCCGCGGCGCGCACGATGCTTTGGACGTTGACCGCGCCTGCTTAGTTGCCACTGGCGGGTGGCGGCGCGGCCGCCGCGGTCCGCCGCCGCTTGACGGCGACTCGGCACCAGGAGTAGCCTTGGCTTACAAGGTTTGTATAACGAGGCATGGAAGACGAACCATTCGACCGCGAATTACTCAAGGGCAGCATCGGCCTGCTGATTCTTCGCCTGCTGTCCAGCCGCGACATGTACGGCTACGAAATCATCCTCGAAGCCAGCCGCCGCAGTGACGACGTGTTCCGATTCAAGGAAGGCACCCTGTACCCGGCGCTGCACCACCTCGAACGGCAGGGCTATCTGCGCTCGTACTGGCAGACGGGCCAGAACAACCGGCGGCGCAAGTACTACGGCCTCACCGCCAGCGGCCGTCGCCTGGCCGAGCGCCGGCACCGGGAGTGGCTGCACTTCACGCGCGCGATCAATGCCGTGCTGGCGGAGGAGTCCTGATGACTGGTCCGAATCCGCTCGTGGCCAAGGTACTGGCGCAGGCGCACCTGGCGCGGGCTTGCCACCGTGACGAGGTCGCCGAGGAGCTCGCCGGTCATCTCCAGGATCTCGCCGACGACGCCCGCGCGCGAGGCCTCGGCGATGAGGACGAGATCGCTCGCATCACGGCGGCGCGGTTCGGCGATCCCGATCTGGTGGGTCGCGCCTTCTCACGCGTGTACCGCCGCGACCGCTTGCTCATCGCGACGGCCGCCCTCGCTGGGCTCGCGCTCGCGTCGGTCATTCTCATGTGGGCGCTGGTGTTCGTCGTCCAGGCATGGGCCTCCGCCAGCCTCGGCTTCGTGCCAACGCAGTCGATGTCGCCCGAACATCTCGACCGGGAAGCCTTGCTGCTCGGGGCGCTCACGCTCGGCTACCTCGGCATGTTCGTGTGCAGCCGATTCACGGCTCGCCATCAGCAGTTCAGGGCCATCGCCGTGACGACGCTGGCGGCGCTCCCGTTCATCGGCGGTTTGGCCCTCTGGCGGCCCGTCCCAGCGATGCTCGTGGCCGCGGCACTCGGGGCCGCCGCGGTGGTGTGGGCGCTGGAATGCTGCCGTCCATCGGCCATCGTCAGGCTCGGCGGGCTCGTCGCATTTTTCTGGGTGGCTGGAGGCCTGGCCCACACACGCATGGCCGCCGGTGGCGATGTCTGGCTGACCGTGCTGCCGACCTGCGCCGCGATCGCCCTGGCATGCCACTGCACGATGGCCCTCGCCCACTTCTTCGATCGCCGGCTGCTCGCGCCACGCGCGGTGTGAGCGGATCCGGCAGGAGCCCGACCATTCGACGCCTCATGTTCGGAGTGATCGTTTTGGCAGCCTGCGCTGGGCTCGCGTACGCGGCCTGGCGGGTCACCAGGGCCGCCCCACCCTCACCGGTTCCGGTGCAAGTGGCCGCGCCGGAGCGCCGCGCGGTCGACCCGACCGTCGAAGCGACCGGAGCGATTCAGTTGCGCGTCGGGGCCGAGGTCCGTGTGGGCTCGCAGCTCTCGGGCATCGTGCGGAAACTCAACGTCACCGTCGGTTCGCACATCCGCAAGGGCGCCGTCATCGCCGAAATCGATGCGCGCACGCTGGAGGCGCAGCGAGCGCAGGCGCAGGCCGCCGTCGCCATCGCCCAGGTAGATGTCGACAAGACCGCCATGGACTTCAAGCGGAACACCATGCTGGCCGGCCGGCAGATCATTCCGCGCCAGACGTTGGACGATTCGCGACTGGCACTCGAATCGGCGCAGGCGACGCTCGAGCGCGCCCGCCGCGATC
Organism: Vicinamibacterales bacterium; assembly: GCA_025450765.1. Lineage (GTDB taxonomy): Bacteria > Acidobacteriota > Vicinamibacteria > Vicinamibacterales > CAVVIG01 > JAGWRA01. The sequence goes on along the minus strand of JANWLS010000194.1, from coordinate 7,113 downwards.
TCGCCGCGGTGGACGTGAATCTGTCCTACGTGGACATCCGCGCGCCGATCGCCGGGACCGTCGCCTCGGTGGCGACGCAGGAAGGCGAAACCGTCGCGGCGGCCTTCGCGGCGCCGACCTTCGTCACCATCATCGCCGACCACGCGCTCGAACTCGTCGCCATGGTCGATGAAACCGACATCGCCCACGTTCGTCCCGGCGAGGCGGTCACCTTCACAACGGAAGCGTACCCGGACGTCGACTTCACCGGCACGGTGTGGCAGGTCGCGCCGACCGCGACGATCGTGTCGGGCGTCGTGAACTACGCCGTCTCGATTGCCATCCATGGGTCGCAAGCCAGGCTCAAGCCGGGCATGACGGCGAATGTCGTGATCCGCACCGACCGCGGCGGCCGGGCCGCAGGAACGCGCGGCTGAACGCGCACCCGCAGAAGAGGAGCACTCACCATGATCGCGCTCTCCCATGTGTCGAAGGTCTATCGCCGGCCCGACGGTCCGCCGGTGACGGCGCTCGACGATGTGTCGTTCGACATCGGGGCCGGAGAGTTCGTCACCCTGCGCGGCCCGTCAGGCGCTGGCAAATCGTCCATTCTGCACGTCATCGGCTGCCTGGACACCCCCTCCGCCGGGACCTGCCGGCTCGACGGCGAAGAGATCTCGCGCTACTCGGACCGCGCGCTCTCGCGCGTGCGCGGGCGGAAGATCGGCTTCGTGTTCCAGTCGTTCAACCTGCTGCCGCGCACGACGGCGCTCGAGAACGTGGAGCTGCCGATGATCTACGCCGGCGGACGGCTCGATCGGCAGCGCGCCGAACGGGCCCTCGACCGAGTGGGCCTGGCGCAGCGCGCCGGACATTACGCGACGGAGCTCTCCGGCGGCGAACAGCAGCGCGTGGCGATCGCCCGCGCGCTCATCAACGATCCCCCGCTCATCCTGGCCGACGAGCCGACCGGCAACCTGGACTCCGCCGCCGGCGCCGAGGTGATGGCGATCCTCACGGCGCTCCACGCGGAAGGGCGCACCATCGTGCTCGTCACGCATGACGAAGGCGTGGCCGCCTACGCCCACCGCGAGATCGCGCTGCGCGACGGCCGGATCGAGTCGGATCGGCGGCGCGTGGTCGCCGCACAGTAGCCGCTTCCATCTCATCAGGAGAAGACGACGATGACGCTGATGAACGGTCTCGCGCTCGCGGCGCGCAGCATGCGCCGCCACCGCCTGCGGACATTCCTGATGACGCTCGGCGTGACGGTCGGCATCGCCTCGCTGACGATCCTGTCGTCGCTCGGCGCGGCGACGCGCCAGGAGACGATGGCGCGCTTCAAGCGGATGGTCGGCACGTTCGACACGGTGATCGTGCGGCCTGGCAGCGGCGCGATGCGCGGCATGCCGTCGGTCGAGAACACCCCGGCGACGTTGACGTTCGCCGACGCGGCGGCCGTCGCGACGATTCCCGGCATCACGCGGGTCGCCCTCGTCCAGACGGCCTTCAACGTCGACGTGATCTATCGCGACCGGAGTGATACCCCGGGCGTCTTCGGCGTGTCGGCGAACTGGACGGCTCTCCGCGACGATGAAGTGGCCACGGGCGTGTTCTTCAGCGAGGAGGACGTTCGGGCGCGAGCCCGCGTCGCCGTCATCGGCACCGACGTGGAGCGCACGCTGTTCGGGGGCGCGGATCCGCTGGAGCAGACGCTGCGGATCGGCAACGTGCCGTTCCTGGTGAAGGGAGTGCTCACCTCGCGCGGCGCCGGCCCGACGGGGGCGAGCCTCGACAACGTCATCATGATTCCCGTCACCACGGCGTCGACGCGCCTGTTCAATCGCGACGCCTTGACGATGGCGATCGCGCAGCTCGAGGATCCGCTGGCGGGCGACGCGGCCATGCAGCGGATCACCGTCCTCCTCCGCCAGCGCCATCACATCGTCCCACCGGCCCTCGATGATTTCACCCTCACGAGCCCCCGCGCGGCGATGGACCGGATCCTGGCCGTGGGCGCCACGCTTCGCCGCCTGATGATCGGCGTGGCCGCCATGGCCATGCTCATCGGCGGCGTCGTGATCATGAGCCTGATGCTGGTGGGGGTCTCCGAGCGGCAGCGCGAGATCGGCCTGCGGCGCTCGGTCGGCGCCAGCCGTGTCGATATCCTGGTGCAGTTCCTGATCGAGGCGCTGGCCATCTCCTGCCTGGGCGGAGGGATCGGCATCCTGGTGGGCCTCGGCGGGACCGAGATCGTGACGCGGCTGCAGCACCTCCCGCCGGTGCTCGTCTGGGATCCGTTCGCGCTGGCCGTCGCGCTCTCGGTGGCGCTCGGCTTGATGTTCGGATCGTTCCCCGCCTGGAAGGCGGCTCGCGTCGATCCGATCGGCGCGCTGCGGTCGTGACGAGGACGCTGCTCTACCTGATGCGCTGGTCGCTCCGGCGCCTCTGGCGGGCGCGGTTGTCATCGGCCCTGGCCTTGACGATGGCCAGCCTAGGGCTCGCCGGCGTGCTCGCGTCGGTGAGCTACTCGGCGGCCAGCCGCCAGCAGGTGCTGGCGCAGATCCGGCGGCTGGGCACGAACGTCCTGATCGTGACGCCCACCGAGAGTCGCGCGGTCGGTGGGCGCGCACGCACCGGCGCGATCACCACGACGCTAATCGAACGCGATTACCGCGACATCCGGCAGGGCGTGCCGTCACTGGTCCGCGCGTCGGCCTGGGTGTCGCGCCCCTTTACGCTGAAGGCGCGCGACCTGTCGAAGACGACGACCGTCATCGGGTGCGAGCCGGCCTACTTCGACATCAAGAGCTGGGCGATGGCGGACGGCCGGCCGTTCGACACCGCCGAGGACCGGCGGCTCGCGCGGGTGGTCCTGCTCGGCCAGACGGTGGCGCGCGATCTGTTCGGCCGGGACTCGCCCGTGGGCGCCCGGCTGTTCATCAACCGCGTCCCGTTCCACGTGGTCGGCGTGCTCGCCGAGCGCGGGCAGAGCCTGGATGTGTCGAACGAAGACGACGAAGTCTATGTCCCTCTCCGCACCGCGATGCACCGGCTGATGAACATCGACTACTACAACGGCCTGCTGCTGCAGTTGAACACGCTCGACGACATGGACGCGGCCGCGGGCGCGACAGACCAGACCTTGCAGCGCTTCCATCACGCCACGCCGCGCATTCCGATCGATTACCAGATTGAGAACCAGAAGACGCTCATCGATGCGCAGACCACCGCCGCGAATCGCCTGGCGTTCTTTGTCTGGTGGATTGGGGTGAGCGGCCTCGTCGTGGCCGGGCTGGGGATGGTGGCCATCGCCTGGATTGGCGTGAAGGCGCGCACCACCGAGCTTGGCACGCGTCGAGCAGTGGGATCGAGCGCCGCGCTGATCTTCTTTCAGATCGCCTTCGAGGCGGCCGTGCTCGCGCTGGCCGGGTGCGCCATCGGCCTGGCCCTTGGCTGGTACGGCTCGGCCGCCATCGCCTGGCGAGCCGGCCTGCCATTCGTGTTCGAGTGGCGGATGGCCGGGCTCGCCCTGCTCTCGGCATTTCTGCTCAACGTCGCCTTCTCGACGCTCCCCGCGCTTCGCGCGGCTCGCCTCGATCCGATTCGCGCGATGACCTTCGAATAGTCCTCAGTTCTTCCCGAACACCAGCACGTGGAAGCTCCCCGGCACCATCTTGTAGGGCCGCGTGTGCGGCGGCGGATTCTGAATCCGCGTCACCTGGGCGGTCGCCAGGAAGACGTCGTGGGTCGTCGGATCGAGCGCCATCGTCCGCGCGCCGCGCTCGGTCTTGACGTTCTCCACGATGTGGAAGCTCGTCGGTGAGTCCTCGTGAATCACCGTCAGCGTGCCGTTGCCGCCGTTCGAGCTGAACGCGTCGCCGGTGGCCGGATCGAATCGCGTCGCATCCACGCCAGGGCCGATGGCCGGCGTCGCCAGGACCTTGCCGTCCTTCGCGTTCACGATGACCATCATGTTGTTGCGGCAACCCGAGAACAGGATGCCGTGCTCGGCGTCGCTCGCGAGGCCGCTCGGCGACGTGCCCGGTGCGATCGGCCAGCGGTGCAGGATCTTGAGCGACTGCGAGTCGATCTCCAGGATCTCGCTCGTCGTCTCGAGGTTCACATAGACATGCCCATGGCCATCCGCCACGGGAAACTCGGGCCCGCCGCCGAGCGCGATCGTGCCGACGACCTTGCCGGTCTTCGCGTCGACGACGGTCGACGAATGCGAATCACCATTCATCGTTAACACGCGCTTCGACGCGGGATCGTACACGGCGCCGTCATCGTCCTTGTCCGTCGGCGCGCTGCCGATCACCTTCAGCGTCTTCAAGTCGAAGATCACCAGCTTGCCGGCTTCCCCGGCCGTCACGAAGCCGCGGTTGAACTCCGGCGCGAGCACGATGTCGTGAGCACCGTCCGTGTTCGGGATGTCGCCCACCATCGTGCCATCCTCGACGTTCACGACCGCGATGTGCGTGCCGCGCGAGATGAAGAGGCGATGCGTGGAAGGCTCGTACTTCAGGTAGTCCCAGAACGTGTCGCCTGCGACGGGAATGGTCTTGATCAGGTGATACCCGGACGGTCCGGCCGCATCGGCGGCTGCCGCGCTCGCGGGGCGCGCCGCCGCACGGACGCCCACCGTCGCGGCGAGGGTCATGCCCGCCAGCGCCACCGCGCACGTGGCCCATCCGAGGCGCTTCGGCGCGCGCAATTCCTGCTGCATCGATCTCCTCCTCGGCAGCCGTCGGTCTCCGCCTCGCGCGGACACCCGATGCTGCTGCGGCTGAGTCTAGGCTGCTCTCGATGAACGGACGGTGACAGGCAGACGGGCGGTGGTCAGTCGCGCGAGAGCACGCGCTTGGCCGCACCCGCTCCCGCCGCGCGACCGGTCGCCCACGCCCACGCGAAGTTGTAGCCGCCGATCGGTCCGAAGGCATCGAGGAGCTCTCCGCAGAGAAACAGCCCCGGCCGGGCCCGGCTCTCCATCGTCCGCGGATCGATCTCGGACAGGCACACGCCGCCGCCGGTCACTTCGGCCTTTCTGTATCCCTCATCGCCGGTCCAGGGAAGCACGCCGCGGACGAGCGTATCCGTGAGGCGGCGCCGCTCGTCGCGCGTGAGGTGGGCCAGCGAGCGGGTGCGATCCACGCCGGCGGCCGCGATGAGTGCACGGGCCAGCCGGTCGGGCAGCACGGCGCCGACCGCGCCCAGCACCGTGCGTGCGCCACTCGGCCTCAGCGCCGCCATCCAGGCCTCATCGTCCCGGTCCGTCCACCGCACGACGATGCGGGCCGGAGATGCGGTCGGGCGCGAACGCACCGCGACGTGCGAGATGTCGAGGACGGCCGGTCCGCTATAGCCGGTATGCGTGAACAGAAATCCACCCGTCGCCGTCGCGGTCATCCCCTCCGCACGCGCCGTCACCGTCACCGGGAGCGAGATGCCCGCCAGATCGGCAAACGGCGATGGCGTCGCGGTGAGCGGCGTCAGCGCCGGGTACGTCGATCGGATCGAGTGCCCGAGTTGCGCGGCGAACCGCAGGCCGCTGCCGTCGCTTCCAGTGGCCGGCACCGACAGGCCGCCCGTGGCCACGACGACCGCATCCGCCTCCATCATCTCGTCGTCCTGGCGATCGATGCGCCATCGATGGGCGGATGGCGAGAGACCGACGACGGTCGACTCGGTGAGTATCCTGACGCCTCGGCGCCGGGCCAGCGTGAGAAGGCCGTCCCGCACATCGCGGGCGCGGCTGGATACGGGGAAGAGTTTGGCTGATTCGGCTTCCTCGACGAGCGGAATGCCGACCTCCTCTTCGAAGAAGGCGATCTGCTGACGGAGCGGCCACGAGCGGAGGATTTTCCGGAGGAGATGACTCGGCGACTCGCTCACGAACCGGGATTCGTCCATGCGGGCCGGGAGGATGTTGCACCGGCCGCCGCCGCTGATGAGGATCTTCCGGCCGCCGTCGCGCGTGCGCTCGAGGAGCACGACATCCGCGCCCGGCGAGGCCGCCCAGATGGCCGCCATGAGGCCGGCGGCGCCCGCGCCGATCACGACGATGCGCGTAGCCATGCCACACGATTGGCCGGGTCCACGTTCACTGGCGTTCATGCGCGGCAGGGGTGAAGTGCGCGAGCGGGCTATCGATCGGGAAATGCCGTGTGAGCCCGAAAGGAAAAGTTCGGAAGCACCGAGGAGGTGACGACCTCGCCGTCATAGAGCTCGTACCGGCGCCCATCTTCCGGCGAGCGCTCCAGATCGGCGTAGCTGATTCGGGGGCGAACGACCGTCACGGCGCCCATTGTAATCCGCACCTGCGAAATCCGTACCGATGAGGTGCGGGAAAAGGCTTCGGTTTTGAAGCGCCCGGTCAGCGTCACGGGGTGCCTGCGGCAGACACAGGACAGCAAGTATTTCCTGATCAACGCGCGCATCCAAAGCCAGCGCTCGATGGGCAGTTCCTTGAACTCCACGAGAAACTGGAACCTCGAAGGCGGCAAGGACCTGGAGACGCATCTCGACTGCCAGTTCACGATCACGGGCACGCCGCTGGCCGACGTTACGCGCCAGCGGCTGAAGGGCCAGTCCGGCGACACGCCTGATCGGAACGGCTCCGGCCCGGCGCGCATGAAGCTGCTCGACGCACTGCACACCGTGAACGACACGCGGGGCGCGGAGTCGGAAACGGCCCCGCCGCTGAGGCTCGCGCTCAGTTGCGGCTTCGCGCCTCTGCATTTCAAGACATTCCTGGCCGCCAATGCCTTCGCGCGTCGGCCGGACCAGTCGATTGTCATCAGCGAAGGCCTCTACGGCGATCTCGCGGGTAACGTCGAACGGCTCGATGCGGCCGGATGCGGATATGCCCGGCCGATCGGCACCACGCTGTTCCGGCACAGGTCCGGTGACTCCACGGGATTCCAGCGGTGCACGAAGCACGCAATCGTCAACTCCGTGGGGCCGTACAGGTTTTCAACCACGGAACCGGCGGCCGCGGCCTGCCAGGCTTCGGCGCAGCGCTGCGTCAGCGGCTTGCCACAGAAGAGGCTCCAGCGTAGCGTCGGCATGCTGCCGGCCGCGAGCGTGCGTCGCCGCAGCATCTGAGCCGGGACGGACGGGACGGAAAACCAG
>JANWLS010000193.1 GCA_025450765.1 Vicinamibacterales bacterium | reverse complement strand
CATGGACGGGATCGACCTGGTCAAGAAGATCCGGGCGCAGCTCGACAAGAACGGCTACAAGGACGTCGACCTGAAGATCATCGGCGATGTGCCCTGGGCCAAGATGACCTACAACACCGACATCGCGGGCGCGCTCGCGACGACCTACGACATGTTCCACATCCCGTACTCGAAGAAGGGATCGAACCCGTCGATCCTCGGCGGCTACTGGCCGGCGTATCTCTTCGGCAACCAGCAGGTGGGCCAGCGCGTCGCACCGGTTGAGATGCCGATCATCGGCGGCGGCGCCGGAACTGGTGGCCGCGCGCACGCGGCGAATGAGTACTATGTCATCGAAGGCGCGGGCAAGGTGTACGGCATGGCCGGCGCCGAGAAGTCCGTGGCCACGGTGCTCTACGCGTTCGCCGGCAAGCTGAAGCCGGCGGCGGCGCCGACGACGAGCACCAAGAACTGACGAAGGATCGAGGAACGAGGACACTCGTTCCTCATTCCTGAAACCCGGAGGATCGCCGTGTCTCTCTCGGTTGGCTTTCGCATCGCCTTCAGGGCGCTCGGCCGCAACAAGCTCGAGACCATCCTCGCGATGCTCGGCATGACCATCGGCGTGGGCGCCGTGCTCACGACGATGGCGCTTGGCTCGGGAGCCCAGGCCTCGATCGAGGAACAGGTCATGGCCGCCGGCCTCAACGTCATCGTCGTGACGGCCGGCAACTACAAGGCCAAAGGGGACAACGATGAGAGCGGCGTCGTCGCGCATCAGGGCGATGCCCGCCCGCAGGACCCGCTCCCGCCAGGCGTGACGGATCCCTGGCAGGATGACCTGCGACCGGCGGTCACGGCCGGCCCGCAACGTGAGCCGGGGTTCGGGGCAGAGCCCCGAGTAAGGTTGGTGCTGTTTCACCCGGAAGACGACCCGATGGCCAAGCACGATCATCCGACCGCGGCGCAGCGGCTGGGTGATATCGAGGCGGGGCTCGGCGCGGCAGCCACACTCACGCGGGCCGACGCGGCGGCGATCAAGGCGATGCCGGGCGTGCAGTATGTGGCCGCCGGCGTCCACGACAACTCGCACATCGTGGCGGGCACGAAGCGGTGGTTCACGCGGTATCACGGCACGGACCTGGAACTGCCGCTCATCCACCGCTCCTGGGCCTTTCCACACGGACGGTTCTTCAATCAGCAGGAGCTCGACTCGTCGGCGCAGGTGATGGTGCTCGGCAGCGTGGTGAGCGACCGGCTGTTCGGGCCGGGCGAGGATCCCGTCGGCCAGACGGTCACACTGTGGAACCAGAAATTCAACGTCGTCGGCGAGGTCGCCAACACCTCGTGGGCGACGCCGGCCGGCGCCGGAGACGATCAGTTCGACGCCGTGTACATTCCCGTCACGACGATCGACAAGCTGCTCGATCTGACCAAGCTGAACACCATCACGATTACGGCGCTCTCGTCGGGTGACGTGACGAACCTGTCGATGCAGATCACGAAGCTGCTGCGGGCCCGGCACAAGATCACCGACAAGATGCCGGACGACTTCACGGTGAGCACGCAGGCGCGCGCGGCGGTCACCAGGGGCCTGAACCCGCGCGTGGCCCGCGCGCTGTCGGGCAATGTCTCGAACTTCGACCAGATCACGCTCGAGCAGCTCGCCCGGACGCTGCAGCGCGCCAGCCGGACCATGACGACGCTGCTGGCGAGCATCGCCGCCGTATCGCTCATCGTGGGCGGCATCGGGATCATGAACATCATGCTGCTCTCGGTGACCGAGCGGACGCGCGAGATCGGCGTCCGGATGGCGGTGGGCGCCCGCGGGCGTGACGTGCTGCTGCAGTTTGTCGCGGAGGCCGTCGCCTTGAGCCTGATAGGCGGCCTGATCGGCGTGGCGATCGGATTCGCCGCATCGAGCGGGCTCACGCGCTTTCTCCACTGGTCGACGATCGTCACGAGCGGCGGCGTGCTCGTCGCCTTCGGCATCGCGGCCATCGTCGGCATCTTCTTCGGGATCTACCCGGCCCGCCAGGCGGCGCGGCTGGATCCGATTGATGCGTTGAGATACGAGTAAGACATCGGGCTTCGGACCTCAGGCTTCGGGCCGCCCGAGCCTGCGGCCCGTGGCCCGTGGCCTGCAGCCCGGGATACGATAAGCCCATGTCCTCTGCCCAGTCCGTCCAGGATCTTCTCGGTCTCCGCACGCCTCCCATCGCGATAGGGTTTCTCGATACCCCGCCCTCGGGCCTGCAACCGTGGCAGGGCGGCGCCGTGCCGGCCGGCTGCAGCTTCTGGGAGAGAGCCGCCGCGGGCGAAAGCTTCTATACGGTGCCCTCGGATCACTTCAATTGCGCCGTCGGCTGCCACACGCATCACATTCCGCTGCCCGCCGAACGGCGCTCGGAGCTGACCACCGGCGCGCAAATGATGGTGGATGCCGGGTACCTTCGGCCCTCCGACGTGCTGTCGATCCCGACGCTCCCGCGCACGCCCGCCGTCGTGGCCTACGCGCCCGTCGGCCAGGCCGCGTTTCATCCGGACGTCGTCCTGCTCACAGTCACGCCGGCGCAGGGGATGCTGATTTACGAGGCGGCGCTGCGGCTGGGGGACGGATCATCGCAGATGGTGAGCGCGCTCGGCCGGCCGGCCTGCGCGGTGCTTCCCTTCGTGCAGGGAGGTAGCCAGGCGGCCTTGTCGCTCGGCTGCAAGGGCAACCGGGTGTACACAGGCCTGCCTGACGACCAGATGTATTTCGCGATCCCCGCCGCGCAGTGGGAGCGTTTCGAGGAGATCGTCCGCACCATCGTCCAGGCGAACGGCGCGATGGGCGCGTATTACGAGGCGAAGGCTACGTAAACTGCTCCACCTCGGTCGAACCGCTGAGCGCCGAGGTGGACGACAGGCCGCCCGCCACCACTTCCCCGACCACATCGAAGTAGCCGGCGCCGACCTCGCGCTGGTGCCGCGTCGCCGAGTAGCCGTCGCGCTCGGCGGCGAACTCTGCGCGCTGCAGGTCGGCGTAGGCCGACATGCCGCGCTCGCGATACCCGCGCGCCAGCGAAAACCTGCTGTGGGTCAGCGCGTGGAAGCCAGCCAGCGTGACGAACGGGAACTTGTAGCCCATCGCGCCCAGCTCGCGCTGGAAGGCGGCGATCGACGCCGCGTCGAGCTTCTTCTCCCAGTTGAACGACGGCGAACAGTTGTAGGCCAGGTGCTTGCCGGGGAACTCGCGGTGGATCGCGTCGGCGAAGCGGCGGGCTTCCGCCATGTTCGGCTCGCTCGTTTCACACCAGACCAGGTCGGCATAAGGCGCGTAGGCCAGCCCGCGCGCGATGGCCGACTCGAGCCCGCTCTTCAGGCGAAAGAAGCCCTCGGCCGTCCGCTCGCCCGTGAGAAACGGCTCGTCATACGGATCGATGTCGCTCGTCAGCAACTGCGCGGCATTGGCATCCGTCCGCGCGATGAGCACCGTCGGCACGTCTTCGACGTCGGCGGCCAGGCGCGCGGCGATCAGGTTCCGGACGGCCGTGCGTGTCGGCACCAGGACCTTGCCGCCCATGTGCCCGCACTTCTTCTCGCTGGCGAGCTGGTCCTCGAAGTGCACGCCAGCCGCGCCGGCGTCGATCATGGCGCGCATGAGCTCGTAGCAGTTGAGGGCGCCGCCGAACCCGGCCTCCGCGTCGGCGACGATCGGCGCCAGCCAGGTCTCGAGGCCCGAGGCCCGGCCGTCGGCGCTGTCGATTTGATCGGCGCGCCGGAGCGTCTGGTTGATACGGCGGACAATCTGCGGGACGCTGTTGACCGGATAGAGGCTCTGATCGGGATACATTTCCCCGGCGAGATTGGCGTCGGCGGCCACCTGCCAGCCGCTGAGGTAAACCGCCTTCAGCCCGGCGCGCACCTGCTGCATCGCCTGGTTGCCCGTGAGGGCGCCAAGTGCGGCGATGTACGGCTCGCGGCCGAACAGCGCCCAGAGCCGATCGGCGCCGAGCCGCGCGAAGGTGTGCTCCACGCGAATCGAGCCGCGCAGCCGGAGCACCTCGCCTGCCTCGTACGTCCGTGTGATCCCCGCCCACCGCGGGTTGGTCGTCCAGTCCTGCGCGATCGCATCGCGCCCCTCTCCCGCCGCCGCTTCGTTCATGCGAACACCCTCCCGAATTGACTCCAGCCTCCAAGGCTAGCGAACTTTCGCTGGCGCCGCAAATTTCGCTTGCAGCGAATCGGCGGGCTCGACTACCCTAGCCGGTCATGAGCCCGGTCGAGACGCCCGCCACACCGACGCCGACGCCCGTGCCACGCGCCGAGCCCGCATTCGGCTCGGAACCGCGAGTCCGGAAGACCATCCTGGGCCTGAAGGTGAAGCGCCTGCGCGACGCGCGCCGGCTCACGCTGCGCGAGATGGGCGAGCGCACCGGGCTGTCGATTTCCTATCTGGCGGAGATCGAGGCGGGCAAGAAGTACCCGAAGCTCGAAAAGATCCTGCAGATGGCGCGCGGCCTCGGCTGCAGCTACGAGGAGCTCGTCTCGAGCAAGATGGACGGCGATTTCGACGCGCTCCAGGCGCTCCTCGCTTCGCCGGCCGTCCACAACTTTCCCTTCGATCTGTTCGGCGTCCGCACGGGCGAGCTCATCAAGCTGCTCACGCGCTCGCCGCACGAAATCACGGCGCTCCTGCGGACGCTGCAGGACATCGCGAGCCAGTACAACATCGGCGCGACCCACTTCCTGCGCGCGGCGCTGCGCTCGTACCAGGAGCTCACGGGCAACTACTATCCGGACATCGAGGAGGCGGCCGACACGTTCCGCCGCGAGCTCGGGACGCGCGCCGCGGGCCGGCGCGATGCCGAGGCGCTGCGCGGCTGGCTCACCGCCCACGGCGTGACGGAGATCGACACGCGCCTGCTCCGCGATCGCGCGGCGCTCCGCAGCTTCCGCTCGCTCCGGCTCGACGATCCGCCACGGCTGCTCCTCAACCCGCGCCTCAGCGAGTTCCAGCAGGCGTTCGCGCTGGCCCGCGAGGCGGGCTACCAGCGCCTCCAGCTCCGCGCGCGGTCGCAGAGCACGCCGCCGGACCGCGAGGATTCCTTCGAGCAGGTGCTGAACGACTTCCAGGCGTCCTACTTCGCCGGCGCCTTCCTGCTGCCGCGCGACCGGATTGTCCCCGACCTCCGCGCGTTCTTCCGCCTGCCGCGCTGGCAGCCCGAGGCGGTGCTCTCTTTGCTCGATCGCTACCAGGTCACGCCCGAAACGCTCATGTACCGCGTGAGCCAGCTCATCGGCCACGAGTTCGGGCTGCGCGCGCACTTCCTCAAGTTCGGCGTCGAACAGGGACGCGTCCGCCTGCTCAAGCAGTTGAACCTGTCCAAGCTGCGGATTCCGTCGGGCATCGATGCCGACGAGCACTACTGCCGCCGCTGGCTTTCCACGCGGCTGCTGCTGGCGCTCGCCGAGCAGCGGCGGCGCTATCCGCGGCGGCCCCCCGCGCCGATCGTCAACGCGCAGCAGTCCAGCTTCGTGGACCGTCCCGACGAGCGGTTCTTCTGCTTCGGCATGTCGCTCGTCGAGCCGTTGCGCCCCGACCTCACCATCAGCCTCACGGTCGGCTTCCGTGCAGACGAGGCGTTCACGAAAACGGTCCGCTTCGCCCAGGACCGCCGCATTCCGCGCATCGTGCTGAACGGCACCTGCGAGCATTGCGGGCTCAACGCACGTGCGTGCACCGTGCGCGCCGCCCCGCCCGTGCTGTACCAGCAGGACCTCGCCCGCGCCGATCTGCAGCGGGAGCTCGACGCGCTTCGGGGCGACACGTGAAGCGCCGGCTCGTGCTCGCGTGCGTGATCATCACGACGCTGGCGGCCATCTTCGTCCGCATCCTCTTTCCGTACGTCTGGCACGAGGCTGGTTCGCCGGCGAGCGCGTTCTACCTGGGCGACACGCGCGCGTTCCTGGCCTATGCCGCCGCGAACGTCGCCGGCCGGCCGTTCGACAACGGCATTCCGTTTCACCCACCGGGCTGGCCGTTCGTCCTGTCGCTCTTCTATCGCCTCACCGGCGCGTCCCCGCTCGCCGGACAACCGATCGACCCGACCGCGCTCAAGATGTTCGTCGCCGTCCTGAGCGGTCTCTCGGTGGGCCTGACGACGCTGCTCGCCAGCGAGATGGTCGGCGTCGGCGCGATGCTCGCCGTCGCCCTGCTCGGCACCTTCCACTTCGGCCACATCGTCGAAGGCAGCGTCCCGAACTCCGAGGCGCTCTACGGGCTGCTCCTCGTCGTTGCGCTGCTGTTGACCTGGCAATGGATGCGGCGAACGCGGCCCTCGCTCGCCTGGCCCCTGGCGCTCGGCTTGGTCTCAGGCT
>JANWLS010000192.1 GCA_025450765.1 Vicinamibacterales bacterium | reverse complement strand
TCCATGGCGCGATAGATCGCGACCCAGGAGGCGGTGTCCGACACGCTGCGAATCGGATTAGCGGTGGCCGCGGCCATCGGTGGACGCCGCCTTGGGCGTCACGCGGAACAGGCCGCCGGGATTGTCGTCCTCGAGCATCCACAGCGATCCGTCGGGCGCGACTTCCGCGTCGCGCAGCCGATGGCCGACGTCCCAGCGCTCGGCAGCCGCCGCACCGCCCTTGCCGTCGAACGTGATCCGGGTGAGCGATTCGGTCGCGAGTCCTGTGATGAGCGCCGAGCCGTCCCACTGCGGGAACATCTTCCCCTGGTAGAACGTGAGGCTGCCGGGGGCGATCACCGGCGCCCAGTAGATCACCGGCGTTGTCAGGTCCGTCCGCGTGTCGGGATTGGGAATCGGCACGCCGTCGTAGTTCCGGCCGTAGGAGACGAGCGGCCAGCCGTAGTTCCTGCCCTCGGCCATCAGGTTCAGCTCGTCACCGCCACGTGGGCCGTGCTCCACTTCCCACAGCCGGCCGTCGGGTGCGAACGCCAGGCCGTACGGCGTCCGGACGCCGCTCGCCCAGGTTTCCGCCGGCGTGAGGTTCGGGCCGGGGAACGTGTAGGTGCGCACCACCGGCGCCGTCTTCGCCGTTTCGGTGTCGCGGGGCGGATCGATGAGGGGAATGGTTTTGTCGCCGGTCTTGCCCGCCATCGGATTGCCCGGCGCCGGCTTGCCATCGAGCGTGAGGCGGAGGATCTTGCCGACCGGCTGGCTGGGATCCTGCGCCGGCGTCATCCGCTGGCGATCGCCGACCGCGAGGAAGAGATACCTGCCGTCGGGTGAGAACGCGATCTGCGCGCCGAACTGGCCGCCGCGGCCGGCCGGCATCTGCCGCCAGATCACCTGCACGCCCTCGAGGCTCGCCGTGCCCTTGCCGAGGACGAGCCGCGCACGCGCGAGCGCGAGGCTCGACGCGCCTTCACCGCCCTCGCCCGGCTCCGCGTACGTGAGATAGACGTTGTGGTCCGTCGCGTAATGCGGCGAGAGGAACACGCCCAGCATGCCGCCCTGCCCGCGCGCGACGACCTTCGGGACGTTCGCCACCGGTGTCTTCTCGCCGTGCTCGGTGACCAGCCAGATCGGACCGACCTTCTCGGTGACGAGCATCCGCCCATCGGGCAGGAAGGCGATCCGCCAGGGAAGATTGAACGTCGCCACCTCGGTGAGCGTGAACGGCAGGCTCGACGACGGCGCGAGGCGGCCGGCGGTGACCTGCGCCCGAGCGGTCGTCGCCGCGAGCGCGACGAGCAGGGTGGCTTGAAACAGCGATCTCATGATTCGCATCGTTCCTCGCATCCTTCGAGCATAAACCCGAATACCGGGGAGTGATGGGTTGCCCCGGGGAGAATCCCACCTCAGGTGCGCCCGGACAGGAATGCCCGCACGTCGGCCGCCAGGAGTTCAGGAGCTTCCATCGCGGCAAAATGGCCGCCGTACGGCATGGCCGTCCAGTGCACGACGTCATACGCGCGCTCGATCCAGCCGCGCGGCGGAAACGGCGCTTCGTGCGGGAACCGGGCGATTCCGCACGGCACGCCGACCCGATCGCCACGCACGAAGCGCAGCGGCGTCTGCGCCGATTCGAGATACAGCCGCATGGACGAGGGGATGGTGTTCGTCGCCCAATAGATGAAGATGTTGGCGAGGATCGGATCGAGGGGAATGGGTCGATCCGGATCGGCCCATTCGCGGAACTTCTCGAGAATCCAGGCAATCAGGCCAATCGGCGAGTCGCTCAGGGCGTACGCCAGCGTGAGCGGCCGCGTGCTCTGCACATGCCCGTAGGCGGCCTGCCGCTCGATCCACTCCGCCCGATCGCGCAGGAACGCCTCTTCCTCCGGCGAGAGCGGCGCCTCGACGAACGGAGCGTACGAGCCCGGAACGTAGTTCAGGTGAATCGCGATCACGCGCGCAGGGAATCGACGCGCGAGCCACGTGGCGATCCCGGCGCCCCAGTCCCCTCCCTGCACCGCGAACCGCTCGTAGCCGAGCTTCGACATGAGCTCGGCCAGGAGAGCCGCGATTCGCGCGTTCGACACGCCGGCGGCGGTCGGGATCTCTGAGAAGCCGAAGCCCGGAAGCGACGGGATCACGACATCGAAGGCATCCGACAACAGCGGTGCCATCGACAGCATTTCGATGAAGGATCCAGGCCATCCATGAACGAGCAGGAGCGGCACGGCTCCAGATCGCGGCGATTTGAGGTGAAGAAGGTGCAGGCGCAAGCCGCCGCACTCGGTCGTGAAGTGCGGCAGCCGATTCAACTCGTCCTGCCAGGTCGGCCAGTCGAAGGTGTCGAGCGCGTGACGGACCGCCGCGCGCATCTCGCTCACCGGAAGGCCTCCGTCGTGCAGCACTCCGGACGGCCAGCGGGCGGCGCGCAGGCGGCTCCGGAAGTCGTCGAACACCGCCGGGGCGATCTCGATACGGAAGCGATCGATCATGGGCGCGCGAGTGGCGTGTTCGAGCATATCCCTGAGGCGCGGCTGGCGTCGAGGCTGATTGTCATTGTGCTTAGCGTTAAGTACAATACGGCCATGGACACGAAAACCATGGCGCAGGCTCTCGGCCGCCGGGGCGGCCGGGCGCGCGCGCGCCGACTGTCGTCTTCGGAAAAGGCCCGGATCGCGTCGTTGGGCGGCGCGGCGCGGCGGCACTCGCTCGAGGCGGCGCGCCGGATCGAACAGAACTTCCGCTACGTCGCCGCCGTCGAGGCGTTGCGGGGCGGGCGCCCGCGCGTCGTCCGCATCCGCTCGTTCGATGGTCCTCTCCCGGGCATTTATCCCGGTACGTCGTAGATGCAGGATCCCGTCGATCACCTCGCGGCGGCCGCGGATATCGTCGCGGCGCTGAAGACGATTGGCCTCGAGGCCGTGCTCGTCGGAGGCATGGCGCTGGTGGTGCTCGGCTCGCGGCGGGTCACGCGCGACTTCGACTTCCTGGTGCCGCACCCGGGAGCGCGGTTGGCCGACACCGTCGGGCTCTTTTACGACCGCCGCTTCGAGCTCGTCTCATCGCTCACCGGCGACGGAGACGTGCAGAGCACCATCAGCACCCGCCGGGTGGCGATCGCGCGTCTGCGAATCGACAGACCCGAGGCGGCCTTCTTCTTCAATCACGGCACCGGCCTGCGGATCGATCTCCTCTTCGACTTCCCGATTCCGGCCGCGGACGTGGCCGAGCGTGCGGCCCGGACGACGATCCGCGCACACCAGTTCGCGATCGCGTCCGAAGAAGACCTGCTGCGCCTGAAACAGATCGCCGCGTCGGCCCGTTCAGCTCCGGGCGACGCCGACGACATCGCCTTCCTCGAGGCCCGGCTCAAACGCAGGCGGGAAAACTGACCTGCCCTCACTATTAGAGTCCCGGTAAGTGGTGGAAATTCGGTAGGAAGGGCGGCGATATTCGCCGACCTCGATTTTCTTGCCAGGCCGTCTCACGATGCCAGCATCCGATCGCGACGACGATGCCATCGTCTGGCGAGAAATACAAGATGGTGCGGAGCGTTCGCGTCAACGCGGCGGGTAGCGGGTGGTCACCCTGGTCTCGTAGTCGCCCACCGGCGCGGCAACGTGCAGCGTCACGACCGTCCGTTCGTTTGCCTCGAGATCGACCTTGTCGCTTTGGCGATAGGTCGTGCCATCGGCGGCGACCAGCTGAACCTCGATCTCGACCTGCCCCTCACCCGGGCCGTTGTTCCGCAGGCGGAGCCTCACGGTATACGGGTCGCCAGGGTGCGCCGGCGCCAGCGTCTTCTGCTGATCGATGAGCGGCCGCGGTCCGAAGCAGGCGGCCGTCACGGCCACCAGCATCATCAACAGCAGCAGCACCAGTCGCGGCCGGCTCATGTCCCAGGCACCCATGGCGGCCAGATCGCCATGTACGCGAACACCCCCAGCGCGAGGATGACGACGACGAGGGCGGCGCCCATCGACGTGAGCGGATCGACGCGCCGCTCGTCGACCGAGAGCGTCAACAGCCCGAGCGGTTCCGGGATGATCGGCAGCTTGTGCTCGCCGCGATACTCCCAATCCGGCAGCAGCGCCTCGAGGCGGAGCGTGCGCGCGACCTCGTCCAGCCGCCGCTCGATCTCGGCGCACTCATCGGGCTGCAGTTGCAGCGTCGGCCACAGCGGTCCAGCATCCAGGCGCCGGCTCAGGTTGGCGGCGAACGTCACCATGCTGAGATACTTCTCCGCCGTCTCCTCATCGAGCTTCTTCCACTCGACGATGGCGACATCGACCGGCGCGCCCGTTCTCCGGCCGACGACCGTCCGAATCTGCCCGACGAGGTAGGCGAACGCGTTGTTGTTGCAGTCGCCGTGGGCGGCGCAATGCGCGATCCGGGCCCCATCGATCCGGAAGCAGCCCATCCCTGTCTCACCCTGGCCGATCCGCAACTCGAACGGCGTCAGCGGTGCCGCGGCCTGCTCGATCGCGACGCTGGTCGCCACCGTCGGCGGGTCGGCGTGGGCGGCCCGGGGCGGAAGCGCCGGCGTCGTGCCGCGCCAGAAGTGATAGAGCACCTGGCTGCCCGTGATGGCGCCGCGGCTGGTCAGGGTCGCGAGGTAGGCGAAGAAGACAAAGAAGAAGGCGAGCGTCAGCGTCTCGACGTTGCTGCGCTGGGCGAGGGTGACGAACAGCTTCGATTGCCAGAGCAGGAGGCCACAGCCCACCAGGCAGGCGGCGAAGTGGGCGATGTAGAGCGCGCTCAGGATCTTGACGCGAAAGGCATAGTGCCGCGCGTCGCCGATTTCCGGCTCGCTGATCACCATCCGGGCGAGGTTCGCCATGCGCTGCTGCGCGGTCGATGCAAGGGGTGTGCTCGGCGGTATTCGGGCTCAGCGGCCCAGGAGCTCACGGCGGGCTTTGCACATGAGGTGATAACACTCGCAGGACGCCTCCTCGAGCCGCCGGCCATCGCGAATGATCAGCCGCCCGTGCCGGTAGCCGATGATTCCGACCCGCTGCAGCGCCTGCGCGGCCCTGGTAACGGTCGCGCGGCGCACGCCGAGCATCAGCGCGAGGAGATCCTGCGTGATCGGGAACTCGTCGCGACCGGTGACGTCCCTCATCATCAGCAGCCAGCGGGCACACCGCTGCCGCACCGGATGGAAGCTGTTGCACGCGGCCGTCTGGATGGAGTCGCCGAGGATCGTCCACGCATATTTGGACAGCAGCTCGTGCGCAGGTCCGGGATGACGCAGCTCTTCGGAGACGGCCTGAGGAGGAATCCGAACAGCCGTTCCGGCGATTTGGACGATGCCGTCGTAGGTCATCGGGATGCCGCGGAGGATGGAAATGCCGGCGACGCCTTTGTGCCCGATGAGGCCGGTCTGCAGGGCCTGGCCATCGACCAGATGCATCAGG
>JANWLS010000191.1 GCA_025450765.1 Vicinamibacterales bacterium | reverse complement strand
GACCCGGAAGCTGCGCGCCGGGCCGCCGAGCAGGTGGCCGCCCAGGGGCGGCGCGGGTAGGCTATTCGACTTCTTCGGGCGTTTCGTCAGCCGCGATCCGGAGCGACCGGAGAAACCGCCGGTCGTTGGCGGTGACTTCGAGCGTCCGCCGCGCGGCGGCGGGACGCGCCGGCGCCACCTTGGCCAGCGCGCCCTGCGCCGGCCGGTTGGCGAAGCCGACGACGGCTTCGAGCGATACCTTCATGTCGTAGCCGGCCGCGCGCACGCGCTCGCGGCAAGCTTCTACTTGCGGGTTCTCAGCGACAGCGGCGGCAATCGCGTCGGCCAGCTCACGAGCGAACCGGTTCACGACGTCGTCCATCTCTTCCTCCTCTTGCGCCGCCGGGCCGGGTTCCGGGGCGTTTCCCGACTGCACCTGCCTACACCAAGGGTGGTGAAGCAGTATCGGGCGCCAAGCGTTGTTATAAATCTGTAGGATTGAGAGAAGTCGGAACTGGGAATATTCTAAGCCCGCATTCGCGCACTGTCAAGCTGCTGAGCGCACATTCGGCGGCACACACGAGCATTCGCGATACAATTTCTTCGATGGACGCTCCACCGCGATCGCACTTGGCGCGCACACCCGAAGACCTCGCCGGCTGGGATCCCGGCGCCGAGCTCGGGTTCCCCGGCGAGTTTCCGTACACGCGCGGCATCCAGCCGACGATGTATCGCGGCCGGCTGTGGACGATGCGGCAGTACGCCGGGTTCGGCACCGCCGCGGCGTCGAACGCGCGCTACCGCTACCTGCTCGCGCAGGGCGTCAGCGGCTTGAGCGTCGCCTTCGATCTGCCGACGCAGATGGGATACGACTCCGATCACGCGCTGGCGGCGGGCGAAGTCGGCAAGGTCGGCGTCGCGATCGATTCACTCGACGACATGGCGGCGCTCTTCGAAGGAATCCCGCTCGATCGGGTCTCGACGTCGATGACGATTAACTCGACGGCGATCATCCTGCTCGCGGCGTACATCGCCGAAGCGCGCCGGCAGGGCGTCGCGGCCTCGGCGCTCTCGGGCACGATCCAGAACGACATCCTCAAGGAATATGTCGCGCGCGGCACCTACATTTATCCGCCGCAGCCGTCGCTCCGGATCGTCACCGACATCTTCTCCTACTGCGCGCGTGAGCTGCCGCACTGGAACACGATTTCGATCAGCGGCTACCACATCCGCGAAGCCGGATCGACGGCCGTGCAGGAAGTGGCGTTCACGCTCGCCAACGCGATCGCCTACGTGCAGGCGGCGGTCGACGCGGGGCTGGACGTGAACCAGCTCGGGCAGCGGCTGTCGTTCTTCTTCAACGCGCACAACGATTTTCTCGAGGAGGTCGCGAAGTTCCGGGCGGCGCGCCGCCTCTGGGCGCACCTGATGCGGGAGCGCTTCGGCGCCACCGATGCGCGCGCGCTGCAGCTCCGCTTTCACACGCAGACCGCCGGGAGCACGCTCACCGCGCAGCAGCCGGACAACAACATCGTGCGCGTGGCCCTCCAGGCGCTCGCCGCGGTGCTCGGCGGGACACAGTCGCTGCACTGCAACGGACGCGACGAAGCGCTCGGCCTGCCCACCGAGGACGCAGCACGTACGGCGCTGCGGACCCAGCAGATCATCGCGCAGGAGAGCGGCGTCGCCAACACGGTGGACCCCGTCGCCGGCGCCTGGGCCATCGAAGAACGCACCGACGCGATCGAGGCGGACGCGCGCGAGCTCCTGCGGCGCATCGACGAGGCGGGCGGCACGCTCAAGGCGATCGAAGCCGGCCTGATCCAGCGCCAGATCCAGGACGCCGCCTATCGAGCCCAGCTCGCGATCGATTCAGGAGAAGCGGTCGTCGTCGGCATGAACCGCTTTGCGGATCCGGACGGCGCCGGCCAGCGCATCGACGTGTTCCAGGTGGATCCGGAGGTGGAGCGGCAGCAGATTGCCCGTGTCCGCGCCGTCCGCGCCGGACGCAGCGCGCAGGCGTGGCGCCAGGCGCTCGACGCCGTGGCCGGCGCCGCACGAAACGGGAGCAATCTCGTGCCGCCGATCATCGCCGCGGTTGACGCGCACGCCACGGTCGGCGAAATCTCGGACGCCCTGCGCGCCGAGTTCGGCGAATACCACGAGACCTTCGAAGGATGACCGGGCCCCTGCTCGAAGTCGCCCACCTGAGGACGGAATTCGTCACCGGCGGCGCGCCGCTCGTGGCCGTCGATGACGTGAGCTTCTCGCTCGCACCCGGCGAGACACTCGGCCTCGTCGGCGAGTCCGGCAGCGGCAAGTCGGTCACCGCGTTTTCGATCATGCGGCTCGTGCAGCCGCCGGGGCGGATCACGGGCGGCGAGATCCGGTTCAACGGTCGCGACCTCCTGACGCTCGACGAAGAGGCGATGCGCCGCATCCGCGGCGCCGAGATTGCCCTCATCTTCCAGGAGCCGTCGAGCGCCCTCAATCCCGTGTTCACGGTGGGCGATCAGATCGGCGAGGTGCTCCGCGTGCACGGGCGCGCCACACGTGCCCAGGCCCGGACGCGCGCGGTCGAGCTGCTCGAGGCCGTTCGCATGCCGGATCCCGCGCATCGCGTCGACGATTACCCGCACCAGCTGTCGGGCGGCCAGCGCCAGCGCGTCCTCATCGCGATGGCGCTCGCCTGCAAGCCGTCGCTCGTCATCGCCGACGAGCCGACGACGGCGCTGGACGTGACGGTGCAGGCGCAGATCATGGAGCTGCTGTCCGAGATGAAGACGCAGTTCCAGCTGTCGCTGCTGCTCATCACGCACGATCTCGGCGTGGTCGCGGAATCCGCCGACCGCGTGGCGATCATGTATGCCGGCCGGATCGTCGAGGAAGGGCCGGTGCGGCAGATTTTCCGATCGCCCGCGCATCCCTACACGCGTGGCCTGCTGGCGTCGATCCCCGGCGGCGCGCCAGGGTCACGGCTGCAGGCCATCGAGGGCACGGTCCCCCGGCTCGACCAGCTTCCGCCCGGCTGCTCCTTCGCACCGCGCTGTCCGAGCCGCTTCGACCTGTGCGACACGGCGCCGCCCCCGCCCTACGAGGTCGGGCCAGGCCAGCGCGCACGCTGCTATCTGCACCGGAACCGATGATGCCCCTGCTCGACGTCCGCCATCTCGCGAAGCAGTTCAGCCGCACGCGCGGCCTGTTCGGCGCCGGGTCCGTGCTGCGCGCCGTGGATGACGTGAGCTTCACGATCGAAGAGGGTGAGACTTTCGGGCTGGTGGGCGAGACCGGCAGCGGAAAGACGACGACTGGCCGCTGCGTGCTCCGGCTGATCGAGCCGACGTCAGGTGAGGTGCGGTTCCGCGGGGAAGATGTGCTGCGGGCGTCGCGGCGCCGGATGCGCGAGCTCAGGCGGCAGATGCAGATCGTGTTTCAGGATCCGTATTCATCGCTCAACCCGCGCATGCGGGTGCGCGCGATTGTCGAAGAGCCGCTCATCATTCACCGGCTGGGCGGCCGGGTCGAGCGGCGCGCGCGTGTGGACGAGCTCTTCGGGCTCGTCGGGCTCGATCCGGCACTGGCCGACCGCTACCCGCATCAGTTCAGCGGCGGCCAGCGCCAGCGCGTCGGCCTGGCGAGGGCGCTCGCGCTCAATCCGTCGTTCATCGTGGCCGACGAGCCGGTGTCGGCGCTCGACGTGTCGATCCAGGCGCAGGTCATCAACCTGCTGCAGGATCTTCAGCAGCAGCTCGGGCTCTCCTACCTGTTCATCTCTCACGATCTCCGGCTGGTGCGGCACATCTGCACCCGCGTGGCGGTGATGTACTTCGGGCGGATTGTCGAAATGGGAGAGACCGGGTCGTTGTTCGCCTCGCCACAGCACCCCTACACACGTGCGCTGCTCTCGGCGATTCCGGTAGCCGACCCGGATGCGCGGACGCCGCGGCTGGTGATCGAGCCGGCCGGCATCGACAGCACGCGCCCGCTCCGCGAGATCGCGGACGGGCACTGGGCGGCCGTCTAGGCCGCGCGCCTCACATCATCCTCCACCCGCCCATCGCGGACGTGAATGACGCGGCGTGCGTACTTCGCGATGTCGGGCTCGTGCGTGACGAGCACGATCGTGTTGCCGCCCTGGTGGAGGCGATCGAAGAGCGCCATGATTTCGGCGCCGGTCTTCGAATCGAGGTTCCCCGTGGGCTCGTCGGCCAGCAGAATGGATGGATTGTTGACGAGCGCTCGCGCAATCGCCACGCGCTGGCGTTGGCCGCCGGACAGCTCATTCGGACGATGGGTCAGGCGGCCGAGCAGCTCGACGCGCTCGAGGGCCTTGCGGGCACGCTGCTGGCGATCGCGGGCCGGCACGCCGGCATAGACGAGCGGCAGCTCCACATTGTGGAGCGCCGTCGCGCGCGGCAGCAGGTTGAACGTCTGGAAGACGAAGCCGATCTCCTGGTTGCGGATCCGCGCCAGCTCGTTGTCGTTCATCGTGCTGACTTCCTTGCCGTTCAGCAGGTACGAGCCCTTCGACGGCGTGTCCAGGCAGCCAATGAGGTTCATCAGCGTCGATTTGCCCGAGCCGGACGGCCCCATGATCGCGACGTACTCGCCGCGCTCGATGGCGAGCGAGACGCCACGCAGCGCGTGGATCTCCTCGGATCCCATGATGTAGGTCTTCCAGAGATCGATGGTTTCAATCAGGGCCATGCTCTGTCCTTCGGGCGTCGGGTCGATCGCGGCCGGTCGCGGGAGTCTCTAGCGTAAGACGAGCGCGGGGCGATGCAGGTTCCACCCCCCAGTGTAACCGATTAGCGGCCGCCCCGGAGCCGATCGAGCACCGCGCGGACGACCGGCGGCGCGCTCGACGGCACCAGCGCCTGCCAGTCGCTCGCGTCGACCGGCACCACCATGACGTGCGCGGCGCGCGGCGCGCCACGCTGCCGTGCCGTGGCTTCCGCCAGCTCGCGCGCCGCCGCCAGCCGGGATCCCATCAGGAACACACAACTGTCCTTCTCGCTCGACGCCGCCGCCTGCCTCCAGGCGTCGGCGAGCGATTCGCCATCCACGTGATCGACGAAGCGCGCGAGAATTCTCGGCCGCCGATCGCGCGAAAACAACCCGCCGCGCGGGCTGGCCGTGACGTCGAACCCCCGCTGGCCGGGATCGTCAACCGAACCGTATTCGGCGACGATCGCCTGCCGGAAGCGGCTGATCGCCGCCCGCCGCAGCAGATCGTCGCGACGGCTCCGCTCCTGGCTGTCGCTCGCCGCCCGCGGCCCCGGCGTGTCGGGCGGCTCGACCGGCGGTTCGGCAGCCACCGGCTGCGGGGGTTCGGCGGCCGGAGGCGCCTTCGCGCCGAGGCTCTGGTCGTAGGCTTCGCGCGTCGCCGGATTCGACAGCACGCGGTAGGCTTCGGTCAGCGCCGCGGTCCGCTCGGCCGCCATCTCCTGGAGATCGCGTCCGAGGTGCTGGACCTTGTCGGGATGGTACCGGGCAATCTGCTGGCGGAATGCGTGCTTGATCGCCGCGGGATCGGCGGCGGGGTCGACTTCGAGCAGCTCGTAATGACTCTTCACGGTGCTGGTTCGATCAGGATTTCTTGAACTCGGCGACGTTCGATGCCGGCAACTCCAGCCGGTCGGTCTTCTCGCGCAGCCGCCGCGAGCGCTTCGGTTCGGCGCTCGAGGCGCAGTACGGGCAGAAGCTCCATCCTGGCTGCAGCTGACGACTGCATTTCCCGCAGCTGCTGTTCAGGCGACGCCCGCAATGCGGGCAGGCGACGAAGTCCATCGCCACCGTGCCGCCGCAGCCGGGGCACAAGGTGCGCAACTCGCGCACTTCGGTGACCACGCGCAGGAGCTCGTCGGCGGTCGTGATGCCGTTCTTCACCTTTGCGAGCCCGTCCTCGCCGAGGCTCGTCATGCCGCTGGCCAGCGCCGCTTCGCGCACCGCATCTTCGGGCGCCCGCTGCGCGATGAGGCGCCGCACCTTGTCGCCGACCCGCATGACTTCGTGGATGCCGATGCGCCCGTGATAGCCCGTGTGGTTGCAGTGCTCGCAGCCGACGGCGCGGTAGAACGGCAACGATCCGGCGTCCGCTTCGGAGATATTGAGGGCCCGCAGCGCCTCCGGCGGCGGCGTGTACTGCCGCCGGCACTGCATGCACAGCCGGCGGACGAGCCGCTGCGCCACGACGCCGACCACGGCCGACGCGATCACATACGGCTCGACCCCGATGTCCATCAACCGCGTCACCGTGGATGGCGCATCGTCGGTATGGAGGGTCGAGAGCACGAGATGGCCGGTCTGCGCCGCCTGCATCGCGATGCGCGCGGTCTCGGCGTCGCGGATCTCGCCGACGAGGATGACATCCGGATCCTGGCGCAGGATCGAACGCAGCGCGCCCGCGAAGGTGAGCTTGACCTTGTCGTTCACCTGCGTCTGGTTGACGCCGGGAATCTGGTACTCGATCGGGTCCTCGATCGTGATGATGTTGGTCTTTTCCGACTGCAGTGATCCGACGGCCGAACTGAGCGTCGTGGTCTTGCCGCTGCCGGTCGGGCCGACGACGAGGATCATGCCGTGCTGATGGCGCAGGAACTGCCGGAGCTCTTCGAGCGAGGCCGGTGACATGCCCAGCTCCGCGAGCGGCGGAACACCCTTCCGGTGATCGAGCACGCGCAGCACGATCTTCTCGCCGAACAGCGTGCGCAGCGTCGACACGCGGAAGTCGACCTCGGCGCCGTCATCCGAGGTGATGCGCAGTCGGCCGTCCTGCGGCAGACGCTTTTCGGCGATGTCCATGCCGGCCATGATCTTCAGCCGCGCGATGAGCCCCTCGTGGACCCACTTGGGCAGGTCCATCACTTCCTTGAGCAGGCCGTCGAGTCGATGGCGGATGAGGACGCCCTTCTCCATCGGCTCGATGTGCACGTCGCTCGCGTGGCTGCGGACGGCGCTCTTCACCAGCAGGTCGACGAGATCGATGATGGGCGCCGCTTCGCTCCGCTGCTGCAGCGCGACAGCTGGCTCGAAGACCTCGTCTTCGGGCTTCTTGATGAGCGAGTGACGAGCGGCCTGGCTCTCAGCGTCGGCCGTGGCGCCAGCGGGACGCGGCTTCGCCTGCAGTGATGTCTCGAGATCGGCGATGCGCGCCAGCGCCTTGTCCGGATAGCTGATCTCGATGGCTTCGATGATCTCGGCGCGTGTGGCGACGACCTGCTTGATGCGGCGGCCGGTTTGGAACTCGAGATCCTGGACGAGGCTGAAGAGCAGCGGATCGGCCATCGCCACGGTGAGCAGCTGCTTCTCCACCTGGATGGCGATGCACGCGCACTTGAGCGCGACCTCTTTGGGGATGAGCGGAACGGCCGTCGGATCGGGCGGCGCATCGGCCAGGCTCACGTAGGAGAAGCCAAGCTGGTAGGCGAGCGCCTTCGCAATCTGCTTCTCGGTGGCCAGGTTCATGCGGACCAGGACCACCCCGAGACGCTCGCGGGTGCGCTTGTGCTCGGCCAGCCCGCGACGCAGGTCGTCCTCGGTGATGAGGCCGGCCTGAATCAGACATTCCCCTAGCTTCTTGCGCACAGCGTCTCCACCTTGGTCTTTTCGGCCCGAACCGTCCAGCTCGACAGCCCTTGCTCCTACGGCAGAGTTGGGTGTACACCATGGCATGCCGGATCCGGAAAAACCGGACGCGAGCGCAGGAGATCTCGAGGAACCACGCGCGGCGCCGCCCGGGGCGGCCGACCCGGCCATCGTCGACCGTCTGACGACGCTTTACACCCGCCCGGTCTTCGAGGCGGCTCTGTCGAAGGAGCTCGGGCGCGCCAGCCGCTTCGGCCTGCCGCTCGCGGTCGTGCTGCTCGACGTCGATCGACTCGCGGCCATCGACGCCAGCTTCGGATTCGGCGTCGGCGATCGCATCCTGGAGCGGCTCGGGATCCTGGTCCGCACCTATTTCCGCGAGCACGATTGGGTGGCCCGCGACGCCGAGGATGCGATCCTCGTGCTGCTGCCACACACGGAAGCCGGCGATGCGCTCGATCTCGCCGAGCGGTTGCGAGCCACCGTCGACGAGCGGCTCGCGTTTCGCGACCACGTCAGCCACACGCACGTGCGGGTCACCGTCAGCGGCGCGCTCGTCACCATCAGCGGCGACCCCGGCGAGCCGATTCCGTGTGACCGGATCTTTACAGAGCTCGAGACGGCCCTCTCACGGGCCAAGCAGGCAGGGCGTAATCGAGTCGACCACGTCCACATCGCCGCCAAACCTTCGTCGGTGAGCGATGCCGAACGCCGGCGTTAATTGGCGCCGTACTCCTCTTCGTATTTCTCCTTCAACTTCGCGACGACTGCGGGATCGGCGAGCGTCGTCGTATCGCCAAGCGCCTTCCCCTCGGCGATGTCGCGCAGCAGCCGCCGCATGATCTTGCCGGAACGTGTCTTCGGCAGGTCGCCTGCGACGATCACATCCTCGGGCCGGGCCAGCGCCCCGATCTTCCTGGCGACGTGATCTTTGAGCTCGTCGACGATGAGGCGGCCGGGCTGCGAGCCTTCCTTCAACATGACGAAAGCCGCAATCGCCTGTCCCTTGATTTCGTGATGCCGGCCGACCACGGCGGCCTCGGCCACCAGCGGGTGGTCCACCAGCGCGCTCTCGATCTCCATCGTCCCGATCCGGTGCCCCGCGACGTTGATCACATCGTCCACGCGGCCGAGCAGCCAGAAGTAGCCGTCCTGATCGCGCTTCGCGCCATCGCCGGTAACGTAGACCTCGCTGCCCCACGTGTTCCAGTACTGCTTCACGTAGCGATCCGGATCGCCATAGATTCCGCGAAGCATGGCCGGCCAGGGGCGGGTGAGCGCGAGCAGGCCGCCGCCGACGCCGACGCGATCGCCCGCCTGCGTGAGCACTTCGGCCTTGATCCCCGGGAAGGTGCGGGTCGCCGATCCCGGTTTGAGCGTGGTGATGCCGGGTAGCGGCGTGATCATGATCATGCCGGTCTCCGTCTGCCACCAGGTGTCGACGACCGGGCAGCGCTCGCCGCCGATGTGCCGGTAGTACCAGACCCAGGCTTCGGGATTGATCGGCTCACCGACCGATCCGATCAGGCGAAGCGATGATAGATCGTGCTTCTTCGGATGCTCGGGCCCCCAGCGCATGAAGGCGCGCACGGCCGTGGGCGCAGTATAGAAAATCGTGACGCCGTGGCGCTCGACGATGTCCCAGAAGCGATCCTTCTGCGGCCAATCGGGTGCTCCTTCGTACATCACCACCGTCGCGCCGTTGGCGAGCGGCCCGTACACGAGATAACTGTGGCCGGTGACCCAGCCGATGTCGGCCGTGCACCAGTACACATCATCTTCCTTGAGATCGAACACCCACTTCGTTGTCGCATACGTGCCGACGAGATACCCGCCGGTCGTGTGCACGATCCCTTTCGGCTTGCCCGTCGTGCCTGACGTGTAGAGAACATAGAGCATGTCCTCCGCATCCATTTCCTCGGGCTCGCACGTGAGCGGCGCGTCCTGCATCACCTCGTGGTACCACTGATCGCGCCCGGCCTGCATGTGAATCGGAATCGAGCCGGAATCACGGCGGACGACGACCACCCGCTCGATGGATGGCGTCGAGGCGAGGGCTTCGTCGGCGACGCGCTTGAGCGGCACGACGCCGCCGCGGCGGTAGCCGCCGTCGGCCGTCACCAGCAGGCGCGCCTGTGCGTCGTTGATCCGATCGCGCAGCGACTCGGCGCTGAAGCCCCCGAAGACGACATTGTGGACGGCGCCGATGCGCGCGCAGGCGAGCATCGCGATCGCCAGCTCTGGAATGAGCGGAAGATAGATCGCGACGCGATCGCCCTTGCGGATGCCGAGCTGCCGCAGCACGTTCGCGAAGGCACTGACCTGGCGATAGAGATCGAAGTAGGTCAGCGTCCGGCGGTCGCCAGGCTCACCTTCCCAGATCAGGGCAGCCTTGTTCCGGCGCGCGGTCCTCACGTGGCGATCGACGCAGTTGACGCACGCGTTGAGCCGGCCCCCGACGAACCACCTGGCGTGGGGCGGTTTCCATTCGAGCACGCGGTCCCATGGCCGGCTCCACTCCAGCTCGCGCGCGAAGGAGGCCCAGAACCCTTCGGGATCGCGGTCCGCCTGCTCGTAGATGTCCGGGTCGTTCGGTACGGCCTTCGCGCGAAACGCCTCGGGCGGCGGGAACACGCGGTCTTCGCGAAGCAGGTCGGCGATTTCGGGCGGAGGGATCTTGGGCGGCGTCATGCGGGGAAATATACCACCGGGGCGCGGAGGGAGCTCACGCGGAGGCGCGGAGCCAAGTCACGCGGCGGCTCGGAGATCGCGGAGGTTCTACGCTGACTCCGGGGGCACAACGGGCGGTTGGCGCCTGCCGAAAATCGCCACGCCGAGGGCGCCGCCGATGGCGCCGAAGATCGCGCCGACGGCAATCATGATGAAGAACCCGATGACGAGCTGAATGATCGTGAAGGCGCCGGTGCGGATCCCGGTCGTCCAGATCCGCATCGATTCGGGCATGTCGCGCGCCTGCACGAGCATGTCCTGAAGAAATTTTGCCTGGAGCGATCCGACGAGAAAGTCGATGGGCGTGGAGACGATGAGCCAGACGACCGCGCCGACGAGGCCCGCGAGGAGGCCAGCCAGGGCCCCGTCACCGGCGGTGATCGCGAGCGGCTTCTGCTGCTGCTCGAGGTGCGCCGCGATGGCGCCGCCGACCAGGATCCAGAGACAGCAGCAGTTGGCGACGTTGATGATCGGGAGGGCCGAGAGGACCCCGATGAAGAGGCCGCCGATGAGGATGGGCTGATAGCGCGTCCAGGTCACCAGCGGCTCTCGCGTCGGCTAGTCGTAGTATTCCCGTCCGAGGTGCGTGATGAGCTCTTCGCCCTTGAGGTGCCGGAGCGTGTTCTTCAGCTTCATGAGCTGAATGAACAGGTCGTGCTCCGGATACAGACCCTTGGCGTGCATCGGGCTCTTGAAATAGAACGAGAGCCACTCCTGGATGCCGCTCAGCCCCGACCGGCGCGCGAGATCGAGGAACAGCGCCACATCGAGGACGATGGGCGCCGCCAGGATACTGTCGCGGCAGAGGAAGTTGATCTTCAGCTGCATCGGATACCCGAGCCAGCCGACGAGATCGATGTTGTCCCAGCCTTCCTTGTTGTCGCCGCGCGGCGGATAGTAGTTGATGCGGACCACATGACAGAGGTCCTCGTACAGATCCGGATAGAGCTTCGGCTGGAGGATGTAGTCGAGCACCGACTTCTTGCTCTCCTCCTTCGTCTTGAACGATTCCGGATCGTCGAGCACTTCGCCGTCGCGGTTGCCGAGGATATTCGTCGAATACCAGCCTTCGACGCCGAGCAGGCGCGCCTTCAGACCAGGCGCGATGATCGTCTTCAGCAGCGTCTGACCGGTCTTCAGATCCTTGCCGGCGAGCGGCACCCGGGTCTCCGAGGCGAGCTCGAGGAGCGCCGGAATGTCGGCCGTGAGGTTCGGCGCCGCGTTCGCGTAGGGAATGCCTTCCTTGATGGCCGCGTACGCGTAGACCATGCTCGACGGAATCGTCGGATCGTTGGCCTCGAGCGCCTTCTCGAAGCTCGCCACCGTCTGGTGCGCCGGCGATTCGGTCATGAAGATCTCGGTGCTGCCGCACCAGACCATCACCAGTCGATCGAGCTTGTGGTCTGCCTTGAACTTCCGGATGTCGGCGATGACCTGGTCGGCGAGATCCTTCTTGTTCTTGCCCTTCTTGACGTTCGGGCCCGACAGCCGCTTCACGTAGCGCTGGTCGAAGACCGCCGGCCAGGGCCGGATTGTCTCGAGCTCGGGCCGCACCGCGTCGAGCAGAGTCGACTCGATGACGCCGGCGGTCCGCGCCGCCTCGTAGCAGTTCTCTTCGAAGATGTCCCAGCCGCCGAACACGAGATCGTCGAGTCCCGGCAGCGGCACCACGTCGCCGATCCGCGGCGAGCGCCCTTCAGTGCGCTTTCCCAGGCGGATGGTGCCCATCTGGGTCAGCGATCCAATCGGTTTGGCGAGGCCCTTCCGGATGGCGAGCACGCCGGCGATGAAGGTGGTGCTGACGGCCCCCAGGCCGACGAGCAGAATGCCCAGTTTCCCCTGGGCCGGAGCGATTTCAACAGACGAGTTCACGAGGGAAGACTATATCATGTGACACAGGAACCGGAGGAGCGAGGGGACGATGAAACTCTTTCAACGGACCGCGAACCCGCACGCGCTCACGCTGGGGATGACGGCGATCAAAATGGGCGATCGGTTCCTGCAAATCGGCTGCGCGCACGGGGGGCGCCTTGCCGCGCTCGCCGGCAAAGTGGGCCTCTCGGGCCGCGCCTGTGTGGCGACCGATCGCGAGAGCGACGCGGCGCGCGCGCAGAAGGCCGCCGCCGACGCGGGGCTGCTGATCGAGGTGGACGTCGCGCCGCTCGATCACCTGCCGTACGAAGACGAGGGGTTCGATCTGATCGTGATCGACGACACCGGCGAGCTGATGGCCGCGCATGACGATGCGCAGCGTGACGGCCTGCTGCGCGAGACGATGCGGCTGCTCCGCCCGGGCGGGCGGCTCTTCGCGCTCGAGTCGACCGGCGCCACCGGACTCGCCGGCCTGCTCCACCGCGCCCCCTCGGACAGCCCGTATCGCCGCGACGGCGGCGCCCTCACCCTGCTCCAGCGCGCCGGCTACCGCTCGGCGCGCAAGCTCGCCGAGCGCGAAGGGCTCGCGTTCATCGAAGGCATGAAGCCGCGGCGGTCGTGATTCTCGATCGAGAGGCCGCGATGTACAACGAATTCACCGCCGTGTTCGAACGGGAGGGAGACTGGTACGTTGCGTACAGTCCGGAGATCCCGGGAGCAAATGGTCAGGGGCGGACCAAGGACGAAGCCCGCGCCAGCCTGGCCGAGGCGATTGCCCTGATGCTGGACGACCGCCGGGAGGAGGGCCTGCCCGGACATTCCTGTGGATGAATCCTGCCGATGGTGCCGTCTCAGCGGTTCGAGACATACAGAAGTCCCGAACATCCTCGCGACGAAGATTTGTCGGAATCTCGGCATTCCAGAACCAGGCTCAAGCTAGCACTGTTGGCGAAGGCTATGCATCGGCCATCGTCACGCCGGTTCGATCGCGGTAATGTGTCACGCTCAGGCCGGATAATCGCTCATGCCCAAAGATCGCTCAATAGCCACCGTCGAGATGATGTGGCGGCGCGAGGTGGAAGCCGCGGCCACGTACCGTCAGCTCGCCGCGCGGGAGCCCGACAACCGCCGGCGCCACATCCTCGAGCGGCTCGCGGAAGCCGAAGATCGGCACGCGAAGCAGTGGGCCGAGCGGATCGCGCTCCACACCGGCAAGGCGCCCGATCCGTCTGAAGTCGAGCGCGGCCTCACCTGGCTGCAGAAGATGAGCGATCCGAGCGTCGTGCTGCATCGGCTCGAGCAGGAAGAAACGAACGCGGAAGGAGAATACGAGCAGCTCGTCGCCAATCTCGCCGATCCGATCGACCGACAGATCGCGGAGGAGGCGATGATCGAGGAGCGCGATCACGCGGTGACGCTCCGCGCACTGGCGGGTCCGATTCCGGGCGCCCGGTCGACGCTCGACGCGATCCTGCGGCGTGAACAGTGGCACGTGCGCGGCACGGGATGGATCGGCGACGCCATCTACGGCGTCAACGACGGCCTCGGCGCCGTCTTCGGCATCGTCTCCGGCATGGCCGGCTATACCGGTGGCAGCGAAGTGGTCCTCGCCGCCGGCCTGGCGGGCCTGCTCGCCAGTGCACTCTCGATGGGTGCCGGCGCGTATCTCGCGTCGAAGTCGCAGCGCGAAGTGTACGAGTCGGAGGTCGCGCGCGAGCGCGAGGAGATCGCCGAGAGCCCGCGCGAAGAAGCGCTCGAGCTGGAGCTCTTCTACCAGCTGAAAGGGCTGTCACCGGCCGAAGCCCACGCCACCGTGGAGCGGATGCAGAAGGAGCCACAGCAGTTCCTGCGCGCGCTCGTGCACGAAGAGCTCGACCTCAACGAAGAGACGTTTCCGAATCCCCTGCGGTCCACGATTTCGGCCGCGCTCTCCACCGCGGTCGGCGGCTTCATCCCGATCATCCCGTTCTTCTTCACCGTCGGGATCCCGGCCGTGATCGCCTCGTTCGCCATCAGCATGGTCGCGCACTTCGCCGTCGGCGCCTCGAAGGCGCTGGTCACGGTCCGCCCCTGGTGGGCGACCGGTCTCGAGATGACGGTCGTTGGCGCGCTCGAGGCGGCGATCACGTACGGGCTCGGGCTGGCGTTGGCGCACGGGTAGGCCTGTCCCTCTCCTCGTCCAGTCTGTCGCTGAATCAGGTCACCGTCACAGGCGGGGTGCCGTCGACGCTGCACGTGGTGGCGCAGGATTTCATGATCCGCACACGCCCGGTCTGTGGCACTATCCTTGCGGTTCCGCAGGGAAGTTCCATGAAAGGCCTGGTCTGCGCGGCGGTGATCATGCTGGCGGCAGTGTGCACGGTGGCCGCTGCCCCGCCGGGTGAACGTGGGCCGGAGGCCAACCGGAGCGATCGCGAGGACGCCGCCATCCTGCGCGACGCGGTCCGCCAGGTCAACACCTACACCAGGCTGACGGTCTTCGACGCCATCACCATCGCCGTCCAATCCGGCGTGGTCACGCTCACCGGCGACGTGACGGCTCCCTACAAGAAGCAGCAGATTGCCCGGCGAGTGGAGCGCGTCGACGGGATGGTCGAACTGCAGAACCAGATCAACGTCCTGCCGGTGTCACAGGATGACGACGAGCTGCGGTACCGGATCGCGGCGTCGATTTACGGCAACCCGTCATTCTGGGAATACGCCGCGCTGGCCAATCCGCCGATTCACATCATCGTGGCGCACGGGCACGTGACCCTCGTGGGCGTGGTGCGAACAGACGTGGAGCGTGTGCTGGCCCGCTCGCTGGCGTCGGTCTTCGGGGTCCGATCGATTACGAACAACCTGAAGACGGAGGCGGAAATCCGGGCGATGGGGCCTGTCTAGGCGTACAGATCGAGATTATCCCCGACCCCTTCCCGTCTCGCGGGCTTTCCCGGCTCGCCTTCCGGCTCTGGCGAGTCGGAGGGGCTGCCGGGCAATTTCGCCACGAGCCGCCGCCACAGCGAGCCTTCCCGCTTTTCGCGCTTGGGCGTGTGGTCGTTGATCTGGTCCGACGAGGAGACTGCGCGAATCTCCATACCGGACTCAATCGGCCTGGCGCGTGAAGGCTTTAACGCAGCGCGAGCCGCTGCGCGAGAAATTTCCCGGCCGCCTCCCGAAAGCTCTCCGTCCATTCGTGTCCCCCCTCGAACACGAACGGCTGCGCGCGGATGCCGCGCGCGCCCAGCCACGCCAGGTCGCTGTCGAGCTTCTCCTTCGTGTACCACGTGTCGCTCGTGCCTCTGCCGATGAGCACGGGTGGAAACCGGGAGAGGTCGTGATCGGCCAGGTCGGGCGGGACGTCTCCGCCGAGCACCATCACGCCATCGGCAGGGTGACCGGCCGCGGCGGCTGCCCGATACGCCATGGCCGCCCCCTGCGAAAATCCAGCGTAGACGAGCGGCGGCCGCAGCGGATATTCACGCGCGATCGCCTCGATCGCCGCACCGACATACCGGATGTTGTCGGCCATGGCGAGCTCGCGGTCCTGGCGCGTCATCCAACTGGCGACGACCCGCTCGTTGCCGCGGCTGTAAAACGCGTGCAGTCCTTGCACCGCGGCGACCAGCCACCCACCCGCCCCAGGAATCCGGCGCATCTCACCGAGCGAAACGTCGGCATTCTCGGCATAGCCGTGAAAGCCGACGAGAAGGGGCCAGGGTCCGTTCCCCGCCGGCACATCGAGTAGATAGCGGCCATGGGCCGTGACTGGCAGCGTGCGAATCAGCATGACTTGATGTGTATACTGTTACCCGCCTTAACGACAACTACCCGGCGTTTTTCTCTCCATTCCCGGTTGACGGCTCCGGAGCCCGCACAACGTCCCCGACCGCCACCGCAAGGAGGTCACGTGCGCATCACGCTTCCCCGGGTGCTGACGGTGCTCAGCGCCGCCGTGCTCCTCACAGCCAGCAGCTCGATCCTGCTCGACGCGCAACAGGGCAATCGGCTGGCGGGTTTCACGGCGGCCGATTCGGCCACGGAACTGAGCTGGGAGCAGAAGTTCAACGCGATTCCCGAGCCGGATCGCGTCCGCGCGAACATGAAGCAGCTCTCGGCGGAACCGCATCATCTCGGGTCGCCGTACCAGAAGCAGAACTCCGAGTGGATTCTCAACCAGTTCAAGTCGTACGGCCTCGACGCGCACATCGAAACCTTCGACGTCCTCTTTCCCACACCAGCCGAGCGCAAGGTGGAGCTCGTGTCGCCGGGCCACTACGTCGCCAAGCTCGCCGAACCGCCCGTCCCTGGCGATCCGAGCTCGAATCAGAAGGACCAGCTCCCGCCCTACAACGCGTACTCGGCCGACGGTGATGTGACGGCGCCGCTCGTCTACGTGAACTACGGCATCCCCCAGGACTACGACCAGCTCGCGAAGATGGGGATCAGCGTGAAGGGGAAAATCGTGATCGTGCGGTATGGCCAGAGCTGGCGCGGCGTCAAGCCCAAGCTCGCGGCGGAGCACGGCGCGGTCGGCTGCCTGATTTATTCCGACCCGCGCGACGATGGCTACTTCCAGGGCGCCGTGTTCCCGAAGGGGCCGTACCGGCCAGAACAGGGCGTCCAGCGCGGGAGCGTCATGAAGATGGCCATCTACCCGGGCGATCCGGAAACGCCTGGGTGGGGATCGACGCCGGGCGCGAAGCGGCTGCCGCTCGATCAGGTCAAGACGCTGCAGACGATTCCCGTGCTGCCCCTCTCGTACGGCGACGCGCAACCGCTGCTCGAAGCGCTGGATGGTCCGGTGGCGCCGACCGACTGGCGTGGCGCGCTGCCCATCACCTATCACGTGGGACCGGGCGCGGCCACCGTGCACCTGGTGGTCAAGCAGAACTGGAACATCGTGCCGGCCTACGACGTCATCGCGAAGATCCCCGGCAGCACCTGGCCGGACCAGTGGATCGTGCGCGGCAACCACTACGACGGCTGGGTGAACGGCGCCGACGATCCGATCAGCGGTCAGTCGGCGCTCCTCGAAGAGGCGCGCGCCTACGGCGAGCTGCTCAAACAGGGCTGGAAGCCGAAGCGGACGATCATCTACGCGGCATGGGACGGCGAGGAGCCGTCGCTGCTCGGCTCGACGGAATGGGCCGAGACGCACGCCCAGGAGCTCGCGAAGAACGCTGTCATCTACATGAACTCGGATGGCAACGGCAAAGGCTATCTGAACGCCGGCGGCAGCTTCACGCTCGAGCACTTCATCAATGAGGTGGCCAAGTCGATCACGGATCCGGAGACGGGCAGCTCCGTCTGGGTGAAGCTGCAGCAGCGCAACATGGGCCGGGCCCGCACGGCCGCCGAACGCGCCGAGGTCTTCGACGGCCCGGACCTGCACATCGCCGCACTCGGGTCCGGCTCGGACTACTCGCCGTTCCTGCAGCACGTCGGCGTCCCGACGCTGTCGATCAGCTACGGCGGCGAGGGTGGCGGCGGCGTCTATCACTCCGCGTACGACGACTTCTACTGGTACACGCACTTCGGCGACACGAACTTCGTCTACGGCCGCGCCCTCGCACAGACCTACGGCACGGCAATCCTGCGGCTGGCCGATGCCGACGTGCTCCCTTTCCGGTTCACGGATTTCTCGATCACGGTGGACCGCTACCTCACTGAGCTGAGGGACCTGGCGGCGGGACCCGCGGGCGCACCGGGCTTCGATTTCGTGCCGCTCACCCAAGCGCTCGCGTCGCTCAAGGTGGCGGCGGCGGACTACGACAGCGCCGTCTCTGCGGCCGAGCGCAACGGCAGCATCTACAAGAAGTCGCCGGCGGATCTCGCGGCACTCAATCAGACGCTCTACCAGAGTGAGCAGAAGCTGCTCTCGCCCGCCGGCCTGCCGAGCCGGCCGTGGTACAAGCACACGATCTACTCGCCGGGGCTCTACACCGGATACGGCGTGAAGACGATGCCCGGCGTGCGCGAGGCACTCGAGCGCCACGATTTCAAGACGGCCAGGGAACAGGAAACCGCGCTCGTCAACGCGCTCGATGCGTTCACGGCGCAAATCCGCGACGCCCTCGGGAAGGTGCAGGGCGAGGCGACCACCAGTACGGGTCAGAAGTAGGAGGAGCGATGCGAATGACAACCTTGCGCCTGCTCGGGATTGCGGCCGCGGGCCTGCTGCTGGCTGGCAGCCGGCCCGCGGGTCTTGGCGCTCAACAGGCCGCGCCGGCGAATCCCGCGCCCGGCCCGGCCATCACCGGCTTCTCGCGCGCGGACGCGGCGACGGAGCTGAGCTGGGAAGCGAAGTTCAAGGCCATCCCGGATCCCGAGCGGGTTCGGGCCAACATGAAGCAGCTGTCGGCCGAGCCGCACCACATCGGCTCGCCGTACCAAAAACAGAATTCCGAGTGGATTCTCAATCAGTTCAAGTCGTACGGGCTCGATGCGCACATCGAAACCTTCAACGTCCTCTTCCCGACGCCGGCCAGCCGGACGCTCGAGCTCGTCTCACCCGGGCACTACACAGCGAAGCTGAAGGAGCCGGCGATCCCAGAAGATCCGACCTCGGGTCAGGCAGGACAGCTCCCCACCTACAACGCGTACTCGGCTGATGGCGATGTCACCGCGCCGCTCGTGTACGTGAACTACGGACTCCCGGAAGACTACGCGCAGCTCGCCAAGATGGGGATCAGCGTCAAGGGGAAGATCGCCATCGCCCGCTACGGCAACAGCTGGCGCGGTATCAAGCCGCGGCTCGCCTACGAGCACGGCGCGGTCGGCTGCCTGATCTACTCGGATCCCAAAGACGACGGGTACTACCGCGGCGACGTGTTCCCGAAAGGGCCGTATCGGCCCGAGCAGGGCGTGCAACGCGGCAGCGTCATGGAGATGACGAAGTACCCGGGCGATCCGGAAACGCCAGGCTGGGGCTCGACGCCCGACGCGAAGCGGCTGCCGCGGGACCAGGCGGAGAGCATTCAGAAGATCCCGGTGCTGCCGATCTCGTACGGCGATGCGCAGCCGCTGCTGGCGGCGCTCGGCGGACCGATGGCGCCGGTCGACTGGCGCGGCGCGCTCCCAATCCCGTATCACGTCGGGCCCGGTCCGGCGACGGTCCATCTGGCGCTGAAATTCAACTGGAATATCGTGCCGGCGTACGACGTGGTGTTCCGCATCCAGGGGAGCACGTGGCCCGACCAGTGGATCGTGCGCGGCAACCACTACGACGGCTGGGTGAACGGCGCGAGCGATCCGGTGAGCGGACAATCGGCGCTGCTCGAAGAGGCGCGCGCCTACGGCGAGCTGCTGAAGCAGGGCTGGAAGCCGAAGCGGACGATCATCTATTGTGCCTGGGACGGTGAGGAACCGATGCTGCTTGGCTCGACGGAGTGGGCCGAAACGCATGCCGCCGACCTCCAGCAGCACGCGATCGTGTACATCAATTCGGACGGCAACGGAAAAGGCTACCTGAACGCGAGCGGCTCGCAGATCCTCGAGCACTTCGTGAACGACGTCGCCAAGACCATCACCGATCCGGAGACCGGCGACACCGTCTGGACGAAGCTGCAGCAGCGCGACCAGGGGCGGGCGACCAGCCCGGCGCAGCGTGCCGCGATGTACGACGGCGAGGATCTCCACATCGCCGCGCTCGGCTCGGGATCGGACTTCTCCACGTTCATCGATCACCTCGGCCTGCCGACGCTGGCCCTGAGCTACGGGGGCGAGGGCGGCGGCGGCGTGTACCACTCCATCTACGACGACTTCTACTGGTACACCCACTTCGGCGATACGCACTTCGTCTATGGCCGCGCGCTCGCGCAGACCTACGGCACGACGATCATGCGGCTCGCCAACGCGGACGTGCTGCCGTTCCAGTTCACGGACTTCGCCGACACGGTCGCACGCTACGAAACGGAGCTGCAGGATCTGGTGAAGGGACCGGGCGGCGAGCCTGGCTTCGACTTCGTGCCGCTCACGCAGGCGATCGCGTCGCTGAGGGTGGCGTCAGGCGACTACGACAGTGCGGTGGCGGCCGCCGAGAAGGACGGCAGCATCTACAAGAAGTCGCCCGCGGAGCTCGCGGCGCTGAACCAGACGCTGTATCAGAGCGAGCAGAAGCTGCTCTCTGAAAAAGGACTGCCGAACCGGCCGTGGTACAAGAACACCATCACCGCCGCCGGCTACTACACCGGCTACGGCGCCAAGACGCTTCCTGGCGTGCGCGAGGCGCTCGAAGCGCACGACTACAAGACGGCGACCGAGCAGCAGGCGACGCTCGTCACGGCACTCGATGGCCTGACGGCGCAGGTTCGCGAGGCGCTGAAGCAGGTGCAGGGGAACGCGACGACGAGCACGGGGCAGTAGAGGAGTGTCAGCATGATTCAGTTGGCGTGGGGGCCCACCCCCACGCCGAACTGACGCTGATGCCTCGTCTCGGATCCACCTGTCCTCGGCTCGGCATGGCCGCCGGCGCTCGCGTCATTCGAGCGCGTGCTCCGCGATCACGAACTCGGCGACAGGCGTTCCGCCGATGAGATGCTCCTGGATGATCCGCTCGAGGACCGGCGGATCGCACTCCCCATACCAGACGCCTTCCGGGTAGACGAGCGCCACGGGGCCGCCGGCGCAGATACGCAGGCAGTTGGCCTTGGTGCGCAGGATCCCGCCGCTCTCGGAGAGCCCGAGTTCCTTCAGCCGCCCCTTCAGATACTCCCAGGCAGCAAGCCCCCGCTCCTTCTCGCAGCACTTCGGCGTGGTCTGATCGCAGCACAGGAAGATGTGCCGCCGCGCCACGCGGATGCCGGTGGACTCGACCTTCCGCTGCTGCTTCTGCTGTTCGTCAGGCGTCATCACATCCCGAACTTCTCCGGATCCCAGGTGAGGCCGAGGGCGGTCGGCGGGGCCATGTAACCGGCCAGCGCGGAGGCAGCGACCACTGCCGGACTCGCGAGATAGCCTTCCCCGCCGAGCCCCATCCGGTTCTGCCAGTTACGATTGAACGAGGTGATCGCGCGCTGCCCCTTGCGCAGCGCGTCGGGCCCCTGGCCGAAACAGGGACCGCACCACGACTGGCGGATCACGCCGCCGACCGAGCGGAACACACCGGCAATGGATTCGCCCCCGAGGCGCGGATCCGGTGTCTCGATTTGACGGGCCACGCCGCCTGAGCCCGGGAAGATCACCAGTTCGCGCGCCACGTGCGTCAACCCCTGATGCCGTGCGGCGTCGAGCACGAGCGCCGCGCTCAGGAGATCATCGTAGCTCCCGTTCGTGCAGGAGCCGATCAGCGCCTTGTCGAACTCGATCTTCTCGGCGGCGACCTCCTCGGCCGGATACGCGTTGCCCGGGCTGAACGGCTTGGCGATCATCGGCCGGACATCCGACAGCACGAGCGACTCGTCCAGCTCGTACACAGCATCCGTACCGGGCGTCACACGCGGATACGGCAGATCCGTGATCCCCTTGGCGCGGTACCAGGCCTCGGTGATCTCGTCGGCGGCAAAGATGCCGTTCAACGCCTCGGCTTCCGCCATCATGTTCGGGATGGTGTTCCGGTACGCGATCGGCAACTGCCGGTCCTGGTCGACGAGCTCCACCGACATCCCCTGCGACTGCTTCGCGCCCCAGCGCCGCAGCAACTCCAGGACGATGTCCTTGCCGCTGACCCACGGCTGCAGCTTCCCGGAGAAGACGACCCGTCGCTGCCTGGCGAGCGTGAAGAAGATGTAGCCGGTCGCCCACCCGAATCCGAGCGTCGTCGAGCCCACGCCGATGCCCACCGCGCCGTAGGCGCCGTAGGCGCGGCTGTGCGAGTCGGCGCCGGGAATGAACTGCCCCGGTGCGACCAGCCCCTGTTCCGGGAAGTAGAAGTGGAAAATGCCGTCGCCCGGCGTCGCGTAATACGGACGCTCCATGCCGTGGAGCTGCGCAAACGCGCGGCCGATGCCCGTCTGACGGTTGTCGTCGTCACGCCCGGTGAACACGAAGTGATCGTTGGCGATCGCGGCCTGCCGTGGATAGATCCGATCACCGCCGGTGATCTGGTTGAAGGTGTGAATGGAGAACGGCGCGGTGCCGTCAGACGCCGGCAGCAGATCGGCGTAGACGCGCAGCGTCGCACCGGGCTTCACCACCGCGTCCCGGTCGACGCGATGCGCCCAGATGATCTGCTCGGTCGTCGTCATCCGGCGCGCCGTTCCGGGATCCGGCCATTCGATGCGAGGCGTGGTGCGCGCCGAGGCGGGAAACTCCCGGCGTCCGATCGCGAAGATGCCGCCGCTCTGCCGGATTTCGTCTTCCTTGGCCGTCAGCGGCACGGGCGTGTAGGACTTCTTCTGCGTCTCGTTGGTCAGCGCCCGGGACGCCGGATCGAAGCTGAACCGGTCGCCGTCGCGCGCGTCGGCCACCGCGTCAGGGCTCTGCACCACCTGCAGCCCGAGGTTGAACGCGTTCCTGCGGAAGATATCGCCCATATTGGCGCCGCAGACGATCACCATCTCCAGGCCGGCTTCTTCGGCGATACCCTTGAGACCCGCCGGGCTCATCTCACGCGACGATCCGATCGCAAAGCGATCGCCGGCGATGACGAAGGTTTCGCCGCGATGCACGCGCGCGCGGAAGTCCGGCATGAGATAGCGGAACGCGCCAGCCTTCCAGCGTTCATCGAGCGTCTCGAGGCTCTCGGACACGCAGTCGGCGGCCGGCGTGATCTGGTCGGTGTCGATCGCGTCGAGCGTGCGGCCAGGGTTCCTGGGATCCCAGAAGATCAGCGCCTGCCCGCGGACGACGGGGGTCTCGTGGTGCTGAACGGCCGGTGTTTCAGGGAGTGAATCGGGGCTGACGCCAGGCTTGAATCGAGCCGGAGTGATGGGAGGCATACATCTGTAATGCTACTAGAAGGGCTCCTCGTCGCGCTCGTAACCGGGGCACTCACGGACGGGCAACGCCGGATATCGGGGAAACCGCGGGTCCTGGGCGGCGAGCCGGCATTGATAGAACAGCGAGCCGCGATCGGACGCAATCCGCCGCACATGGCGACACGTGGCGCACAAGCCGGCCGATACGGCCGGCGCAGCTTGCCGCCGCGGGTCTTCCTGAGCCATCATGCCAAGAGGTCCCACACAGAAGTCATGCCTGGTTCCGAAGCTGTTACCCAGGGCGTCCGCATCGAAGTTGAATCGCGGTATGCGCCCGAACAATCCCAGCCGTTCCAGCAGCACTGGTTCTTCTACTACACCGTGCGCATCTCGAACGAGGGATTCGAGACCGTGCAGCTCGTCAGCCGCCACTGGATTATCACCGACGCCAACGGGCACGTCGAAGAAGTGAAAGGCCCGGGTGTGGTCGGCCAGCAACCGGTGCTCGCGCCCGGCGAATCCTTCGAGTACACGTCCGGCTGCCCGCTCCGCACGCCGACCGGCTCCATGCACGGCACCTACCAGATGGTGAGCGAGGACGGCGAAGGGTTCGACGTGGAGATTGCGCGGTTCGAGCTGCGGGAACCGTACACGGTGCACTAGGGCCTGGCGCCGACGCCCTTCTTCTCGTACTTGCCCTCGATGTAGTCGTCCACCAGCTGCTGGAACGCCGCCGCGAGCTCGTCGTACGTGCCGCGGAGCGTCGTGAAGTGCTGGCCGTCGATGAACACCGGACAGTTCGGCGCCTCGCCCGTGCCAGGCAGGCTGATGCCGATGTTCGCGGCCTTGGATTCGCCCGGGCCGTTGACGACGCAGCCCATCACGGCGAGCCGCATCGATTCGACGCCCTCGTACTGCGTCTTCCACTCCGGCATCCGCTCGCGGATGTACGCCTGCACGCGCTCCGCCAGCTCCTGGAACGTGGAGCTCGTGGTCCGGCCGCACCCCGGACATGCCGTCACGCTCGGCGCGAACGACCGCAGGCCGAGCGCCTGCAGGAGCTCGCAAGCCGCGTACACCTCCTCGCGCCGGTCGCCGCCGGGCCGCGGCGTGAGCGAGACGCGAATCGTGTCGCCGATCCCTTCGTTGAGCAGCACGCCCATCGCAGACGATGACCAGACGAGCCCCTTGATGCCCATCCCGGCTTCGGTGAGACCGAGATGGAGTGGCTGCTCGGTCTGCCGTGAGAGCTCGCGATAGACATGAATGAGATCGAGCGGCCGCGAGACCTTGCACGAGATGATGATCTGATCGCGCCGGAGCCCCGCCTCGAGCGCCAGCCCCGTGGACTCCAGCGCGGAGAGCACCATGCACTCGTTGACGATCTCCTCGGAGGTGCGGCCGAGCGCGCGATCGGTGTTCTGCTGCATGCGGCTCATCACCAGCTCCTGGTTCAGGGAGCCGCCGTTGACGCCGATGCGCACGGGCTTGCCGTGATCGCGTGCGACGGAACAGATGGTGGTGAACTGCTCGTCGCGACGCTTGCCGGTGCCGACGTTGCCTGGGTTGATCCGGTACTTGTCGAGGGCCGCCGCGCACGCCGGGTACTTCGTCAGCAGCAGGTGACCGTTGTAGTGAAAGTCGCCGATGAGCGGTGCCTGGCAACCGGCATCGAGCATCCGCTGCCTGATCTCCGGGACGGCTGCCGCCGCAGCGGGCAGGTTTACCGTCACCCGCACCATCTCCGCACCCGCGTCAGCCAGCTCGACGCATTGGCGAGCCGTCGACGCGGCATCGGCCGTATCGGTGAGCGTCATCGCCTGCACCACGACCGGGGCCCCGCCGCCCACCTGAACGCCACCCACCTTGACGCCGACCGTCTTGTGCAACCGCATTTGAGGCATGCCAAGCCGATCATAACATCCGGGTTGCACTGAACAGCGTGGTTGCGACAGAGTGAATGGCCGCCTCGGGCGACGCAGAACCGGAGACCGGAGGCTGAAGACCGGAGACCACGGGGACCAGGAGATCATGCCGAAATTGACAGTAGAGGGCTTTGAAACGGTCGA
The DNA here is from genome assembly GCA_025450765.1 of Vicinamibacterales bacterium. Lineage (GTDB taxonomy): Bacteria > Acidobacteriota > Vicinamibacteria > Vicinamibacterales > CAVVIG01 > JAGWRA01. The sequence goes on along the minus strand of JANWLS010000191.1, from coordinate 14,068 downwards.
GGTGGAGTTGGGCAAGCGGCTCGTGCTCGCCATCGAGCAGGATGCGAACGTCGATGTCCTGCACGCCTGCGGCGGCAACGCGCGGTGCACGACATGCCGGGTGGAATTCGTCGCGGGCGAGCCCTCGCGGATGACCCGCGCCGAGCGCGACAAGCTCGTCGAGCGCCGGCTCTACGGCGTCCGGCTGTCGTGCCAAATCGAGTGCGACCACGACATGACCCTCCGCGCCATCAGCCGGGTCACCGGCAGCGGCCGGCCCGATCCGGGGCCGACGCCGCAGTCAGAAATCACGCCGACGCCGGAATGGGTGGTGCAGGCGGGATAGGGTCGCGTCCAGGGTCCCCTGAGGCCCGTAGCCAGAGGAGTGCTATCCATGAAAGCCGTTCGCGTTCGCCAGTTTGGAGGGCCGGAAGTCCTCGTGCTCGAAGATCTTCCCGATCCGAAGCCCGGCCCGGGCGAAGTGCTGGTGCGGTTGCATGCGGCCGGCGTCAATCCGGTCGACACCTACATTCGCGCCGGCACGTACGCGCGGAAGCCGCCGCTTCCCTACACGCCTGGCGAGGACGGCGCCGGCACGGTGGAGGCGCTTGGCGCCGGCGTCACGGGGCTCGATCTCCACCAGCAGGTGTACGTGATCGGGACCGCCCAGGAATCCGGCGGCACGTACGCCGAGATGGCGATCTGCCGGCCCGACCAGGTTTATCCGCTGCCGGCACGCGTGAACTTTGCGCAGGGTGCGGCGCTCGGCGTCCCGCACGCCACCGCCTATCGGGCACTCTTCCAGCGGGCGCAGGCGAAGGCGGGCGACACGGTGCTGGTGCACGGGGCGAGCGGCGCGGTCGGCACCGCGGCTGTCCAACTGGCCGTCGCGCGCGGGATCACGGTCGTCGGCACCGCCGGCACGGACGCCGGGCTCGCGCTCGTGCGGGCCCAGGGCGCGACGCGCGCGTTCAATCACCGGGCCTCGGGCTATCTCGACGACATCAAGAGTGCCACCGGCGGCATCGACATCATCATCGAGATGGCCGCGCATCTCAATCTTGACCAGGATCTCCTGCTGCTCAAGCCATTCGGGCGCGTCGTCATCGTCGGCAACCGCGGCCGCATCGAGATCGATCCGCGCCGGACGATGGTGCCGAATGCGGCGATCCTGGGGATGTCGCTGTTCAGCGCCACGCCCGATGATCTGCGACGAATTCATGCGGCGCTCGGCGCGGGTCTCGCCGACGGTACGCTGCGGCCTGTCGTCGGCCGCGAATTTCCGCTGGCGCAGACGCGCGACGCCCACGTGGCGGTGATGGAGAGCGGCGCAGCCGGCAAGATCGTGGTGACGATGTAGTGACGTTCGATCCGCGGAGCTGAGCGGCGCGACCGGCACGCTTCCCCTCGAGACCCTGCTTAATGATCGCGAGTCGTGGGTGCCAGTACGTCATCGAGCCACGAACGGCCCCCGGTGCGTTCGAGCTGCGGATAGCGAGGCGGTCCGACGCTGCCGATGGTCGCCACGCGATCGCGACCGTCCTGGCGGAAGCCGAGACGCAGGGGCCTTGCCGGTGCGCGCAACGCCGCGAGGAGCGCCGCATCGCTGTAAGGGGCGCCGTTCACCGACGTGAGGCGCGCACCGATGCCGACTCCGGCGCGGAAGGCCGCGCCTTCCCACGTGATGCCTCCGACGGATCCGTCTTCTCCCACAAGCAACCCCAGCGACGAACGCAGATCCAGGCCGCCCTCGTCCACCTCGGCCTGCCGGAAGGTCTCCGTCGGACGATCGGTGAAGGCCGGCGATAGCCGCCCCGTCGCACGCCGTCGAGCAGGTGCCGGTCGTCGTGCGCCTCGAGCCGCTGCTCGAAATACGCTGGCCAATCCATTGAGACAATGCGGCCAAGCGCGAGGCACACGTCCGCGAGCGTGTAGGTGCGGGTGACCTCGCTCCGTCCATCAACGCCAAAGAAGGCTCGCGCGAAGTCGTCCAGACTGCGCCGGCCGCCGGTCCGCTCCCGGATCAGCGTATCGACATCGAGCCATAGCAGCACACCATCGCCGTAATAGTCTTCCCGACCCTGCCAGTCTGGCCAGGTCGTGCGGTGCCCGGCGTCGTAGACGGGGTCGAAGGCGCTATCGCCGAGCGACTTCCAGGCATGCCCGGTCCTGGCCTGCGCCTTCGCGGCGGTGAGCGCGAGCAGGTCCAGCGTTTCCTGGCGGGTGCGAAGCCCCGCGCGAGCGGCGAGCACGATGCCCCAGTACTGCGTCTGTCCTTCGTAAATCCAAAGCAGATCGTCGCGCGCGGGCGTGTTGAAGTCCGGCGTCCACAGGCCCTCGGGCGTTCGGAATTTCCCGTTCCAGCTGTGCACGAATTCGTGAGCGAGCAGATCCTGCTGCATCAGATGCCGGTCCGGATGCCGCAGATAGTCGGTCCCGACGTTGTTTTCGCTGGAAGACAGGTGCTCGGTTCCGCCATCCGACGGCAGGGCGCTGCTGAGCGAGACGAGAAAGTCATACTGCCGAAAGTGCGGCGGCCCGAACACGCGGGCCGTCTCGTGCAGCATGGTCTCGAGCTTCAGCCGGAACTCTTGGGACATCGCGAGCGCGTCGGGTGCGTCGGCGACCAGATCCATACGCACCGGCGCTCCTTCCACGGCGCCCAGATCGACGCGGCGCGACCAACGGCCCGCGTAGACCGGGGCATCGACGAGCGTCTCCAGCGAGACCGCTCCATAGCTGGTCACAGGACCGGTCCGCTCCTGCGGCGCGAGAGAGGTGGCGGCAACGAACCCCGAGGGGAGGCGCAGACTGGCACGCACTGGGATGTCGCGGGTGTACCAGCCGGCTGGATAGAGCACGACATCCTGCCAGTACGTCACGACGATGTCGGGGGTCATCATCAGCGCCCCCGGGCGTGTGGACGAGATGTACTGAAACTCGAGTTCAAGGCGTCTGGCGCCGAGTGGCGGATCCACGTGGAAGGCAAACGCGTCCACGGGATCGCGGTGCCACGACACGCGTTGCCCGGCGGCGGTCACCTCGAGACCTGCGAGCGCACCGACTGAACCGGTCGGCGCGTGGCTGGCTGTCTCCCATTGGGGATAGAGCAACGTCATCGGGCCAGCCGCCGGTACCGGAAGGCTCTCGTGCACGCGCATCACCTTGTGGTCGGTATCCGTGGCATCCACGGTGAGGTCGATCGTTCCCGGGAACGGATGATCCCGGAGGATCACGCGCATCGGCGGTGCGGGCGCCGCGCCCGGACCGATCCCGACCTGGGCCACGCCAAGAGAAGCCGACACGAGGCATGCACTGACGCTGAGCAGCGTCAGGCGGGCCAGCGATCTCCACGGATTCATCTGATCGGCAGACTAGCACAGCCGATCGCACGCGGGTTGCCGGCTCCCGGACGGCGGGCGATAATGTGGCCGCGCGTGAATGGCGCGCTTCCCATTTTCGGAGGAGGTGATTCTGATGCAGAGCTGGCGCGTATGGAAACGACGACGGCTCGCGTGGCCCGGTGTCGTGCTGCTCGCCGCCGGCGGCCTGTCGGCGGGCGCGGTGCAAGCCTGGCACGCCACGCAGACAAGCGGCACGCCTGCCGCAGCCGGGTCGACGATGACCACCGACGGCCGGACGATTTATCACGACCACTGCGCCAGCTGCCACGGGACCTCCGGCCGCGGCGACGGTCCGGCAGCGGCCTTCCTCAATCCTCATCCTCGCGATTTCACCACCGGCAATTACGAGATCCGGTCGACCGAGTCGGGCAGCGTTCCAACCGAAGACGACCTCATCACCTCCGTCACCCACGGCTTGCCGGGCTCGTCGATGCCGGCCTGGAAGGGGTTGCTCACCGACGCTCAGATTCGCGCGGTCGTTGACTACGTCAAGACCCTCTCCTCACGCTTCGCCGACACCCAGCCGCCCGTCGTGAATATCGGCAAGGCGGTGCCAACCTCGCCCGAAAGCGTGGCGCGCGGCGCGGCGGTTTACAAGAAGCTGCAGTGCACGGCGTGCCATGGGACCGATGGCCGCGGCACCGGTGCGATCGCGCGCGACTTGAAGGACGACACGGGCCACCCCCTGAACTCGACCGACCTCACCGAGCCGTGGACCTTCGAGGGCGGCGCGACGGCACGCGACGTCTATTTGCGCTTCCGAACGGGCATGACGGGCACGCCGATGCCGTCGTACGTGAACACGGCGACAGACGCGGAGATGTGGGATCTCGCCAACTACGTCCTGTCGTTCGCGCGCAAGCCCGCCTGGCAGATGAGCGCCGACGAACTGCACGCGCTCTACGCACGCGAGGATGCCGACGCGAAGAAGCATCCGGTCGAGCGCGGCCGGTACCTGGTCGACACCCTGGCCTGCAGCCAGTGCCACTCGCCGATCGATCGCGAGGGTCACGTGCTGCGGGGCCTGCAGAACGCGGGCGGACAGCGCTGGCATCTCGGGCCCTGGGGCGATTTCGTGACGATGAACCTCACGTCCGATCGCGAAACCGGGCTCGGCTCATGGACGGACGATCAGATCAAGAACGTGCTGACGCGCGGCACCCGGCCCGATGGCTCGCGCATGCTGCCGTTCCCGATGGGCTGGACCGGCTACGCCGATCTGACGCCGCAGGATCTGAATGCCATCGTCGCGTACCTGCGGACCATTCCACCCGTGCACAACGCCATTCCGGCGCACGACCGCCCGAACATCGTGACGTATCTCTGGGGCAAGTTCCGGGTGCTGATCATGAAAGAGGATCCGGCGTTGTATGCGTATCCGGGGAACGCAGGCTCCGCACGCGGAGGCGCGGAGGTTCAATGACGATCAGACGATTTCTCAAGCGGACGGCGCTCACGATCGTCATCCTCGCGGTCGTTGGGTTCATCGCGTTCCTCTATTTCATTCCGCCCTTGACGATGGTCTCGGTGGAGTCACTGGTGAAGCCGGAGGCTGCGGCTCCGCCGTCGCTCGACGACATCAAGGATCCGGCCGAGCGGGCGCTGGCCGAGCGCGGACGCTACCTGGTGACGGTCACCGGCTGCACCGGTTGCCATACGCCGCAGGGATCGGCCGGACCGGACTGGGACGACTACCTCGCTGGCGGCGGGAAGTTCATCGAGGATGGCAGCGGATCCGCGATCAGCGCGAACCTGACACCCGATCCGGAGACCGGGCTCGGGCGCCTGCATGACGATGAAGTGCTGCGGGTGCTGCGGAGCGGCGTCTTCCCCGACGGCCACCAGGCCGGGGCGAGGCAGATGCCGTGGCCGGCGTTCTCCAAGTGGACGCCGGAGGATCGCCATGCGGTGCTCGTCTACCTGCGCCACCTCCGCCCGGTGTGGCACCGGATCCCCAATCCCGACCCGCACGCGACAGTCGGGGATCCCCAGGCGATCGATGCGGATTACGGGGCGGACTATGGGGTGAAGAAGAGGGACCGCTAGTATGGTGAAGGCTTGAGGATCCGGCTGGCGGTCGCGGACGATCGCGAAGCGGTCGAACGATGCGTGCACGAGGCCTATGCGCACGACGTGCCGCGGATCGGCCGCCCGCCGCTCCCAATGACGGCCGACTACAGCCGGCTGATGGCCGCCGGCTCCGTGCACGTAGCCGAGGATGACGGACACATCGTCGGTGTGCTCGTCCTCGAGCCCGAGGAACAATCCCTCCTGATCGAAAACGTCGCCGTGCGGCCGGACCGTCAGGGTACCGGCCTCGGCACCCGCCTGCTGGCTTTCGCCGAGGCACAGGCGCGCGCTCGCCACCTTCCCGCCGTCCGGCTCTACACACACGAGCTGATGACGGAGAACCAGCGCTTCTATCGCGCCCGCGGCTTCGTCGAGACGGCCCGACGGACCGAACAGGGTGTCGCGCGCGTCTTCATGAGCAAGACCGTCGCACCCCGAGACGACAGCAACCCGCCACGAGATTCCACCGTCTAACGGCCCATTCGCCCGGCGGCAGCGGAAGAGGCGAGCTATTCCTGGTGCTGTTCGCGTCCTTCGACGCGCACGACGGCGGCCGTTTCGCGGCCGGGCGGCAGCATCAGCTCGGTGGCCGCCCGCACGGGGAGCCGGATGATGAAGGTGGCGCCGCGGCCCGTGCCCGCGCTCTCGGCCCGGATCGTGCCGCCGTGCAGCTCCACGAGGTGGCGCACGATCGCCAGGCCCAGCCCGACGCCGCCGTGCGCCCGAGTGGTCGAGCTGTCGCCTTGCCGGAACGGCTCGAAGACGTGCGGCAGGAAGTCCGCTGGAATACCCATCCCTGTATCGGCGACCCGCACTTCCAGCGCATCGTCCACGCGCTGGAGCGACAGGACCGCATCGCCCCCGTGCGGCGTGAACTTGATCGCGTTCGACAGGATGTTCCAGAACACCTGCTGCAGCCGCTCGGCATCGCCCATCACCAGGCCGGGGAAGGGCGCCAGCTGCGTCTCGATGGTGACGCCCTTGGCATCGGCGGCCGGGCGAACCGAGTCGAGCGCCGCGAGCAGGACCGGCCCCAGGTCGATCGTCTGCATCTCGAGCCGCAGCTTACCGGTGGTCACGCGCGAGATATCGAGGAGATCCTCGATGAGGCGCACCTGCGTTTGCGCGTTCCGCTCGATCACTTCGAGCGCCCGCTCCTGGCGACCCGGTTCCAGCTGGCCCATCCGCAGCATCTTCGCCCAGCCGAGAATCGCGTTCAGCGGCGTGCGAAGCTCGTGCGAGACCGTGGCGAGGAACGCGTCCTTCGCGCGGTTGGCCGCCTGCGCCTCGGCGTGCGCCTGGCGCTCGCGCTCGAGCAACTGCTCGCGCTCGCGCTCGGCGTGCTTCCGATCGGTGAGGTCCAGCAGGAACGCGACGACGAGATTCTGGCGCCCGCCGAGAAAGGCCGCCCCGACGAGCACCGGCACGAAGCGGCCGTCGCGGCGGATGCATTCGGCCTCGAATGGCTCGTGCCGGCCCAGCCTGCGCGTCTCCTCGATGATCCGTTCGATGGTCGGCCCGTGCTCGCCCGATTTCAGCAGCCGCCAGGTGACGATGCCGGCCCTCAGGTCGGCCGGACTGTAGTCGACGATCTCGAGAAAGGCGTCGTTGGCCTCGATGATCCGGCCGTCGAGGCCGGCCATGATGATGCCGATGATGTTGGCGTCGACCAGGCGGCGCAGTCGCGCTTCGCTCTCGCGGAGCTCTTCCTCGGAGACGCGGAGCTCGGCAGCCGCACGCTCGGCGGTCGTTCGCGCGCGCGCCTCCGAGCGCGCCGCCCCGAAGAGGATCAAGCTGAGAATCACGCCGCCCGCGAGGATCAACGGCAACTGGCGCGCGGTCGATTCGCGATAGAACTCGGGCCCGGTGGCGAACGAGAGATTCCAGAGGCGGCCGGCCACGGTGATGGATGAGGTGGTCTCGAGCTGCGGGCCGAAGGTCAGGCGACCCATCGCCGGCAGCTTGTCGTAGAGCCGATCCTGTGGACCGGTGCCCGCCGCGTCGTACACGCGCACGCCGATGTGATACCGGTCCTGCTGGCGCATGATGCCGTCGATAATCGTGCCGGTACGCAGCGGCCCGAAGACGAACCCGATCAGGTTCTCGCGGCGTGCGGACACGGTCTTCGGCACGGTGCCGCCGCGATAGACCGGCTCATAAATCACGACGCCCCGGCGCTCCGCCGATTCGGTGTGACCCAGCGTCGGCACCGGCGCCGACGCGACAGCCACGCCGTAGTCGCGCGCCTGCTCCATCGCGGCACGCCTCGCCGGATCGAGCCAGCGATCCTGCCCGACCACGTCCGGTGCGCCTGGCGACGAGGTTTCGAAATAGATGACCGGGTAATACTCGGCGCGGTCGCCGGCCGGTTCGATCTGGAAATCGGGCAGGCCCTGATCGGCCATGTAGCGCTTGAGCGCGGCCCGGTTCGCGTCGGTGACGCGGGCGAGGTATCCGATGCCCGTCACGCCCGGATAACGCGACGGCAGGTCCAGCCGATCGACGAACGCGCGGAAGCCGCGCCGCGACTCCTGGTCATCGTCGGCGAACAGGCCGGCGCCCGCGTGCAGGAGCGTGGTGTAGGTGGAGATCCGCCCTTCGACGCTGCTGCTGACGTCCTGGACCGCGCCCTGGAACCGGGTGCGATCCCGCAGATGCGCGGCGACCGCGATATAGCCGGTGGCGCCGACGGTGATCAGCACCGACACGACGAGTACGAAGTAGGGTACCCAGGATCGAAGCGGACGATCGGAACGACGCGGCGTGCGTGGAACTGCAGCCATCTGAATGATGCCGGGGGCGGGCGCCAGTTCCTAACTTACCATGCGTCGGCAACGGCCGATGGGGGATTCGGCAGCTCTGCTATTATGCCGCGATGCACACACTCTCCTGGCTGTTGATCCTGCTCGCGGCGGCCGCGTTCGTCGTGGGGTCCGTACTGGCGTTCACCCACGGAGTGCTTGGCATTCCCCCGGTCGGCTACTGGCGGGGTGCGGTAGGCTTCCTGCTGTTCGCGATCGCGCTGAAGGTGATGGCGGGACGATCGAACGCGTGAACCGATCGTCCCACGCGCCCGGCCGCTAGTCGTAACGCAGCGCCTCGAGCGGATCGATCCTGGTGGCGCGCCGTGCCGGCAGGAACGCGGCCACGAGCGCCACAAGGATGAGCAGCACGGGGATGATCGTGAACGTCGGCACGTCGAGCGCGCTCACGTTGTACAGCAGACCTGACGCTGCCCGCGCCAGCCCGAAGCCGGCCAGCGCGCCGATGACGATCCCCGTGAGCGCCAGCACCAGCCCCTGGCGCACCACCAGGCGGCGCACGTTCGCGGCCGAGGCGCCGAGCGCCATGCGGACGCCGATTTCCTGCGTCCGCTGCATCACCACGTAAGCCATCAGGCCGTATAACCCGAGCGCCGCCAGCAGCAGCGCCAGCAGGCCGAAGGCCCCCAACAGCATCGCGCCCATCCGGGGCACCCACAGCGACTGGTCCAGCACCTGCGCCATCGTCGTCACGTTGGTGAGCGGCAGATTGGGATCGAGCGCCTGCACCGTCGAGCGAATGCTGCCGAGCGCGGCGTCCGCGTCGCCGGAGGTCCAGGCGATCAACGACACCTGCCCCGCGTAGTTCTGGCTGAGCGGGAGGTAGGCACACGGCCGGGGCTCTTCGCCGAGCGACCCGAACTTGCTGTCGGCGACCACACCGACCACCTCGAGCGGGTCATGCTGACCGAAGAAACGGAAGCGCTGCCCGATCGGATCGCGATTCGGCCAGAAGCGCTTGACCATGGCCTCGGTCACGACCGCCACGCGCGGGGCACCAGCCAGATCCGTTCCGGCGACGTCGCGCCCGCGCCGGAGCGGAACACCGAGGGTCTGGAAATATCCCGGCGTGACGGCGCTCGTCAGCACGAGCACCCCATTGCGGTTGTTGCTCGTATCCTGCCCGTCGAGAAACACCGTTCGCGCGAGACCGCCGCCGCCGAGCGGCAGCACGGTCGCCAGGCTCGCGTGCCGCACACCGGGCAGCCCGCCGACCCGTTCGATCACCTGCCGATCGAACGCGCGTCCACGCGGCTCGTCGTAGCCCTGGGATTCGAGGTTGAAGCTCATCACGGCGATGCCCGAGGTACGGAACCCGGGATCGATCCGCTGGGCATTCGCCAGGCTGCGCACGAAGAGACCGGCGCCCACCAGTGCCACGAACGAGAGCGCCACTTGCGCCACGACGAGTAGGCGCCGGAGGCTGAACCGGCCGTGCAGGTCGCTGACCTGGCTGGAGCGATCTTTCAGATCCGTCACCAGGTTCGGCCGTGTGGCCTGGATCGCCGGCGCCAGGCCGAAGAGCACGCCCACCGCGACGGCCAGTGCGAGCGTGAACACGAGCACGCGCGCGTCGATGGCGGGCCCGAGCGCGAGCACGAACGGACCTGTGGTCGCCGGCCGAAGGCTCCAGAGCAGGTTGCGAACCCAGACGCCAATCGCCAGGCCGAGCGCGCCGGCGATGATCGCCAACAGCATGCTCTCCGTCATCAACTGACGCGCGAGCTGCCAGCGGCTGGCGCCAAGCGACACTCTCACGGCGATTTCGCGGCGCCGGGCCGTGGCGCGCGCGAGCAGCAGGTTCGCGACGTTCGCACACGCGATGAGCAGGACGAGACCGACGACGAGCATCAGGATCGTGCCGGCCATCGTGAAGACGTTCCTGGCGTTCGGGTTGATCGAGGCCTCAGTCAGCGGCAGGATCCGGCCGCCGCGGCCCTTGTTATCATCCGGATACGTGGACGCCAGCCTCGCACCGACCGCCTGCACCTGCGCCTCGGCCTGCGCAACGGTCACGCCAGGCTTCAGTCGCCCGAAGGCGGAAAACATCAGGGCTCGCCGGGAATCGAACATCTCCGCGTCGTTCGGCCTCACGCGGTGGTGCATCATCATCGGCACCCACGCCCCCAGCTGGAGACCGACGTCGACGCCGGAGAACGTCGGCGGAGCCACGCCGATCACCGTGAACCGCATACCGTCCAACTGGATGGTTCGTCCGACGATGCCAGGGTCGGCGCCGAACCGTGTCCGCCAGAGGGCATCGCCGAGCACGACGACCGGATCGCGGTCGGCCACCTGATCTTCCTCGGGCAGAAAGAACCGTCCGAGCGCCGGCTTCACGCCCAGCAGCGAGAAGTAGTTCCCGCTCACCATCGCACCGGCCACCACCTCCGGCGTGCTGCTGGATGCCGCACCGAGATTGAGCGGGACGAACTCGTACCCGGCGACGCCGGCGAACGCCGTGACCTGCCTGCCGTAGTCCTCGAAATTGAGCCGGGAAATCGGCAGGAATCCGGGGTTCCGCTGGTCGGTCGTGTACAGCATCACCAGCCGCGAGGGCTGCGACACGGCAAGGGGATTCGAAAAAACCGAGTTCAGCAGGCTGAAGATGGCGGTGTTCGCGCCGATGCCCAGGGCCAGCGACAGAATCGCCACGGCCGAGAATCCGGGCTGCTTGATGAGCGTGCGGCTGGCGAACCGCAGATCCTGCCACCACCGGGCCATGGGCACTCCTCGGATCGAAGATGGACGACGATACGAGGGTTAGACGGAGGGAATCGAGACGGGGTTCGGCCGCAGGCCCATCGGAGCCTGCCAGAGACCCGGGCGCGTGTTGGGGGGACAGCGGTGGGGGCTGGCCCCACCGCGAACATGAAGAAGGCTGATTTATCCGATGCGCGGCTCGGCGATCGGGTCGTACAGCATGCCCATCGTGATGCCGTAGGCCCAGTGCGCGAACACGAGCACGAACGGGCCCGTGAAGAACATGTTCATGAACAGCAGCCCGGGCCCGGGATCCGCATTCGCCGGCCAGAAGCCGAGGAACGGCAGGTAGCCGACCAGGTAGCCGGTGAACACGATGTGCGGCAGGGAGAAGAGCATGCCCCACGCTGGTCCCGAGTCCTTGACGATTTTCTCGAACCCGGCCGCGTACGCGATGCCGATGAGCGAGTTGACCACGAGGTAGAAGACCACCATGATCAGATAAATAGGCCAGTCGCGGAACATCGCCGCCACCGACCAGGCCTCGGGCACGCGCCCTGACCGGGCGACGTCCAGGAGCCCGCAGGCTATCAGCAGGCCGAGCGCCACCAGCGAAGCCATCAGCCCATCTCGAACCGCTTGCGCGACCTTCATCGACAATAATCTCCTTGTTCAGACCGCCTCGTGCCCGGGCCGGCAGGAGCCTTCCCCGACCCGGATGGGCCGCCCGTTATAATAGACCGTTCTCGAGCTCTGCACCAGAGAACCCGCCGGCAGGCGCGATCGTGTCTCGCGCGGCGGCAAGGAAGGGGATCTCTTCATGGCGGAACGCTTCGGTCCCGGTGGCGAGCCGCCGGTGATCGACTGGCCCTCGCACTCGCACCGGCGCCGCTCCCATCGTGGCCTCATCGCGGCGGCGCTCATCATTCTCGTCCTGCTGCTCAGCAGCGGAACCTCGATTTCACTCTACGTCGACTCGCTCTGGTTTTCCGCGCTCGGGTTCGGCAGCGTCTTCTGGACCTCGCTCGACCTGCGGAGTGCGGTCTTCACCGTGTTCGCGGTCGCGACATTCCTGATCCTCTACGGCGCGTTCACCTGGCTCCGCCCGCGCGACCTGTCGCACATCTCGTCGACGAACACGATCCTGATCAACGGCCAGCCGCTCACCTTTCCGGTCGTCCCGGTGCTCAAGCTGGCCACGATCGTGATTGCCCTGCTCGCCGGATTGATCGCCGGCGCGGGGCTCATGGCGGAGTGGCCGACGTTCGCCCTGTACTGGTACGGGGCGGCACCGGCCGGCACGCCGGCCGACCCGATCTTCGGCCACCCGGCGACGTTCTACCTGTTCAGCCTTCCGGCGTGGCAGCTGATCGTCGGCTGGCTGAACGTGCTGGCCCTGCTGATGCTCGCGGCGGCCATCTTCTACGCGGTCATCGATCGCCGGCCGGCGATCGGCTACCGCGGATTCAGCATGGGCAGCGGCTCGTGGCGCGGGCTCTCGGCCACGTTCGGCCTCCTGCTGCTCGTGCTCGCCGCGCGCACGTGGCTGTCGCGCTTCGACATGCTGTACGACACGAACCAGATCTTCTCTGGCGTGGACTACACCGACGCGCACATCTTCATTCCCGGCCTGCTGATCGTCACGATTGCGCTGGCGGCCGGCGGGATCGCCGCCCTGGTCAACGCAGCCGGACGAGGCCGCCTCACCTGGATGATCGGCGCTGTCGCCCCGGCGATCGTCATCTATATCGGGATGTCCATCGCCGGCTGGTACGTCGGCAACTTCATCGTCAAGCCCAACGAGCTGGTGCGCGAGCGGCCGTTCATCGCCCACAACATCGCGATGACCCAGTCGGCGCTGGATCTCGACAAGATTACGCGCCACTCGTTCCCGGCCGACCCGGGCGTCGATGCGATCGACGTGCCCGACAACCGGGCCACGCTCGAGAACGTGCGGCTCTGGGACATCGGCGCGCTGCGCGACACGCTCCGTCAGATCCAGGAGATCCGGACGTATTACGACTTTCCCCAGATCGACATCGATCGCTACAACATCGGCGGGCGGGAACGGGAAGTGATGCTCGCCGCGCGCGAGTTCAACCTCGGCAAGCTGCCCGGCGGGCAGAACTGGATCAACAGCAAGTTGATCTACACCCACGGCTACGGCCTGACGATGAACTCCGTCAACGGGTTCACGCCGGAAGGGATGCCGGACCTCATCCTGAAGAACATGCCGGTGGAGAGCTCGAGCCCGTCGATCAAGGTGACGCAGCCGGAAATCTATTACGGCGAGGTCACCAACACCGATGTGTACGTGCGCACGCACCAGAAGGAGTTCAACTACCCGCAGGGGCAGAGCAACGCGTACACGACCTACGCGGGAACCGGCGGCGTGCAGATCGGCGGCTTCTTCCGCAAGCTGCTCATCTCGATCGATCGCGGCGACCTGACCAAGCTTCCGTTCAGCGACGACGTGACGTCGGACAGCCGCATCCTGATGCGACGCAACATCGCCCAGCGGGTGGAGACGCTGGCGCCGTTCCTGACCTACGATCCCGACCCCTACGTGGTGGTGGCGCCCGGCGGTCGCCTGTACTGGATCCTCGACGCGTTCACGACCTCCGACATGTATCCGTACGCGCGCGAATATCAGCTCGGCGATCAGTCGGTCAATTACATCCGGAACAGCGTGAAGGTGACGATCGATGCGTACGACGGCACGGTCACCTTCTATGTGTTCGACCCGACGGATCCGATCATCCAGGCGTACGAGCGTCTCTTCCCGGCGCTGTTTCACCCGGCGAGCGACATGCCGGCGGGCCTGCGCCAGCACGTGCGTTACCCGGACCTGCTGCTGAAGGTGCAGGCGACGGCGTACGGGCTGTATCACATGACGGATCCCGAGGTCTTCTACAACCGGGAGGATCTCTGGAGCATCGCAAACCAGGTGTCGGTCGGATCATCCGGGCCGCAAGCGTCGAACCCGATGGAGCCGAACTTCGTGATCATGCGGCTCCCGGAGGAGACCGACAAGGAAGCCGAGTTCGTCAACATCCTGCCGTTCACGCCGGCCAACCGCAACAACCTGAT